>NZ_JBEXSW010000033.1:0-82678 GCF_040613775.1 Streptomyces sp. NPDC006208 | reverse complement strand
CGTCCGACGGGTGATGTGGCGCTCGTACCCGGCATCCCTGCGCGGCCGACCGGTCCGGTCGTACGTCCCGCTGTCGTCGGTCCGCTGCCGGTCGGGCCGGGGCGTCCGACGGGTGATGTGGCGCTCGTACCCGGCATCCCTGCGCGGCCGACCGGTCCGGTCGTACGTCCCGCTGTCGTCGGTCCGCTGCCGGTCGGGGCGGGGCGTCCGACGAGTGCTGTCGGCGAGGGCCTACCGGTCTTCGGCACAGGAGGCCCGCCCGTAGCCCGCGGCGGGACTCCCCTCACAGGGGGGCCAACAGGGCCGACCGTCGGCAGAACCGGGCCACTACCGTTGGGCGGGCCGGCCGGCGCCGTCGGCGGTGTTCCTGGAGCAGTGGTCGTCGGTGGGGGAGGTGTCGTGACACTGTCGATCTCGACCGAGGTGTCCGGGACGGTGGGGGTTCTTCCCGGCACATCTACACGGGAGACACCGCCGGTGTCCCTGGCCTCGTTTTCTGCGACGCCGCCTCGCTCGCTCGAAACTCGTGAGAAGTCACCGGAATCGGCCCGGGAATCGGAGGCCGTTCCCGTCCTGACGGAGTTCATCGGTGGCGGCACCGCCGCCTTCAGCGTGCTCGGGGGCTGCGGTTCCGGCTGCTTCTCCAGGGTCGTCCGCGACACCACGTAGAACGACGCCAAGCGGTTCATCTGGTTGATGGCCTCTTGGCGGTCCTTCTCCTTCTGGATGGCCTTCTGGTACTCCGCGTTGTCCGGGGTCTTCTTCTCCGCCGAAAACCTCTCAGGGGGCTTCGGTTCGGCCCGATCGTCACGCGCAGGCATGGCGTTGCGCACGGACGCCAGGCCGGTGCTGGCCACCTTCATCTGGGCCCCAACCGCGTTGGCATAGGCGCCCAGATCCCAGGTGTACTTCACGACTTCCTTGCCGTACCGCTGGAACTCGGTGGCACCATCGCTCTTCCAGTCGGTCGACTTGATGAAGTCGTCGAGCTCCTTCGCCGCCTTGTTGAGAGCCTCCGTGGTCTTTTTCAAGGCGTCGCCTGCGTCTTCGAGATCTGACGGCTTCGCCCCCTCGACCATGTCGATCATGTCGTTGAGCAACTTCTCTTCGAAGTTGGTCGAGCCGAAGATGCTGCCCTTCGGGAAGGGGAGAGGGATGAACGGCAGTCCCTCCGGCAGCCGCTCCAACATGTCCGTATTGGCAAACAGGCTCTCGATGTCGCTTCGGCCTGTCTCCTGCCTCTGTTGCTGACCCTCCTCGGTCAGCGCCCAATGCTTGTCTTTCGCCTCTTCAGCCATCAACCATCACCTCAAATCCGTCGGGACAGAGGTGTCGTTGCCGCGAGCCGGCTCGCTGCCCCTGGAACCGTCTTCCTTCTGCTTGACGTCCCTCTCCGACTGCCGCTCGTCGTATGCGTCCCGCGCCTGGTCGAGACGCGCCTGAATGACATGGAAGCGCTGCCGCGCATCCTCTTCGATGGTGTCGTAGCCGAGGTCGGCACCCTTCACACCGATGCTGAGCAGTTCGATCTGGTCACCGAGAGACTGCGAGAACGAGACAAGGAGGGTGTGAACGCGTTGGTACTGCTTGAAGAAGTCCTCCGCCTCGTCGAAGTCACCCTTGAGCCCACCGAACGAGGCACGACTGACGTTGGCGAGAGCGACCTTGGACTTGCCGGCGGCTCCATTCTCGAGCTCGCCCAGCAGAGCATTGACCTTGCTGCGGAAATCCTTCAGCGCATTGACGCCGCGCTCGATGTCGCTCGAGCCCCTTGCGACGCCGCCGCCTCCTCCGTCTGCCGGAAGCACGATGCCATTCCTCCCCGTTTGCTTCAGCTGTCACGCATTGCGATCGTGGTGACTCGCCGTCCACCGATTGCACCCAACCCACTCTAGCCACTGCCAGTGACAGCCCCAAGTGTCTTATCCGTCACGCGACTTAACTGTCAGGACGTCACGCAGGCCCTGTGCGGTTGCAACGCTCGGCACCTTGCCACCTGCAACGCATCACGGTTCACCCACAAGGCTTCACCGCTCCCGCGCACAGTTCACCCACCCGTTATCCGGCAGCCCGTCCGGCCCGTCGTCGGGAGTCGCGCAGTGCCACCGCGCCGCCCGCGATCGTCGCGACCAGGACTCCGCCGCCCACCACCACATACGTCGCGAGGCGGGTGTTGCGCTGTTCCGGTGTCTCGCCGAGATGGAGCTTCGCCGGGGTCGGTGCCTCGGCCTTGGGCATGCCCTCGTTGGCGACCGGCTTCTCGATGGGCTTGTCGTCCTCGGTGAGGGCGCGGACCGGGTCGACCACTCCCCAGCCGACCAGGCGGTCGTGGCCCGCGACCGAGCGCTCGGCCGTCTGTTGGATCTGAGCGACGATCTGTTCCTGTGTCCAGTCGTCGTGCTTCGCCTTGACCAGGGCCGCGAGACCGGCGACGTACGGCGCGGAGAAGCTGGTGCCGTTGTCGGCGCAGTGGCCGCCGCCGGGGACGGTGGAGATCATGTCCACTCCGGGTGCCGCGACGCCGACGAAGTCGCCGGACTGGGAGAAGGCCGCGCGCTCGTTGTTGCGGTCCGAGGACGCCACGGCGAGGACCCCGGGGTACGAAGCCGGGTACGTCCGCTTGACGTTGCCGCCCAGGCCGTCGTTGCCCGCCGAGGCCACGATCACGATGTCCCTCCCGAGGGCGGCGTCCACGGCCTGCTTCAGGATCGGGGCCGGCTCCACGGCGTTGGCCGTGTCCTGGGAGATGTTGATCACGTCGGCGCGTGCGGTGACCGCGTAGTTGATGGCGTTGGCGAGTGTCTTGGCGGTGCCGTGGCCGTCGGCGTCGTTCTGCTGGATCGGGATGATCGTGGCGTCGGGAGCGAGGCCGACGAAGCCCGTGCCCTTGTCGGGGCGGGCTGCGATGATGCCGGCGACCTTGGTGCCATGGCCCACCACGTCCGTGGTGCCGTTCTCCTTGCCACGCTCGATCTTGTTGCCGTTCTCGTCCTTGAGGTTCTTGGGAAGCAGATTGCGGCCGCTCCTGACGTCCACCGCGCGCGTCAGCTGTTTGTTCTTGACGTCGACGCCGGTGTCGATCACCGCGACCCGCACACCCTTGCCCGTGGACTGCTTCCAGAGTTCGTCGAGCAGGACCCGTTGCAGGGACCAGGGGCGGCCTTCGTACTTCTTTCCCGGGAAGGTGCACTGCGTGTCGTCCGCCACCGCGGTCGGCAGCGGCAGGCCGACGAGAGTGAGAGCGGTGACGGCCGCCGTCGTGAGCAGGCGCCGGGTGTGGTTCGTCATCTCGCCTCAGTCCTCAGGAGCCCTGCGGCTGACGCGCGGCCCCGGTGGACAGCCGGGGTCCGGTGGGCAGGAACGTCGACCATTCGGCCGGGACGGGAAGAGGGTCGACGTCCTTGTAACCGAGCCGGTTCTGGGCCTGCTGCGCCTCCTGCGCCCGCTGCCGCTTCTCCTCCTCCGAGCCGGAGGAGCCGATGCCGGAGTCGTCGGTGGCGGTGTCGCCGTTGGACTGCATCGCGTAGCGGAGTCCGGTGTCGGTGACCAGGAAGAGGAATCCGCTCCTGGTGTTGGAGCCCTTGAACTGGCGGAAGAGCTGGCCGGATCCAGGGGTGACATAGGCGCTGCTGGAGCCGGTCGGCAGCGGAGCGGGGAAGTCCGTGCCCGCCCATGTGCTCAGCGTCGTCTCCCCGTTGTCGTCGTCGACCTCGCGCAGCACGTTGCAGACGGTGTTACGGCTGTCCTCGGCGGTACCTGCGTCGTTGACGGGTACCGGCCTGGCCGCCGGCCACTCCTTGTCCTGGTTGAACGGGGCTCCCGGCTCGAGGACTCCGGGGCTGACCGCCTTCGCCTTGCCGGGCTGGCCGAGGCTGATCAGCTGCTTGCTGCCCAGCAGGAGCTTCGCAGTGAAGTCCGAGATCGGGGCGACCCGGCCCTGAAGGACGACGTACTGCTGGTTTCTCGTACCGTCGGTCGCGGACAGGACCATGCCGATCCTGTTGTCCGCGGGGTCCAGTTCGCCCGGCGCGTTCGCGGGGTCGCCGATCCGTCCGGGGACGGTCGGGAAAGTGATGGTGTCGCCCTTGTGGAGGGTCTTCAGCCAGGCTTCGGACACGCGCTGGGGCACCTGGTTCCGCCCGACGACCTGACTCAGCAGGAGGTCGTCCTTCGCAACGGGGTATGCCTTGCCGCCGGCGTCGACCACGTAGCGGGCCTCGTCGGGCCCGCTCTCGACGTAGAGGAGTTCCCCGCCCCTCAGCCGGTTGGCACCCTCGGTCTGCTTCTGCTCCCGTTCGGCGAAGACGAACGCGGCCTTCTGGATGGCACGGCCGCCCTGCCCGGGACGCTCGCAGACCGCCCAGCGCTTGACCGCCCCGGCCTCCTTGGGATCGGGCAGCCGGTCAGGGGCGTAGGGGATGCCGAGCGTGGCCCCGTGCGGAATCTTCCCGCTGTCGAGCACGGACTCGTCGACATTGATGACCTTGCCCTTGTCGGGAAGGAGCAGCAGCTTCGCCGACGCCATGTTGAGCACCGGGTGGAGCTGTACCTTTCCGTTGGTTCTCAAGACCACATAGCGGGTGGTGGACTTGCTCGCAATGATCACGTTCTCGTCAGGTGTGTTCCAGTCCTTGGGGGCGACCGGCTTGAACATCCCCCAGGCTCCGAAGACCGCGAGTACCACCACCCCGACGATGGCCCCGGGAAGCACCGCACGCAGTGGGCGGGGTGCACCTTCTTCCGAACCGGTCGCGTTCGGCTGGAGGAACTGCGCGATCAGCCTTCGCTTCGCGAAGGTGTAGGCGTTGAGTTCGTCCCGTCGTGATGCCATCTGTCCGCTGTCCCTCTCCCCGCTGGGCGACCAGGTTCCCACACTCATCGAGATGGGCTGCCGTCGTACCGCCCCCTACTATGCCTGCTGGCGCCCGCGTCCCACTGCTCAGGTAGGGTGATCGCCCGGTCAACGCCCATGGGAATTTGGTAATTACGGACACGAGGGGGCAACGCGGCGATGGGTACAGCGACGCGCGTGCGGAACGGGCGGGCTTCCCAACGAGCCTCCGAATCTTCCCAACGGCAACGCAGCAATGCAGGGGGTGGCACGTCGGCGCAGAGCATCCCCGCCACAACGACGCTGCGGCCCCTGTCCCGCACCAGCCGTCTCGGTCCCTTCCAGCTACGCCAGTTGGTGCTCGTGGAGGCGGCTCTCGCGCTGGCCGCGGTGGGTGTCGCGCTGGGTGGCCTGTGGCTGGTGCCCGCCTGTGTCATCGCGGGCGTCCTCGTGCTCCTGTCCGTGATACGCCGTCGGGGCCAGGCCCTGCAGGACTGGTTGTCGACCGCCCTCGCCCTTCGCTCCCGCAGGCGCCAGGCCGCGCCTGCGGCGGCGGACGTGGATCCGTCCCTGGCCCCGGTCGCGGAGAGCGTGCCGGGCTTCGGCCCGTTCGCCTATGTCGACCGGAAGCGCCGCACCGTGGGGATGCTCGGCGACGGCTCGTTCCTGACCGCGGTGGTGAGGGTCGAGGCGAGCGGGTCCGCGCTGCGCCCCGCCTTCGGGGCCCGTGCGCTCCCGCTGTCCCTCCTGGGCGGTGCCCTCGAAGTGGACGACATCGTCCTGGAATCGGTGCAGTTGGTGCAGCAGGTGCGTTCCGCACCGGCACCGCATCTGCCCCAGCAGTCGGTGGCACGACTCTCGTACGCCCCGCTACAGGAGCGGACCGGCGCACCGGCGCTGAGGCTGACCTGGGTGGCCGTGAAGCTGGATCCGGAACGGTGCCGGGAGGCCGTCGAGGCGCGCGGCGGCGGCATCGAAGGTGCCCAACGCTGCTTGGTCCGTGCGGCGGACCATGTGGCGAGCCGTATCACCGGCGCCGGCTTCCAGGCCGTCGTGCTGGACCAGGAGGAGCTGAACTCCACTGTGGCGACCGCGGCGTGCGCAAGTCCGCGGCTGACGGCCCGGGCCGGACGGCCGGACACCGCACCGCAGCGGCGGACCGCCGAGACCTCACGGGTCTGGCGTTGCGACGACCGCTGGCACACGACGTACGCGGTGGGCCGCTGGCCGGAGTTGGGGCGCGGGGCGTCTCCCCTTCCCAAGCTGGTCTCCCTGCTCACGGCCGCCCCCGCCTATGCGACGACCTTCAGCCTCACGTTGCGGCGTGGCTCACGGCAGGGGGCGATGACGGTGGCCGGAAACGTACGTATCACCGGTGGTTCCGACACCGAACTGGTCGGTGTGCGGCGTGCGTTGGAGCAGGCCGCCCGTACGGCGAAGGTCGGCCTGCTACGACTGGATCGCGAGCAGTTGCCGGGAGCACTGGCGACGCTGCCGCTGGGGGGTGCACGGTAATGGGCCGTACGGGATCCGTACGTGGGCTTCGAGGGCTCCTCGGGCCGCGTCACGCGGGCCACACCATGGCTGCCGACCATCTGGGCGTACTGTCCCTGCCCGTCGGCGACGACGGGGTGGTGATCGGTGACGACGCCGAGGGACGCCCGCTGATGGTCGGGTTCCACCGCTCGACACCGTACGAAGTGGTGCTGATCGGCGGACTGTGGACGGCGCAGGTGCTGGCACTTCGCGCGGCGGGCACCGGCGCGCGCGTGGCGGTAGAAACCGGGCGGGCCCAGGACTGGAGCCTCCTGGCGCAGGCGGCGGGGGCCGGCCTGGAGTGCATCACGCTGCACGATGTGGGGCGCGTCCCCCCGATGGGCGCGAGCGTGGGCAGCCCGGTCGTGGTGGTGCGGGACTGCGGTATGCGGCCGCCGCGCGGGCGCGTGGTCTCGTCGCCCTGGCAGTCCGTAATGACGCTGCTGCCGTATCTGAGCCCGGTGGCACCGCGGTTGTTGCGGACAGCGACGCTGGTGGGTGTCCAACGGGTCTCGCCGCAGGAAGCGGAGCAGATCGGCCGGATCCTGGGGTTGTCCCGGATGGAGACGGACGCACTGCCGACTCTCGCGGACGGGGTCACCCTCTGGTGCGCGGGGCGCGAGCGTCACTGGGTGATGACGACGGCCACGGATGCGGAGTCCGGCCTGCTGGGCGTGGCCCGCCGGATGGACTGATCGCAGATCTCACCCCACCCTCACGGACGACGCGGTGGCGAGGCCTATCGTGCACGCAGGGCGTGCTCCGGGTGACACCTCCCTGGCACGCACCGCCACGCAAAGGGTGCGTGGGCCGCGTGGCGTCTCTTTGCCGTGAACGGTCCCCGAACTGGCCCGCGTCCCGCGGCTCGGCTGACCTAGGATGCCCGAAGTGACGCAGAGCGACAGTGACATACGCGGCATCACTGCGCATGTGGGCACGTTCATCTCGGCTGTGATCGAAAGGAAGCCACGCTGATGGGGAGCGCACAAGAGAAGGACGAGCTGTACGCACTCGACATCTCGAACGTCGAGTGGCAGGGCGCTCCCGGCACGAGGCCGGACGAGGAGCGGGTCGAGATCGCTCATCTTCCGGGCGGTGCCGTGGCCATGCGGTCGTCCCTGGATCCGGAGACCGTGCTGCGATACACCGAAGCCGAATGGCGGGCCTTCGTACTCGGGGCACGTGACGGCGAGTTCGACCTGCAGTGAGCCGCCGGGTTCGCGGTGGTGCCGGTTCCTGGCAGCAGGCGCCGCCGCCGTGCGGGGCGGCCTGCGCCTGACGGGTCGGCCGGGGCGTGCCGACGGGTCGGACCGACCGGTCTCCATGAATTCCATGAGCAGTTGTCCCGGTTTGCCATGCGATTCCTCACGCTCTGCCGCGCCCGCGTCACGTGGGGGCAGGGCGTGACGAACGGGACAGCAGTCGGCCACGGGTCCGCCCTGCCGGTGGGGCATCGTTGACGATTAGGGTGGGTGGAGGCGCGGCACAAGAACCTGCGGGCGTGTTCGCCGCGTCCCAGGGGGAGAGCCGGGCCGATCGGTTTCCACGGTGGCCCCCAAGCACCATCCAACACGGCACAAGGGTGCTCGACCACACCAGGCACACCAGGAGGCAATAGTGAACGGCGATCGGGACGACATCCACGGGGGCTGGAACATTCCCGTCGACGAGTCCGACGCGGAGCCCGCCGAGCTGACGGGTGAGTTCACCATCGACTACACCCCGCCGGCCTGGTACACGCAGAATGCTTCGGGTGAACCCTCGGGCGGGGGCCCTGCTCAGCAGACGCCTCCTCCGCCGCCGGGCGGTGCGCCGGTCGCCGTGCCGGGGTTGCCCGCAGGGAGCGGCTTCGAGCCGAACTGGGCGCCGACTCCGCCGCCGGCCCAGGAGCCTGCACCCATAGCCTCCCCGCCTGCCGCTCCGGTTCCGCCTGCCGCTGCCCCGGTCGCGTCCGTGCCACCGGCTGCCACGGAGCCGGCCCCGGCCGCAACCCCGCAGGCATCGGCGCTTACGACGCCGACCCCGCCTGCCGTTGCCGCACCGGCCACCGACGCCTCGCCTTCCTTCGGCGGCGGCGACCTGGAGAGCGGGGCGACCATGCGCTTCTCCGCCGCCGCTCTCAAGCGTGAGATGGCGGATCGGGCCGCTGCCAAGGAGCCGGAGGAGGGGTCCGCATCCGGCGAGGTGGCCGTATCGGCGGCCGGCGAACCCGTTGCCACCGCCGATGGTTCGGACACGGCTGACGAGCCCACGGTCGCCGCTTCCGAGGAGGTGGCCGCCACCGAGGCGGAGACTTCCGAGGAATCCGCCGCGGAGGCCGGCCTTGGTGCGGACGCCGGTACGGGCACGTCCGAAGGCCATGACGCCCAGGCTCAGGCGAGCTCCGAAGAGCCGTCGGCGGACGCAAGCGTGGCCGCGGAGAGCGACGAGGCCGCCGAGAGCGCGGCTGACGCGCCGTCCGACGCCGTCCCCGCCGACGCGGTTCCCACCGATGCGCCGTCCGACGCTGTCCCCGCCGACGCGATTCCTGACGCGGTCGCGCCCCAGGACGCCGCGCCTGCCGTCGCCCCTGCCGTCGTCGAACCGCAGGACGCACCGCCGGCCGGGGCACAACCCTGGTCGCAGGCGCCGGCCGCGCCGAGCGCCGGACTGCCGCCGCTGCCGCCCGCCTACCAGCCGGCCGCGCCGGCCGCCGCGCCGCAGTGGCCTGCGGCGGCGCCGAACGCCGACCAGTCCGCGCCGCCGCAGGCCCAGCCGCCCGCACCCGGACAGCAGGGCGGCTACGGCTTCCCCCAGCCGGGCCAGCAGCCCGGCACCCCCACGCCGCAAGGCGGCTACGGCTTCCCCCAGCAGGCCGCACCCGGACAGCCGGCACCAGGCACACCGGTCCCCCCGGCCGCGCAGGGGCCCAACACCCCCACGCCGCAGGCCGGCTACGGCTTCCCGCAACAGACCGGACCCGGACAGCAGCCCGGCACCCCCGCACCCCAGGGCGGCTACGGCTTCCCCCAGCAGGCCGCACCCGGACAGCCGGCACCAGGCACACCGGTCCCCCCGGCCGCGCAAGGGCCCAACACCCCCACGCCACAAGCCGGCTACGGATTCCCGCAACAGACCGGACCCGGACAGCAGCCCGGCACCCCCGCACCCCAGGGCGGCTACGGCTTCCCCCAGCAGGCCGCACCCGGACAGCCGGCACCAGGCACACCGGTCCCCCCGGCCGCGCAAGGGCCCAACACCCCCACGCCGCAAGCCGGCTACGGATTCCCCCAGCAGGCCGCACCCGGACAGCAGCCCGGCACCCCCGCGCCCGCACCGATCCCCTCGCAGGCACAGCCGCTGCCGCAGCCTCAGGCGCCGCACGCGCCGAACCTGCCCGCGCAGCAGGGCGGGCCGCAGCCCGCCGGTCCCGTCGACCCGCGCACCGGTGCCGCCTGGCCCACCCCGGTCACGCACGACCAGCGCGAGCGGTCCGTGCCGGGTGCGCCGCTCGGTTACACGGCCGCGGTCGAGCTCTCCTCGGACCGTCTGCTGCGCAACAACAAGCAGAAGGCCAAGTCGAGCCGTAACCCCTCCAGTGCCGCACGGTTCAAGATCGGCGGCAAGAAGGAGGAGGCCGAGCGGCAGCGCAAGCTCGAGCTGATCCGTACGCCGGTTCTGTCCTGCTACCGGATCGCCGTCATCAGCCTCAAGGGCGGCGTCGGCAAGACCACGACGACCACCGCGCTGGGTTCGACGCTGGCCAGCGAGCGTCAGGACAAGATCCTCGCGATCGACGCCAACCCGGACGCGGGCACGCTCGGCCGCCGGGTGCGCCGCGAGACCGGGGCCACCATCCGTGACCTGGTGCAGGCGATCCCGTACCTCAACTCGTACATGGACATCCGCCGGTTCACCTCGCAGGCGCCCTCCGGTCTGGAGATCATCGCCAACGACGTGGACCCGGCCGTGTCGACGACGTTCAACGACGAGGACTACCGGCGCGCGATCGACGTGCTGGGCAGGCAGTACCCGATCATCCTCACGGACTCCGGCACAGGTCTGCTCTACAGCGCCATGCGCGGAGTGCTGGATCTGGCCGACCAGCTGATCATCATCTCGACGCCGTCCGTGGACGGTGCGAGCAGCGCTTCGACCACGCTCGACTGGCTGTCCGCGCACGGATACGCCGAGCTGGTGCAGCGTTCGATCACGGTCATCTCCGGTGTCCGCGAGACCGGAAAGATGATCAAGGTCGAGGACATCGTGCAGCACTTCCAGACGCGCTGCCGCGGTGTGATCGTGGTGCCGTTCGACGAGCACCTTTCGGCCGGTGCCGAGGTGGATCTCGACATGATGCGGCCGAAGACCCGTGAGGCGTACTTCAACCTCTCGGCCCTGATCGCCGAGGACTTCGTGCGCGCCCAGCAGCAGCAGGGGCTGTGGACGGCTGACGGCAACCCGCCGCCGCAGGCGGCTCCGCCGATGCCGGGTCAGGGACAGCCGCAGCCGCAGTGGCAGGGACACGGGCAGGGGCAGCCGCCGATGCACGGGCAACCGCCGGTGCCGGGGCACCCGTACCCGCCGCAGTACCCCCAGCAGCCGCACCCGCAGCAGCCCCAGCAGCCGTACGGCGGCCCTCAGCAGGGCTACCCGCCCCAGGGCTGGCAGCAGGCACCCTCGCAGACCCCGTCGCCCGCGAACCCGGCCGCCGCACCGCCCGCACAGGCGGGCGGGCCTGGTCAGGCGCTGCCGCCGGGAGCCCCCGCCGCCCCGGGTCAGGCGCTCCCGCCGGGTACTCAGGCCGGACCGGGGCAACCCGAGTTGCAGGGCCCTGTACCGCCCGCCGGATGGCCGCAGCAGCCGCCGCAGGCACCGCCAGCCCCTCAGCAGTAGCGCTTCAGAGGTCTCGACCAATGAGGGCCCGCACCGTCTCCACGGTGCGGGCCCTCATTGCATTCCCGCAGCCCACACGCGGTTTGAGGGCCCGTTGACGCGGCTTCACCACCGCTGATAAACCTCGCTTCACCAGCTGGCGAACCAGAGATCACCAACCCGCCTTCTCCGAGTGAGTAATGACGCGAGGTCACCGTCCATGGTCACTAAAGCTTCACCACACAGCTCCCGGCAGCGCCCCCGCTTCCGACTGGTTCTCGCCGCGGGCACAGCGGCCTCCGCGCTTGCGATGACCGGGGCGATCGTCCCCCAGGCGCAGGCCCAGCCCCAGGAGCGCGCCCTCGCCCCGTCGCAGACCCAGGCACGGGCGGCCGCCGCAAAGGACGACAAGGGCGGCAAGAAGGTCCTCACGGTCGCCGTTTCGCAGAGCGTGGACTCCCTGAGTCCGTTCCTCGCGTCCCGGTTGATCAGCACCTCGGTCCACCGTCTGGCCTACGACTACCTGACGAATTACGACGCCAAGGACGGCCGTACGATCCCGGGCCTCGCCACCAAGTGGGAGGCGTCCCCGGACAAGCTCACCTGGACGTTCACGATCCGCGACGACTCCACGTGGTCCGACGGCAAGCAGGCCACCGCCGAGGATGCCGCCTGGACGTTCAACAAGATGATGTCGGACGAGAACGCCGCCACCGCCAACGGCAGCTTCACCGCCAACTTCAAGAAGGTCACCGCGCCCGACGCCCGCACCCTGGTGATAGAGCTGAAGCAGCCGCAGGCCACGATGACGGCACTGGACGTGCCGATCGTGCCCAGGCACGTGTGGGAGAAGGTCGGCGACTTCTCGAAGTTCAACAACGACAAGCAGTTCCCGATCGTCGGCAACGGACCGTTCGTCATCACCGACTTCAAGGTCGACCAGTATGTGAAGCTCAAGCCGAACAAGGACTTCTGGCGTGGCGCGCCCAAGTTCGACGAGCTGGTCTTCAAGTACTACAAGGACGGCGACGCGGCGGTCGCCGCGCTGCAGAAGGGCGAGGTCTCCTTCGTCCAGGGCCTGACCCCGGCCCAGGCGGCCGCCCTCAAGAACGCCAAGAACATCGCGGTCAACGACGCCCCCGGCCGCCGTTTCTTCGCCCTCGCCACCAACCCCGGCGCGCGGTCCAAGGACGGCAAGAAGTTCGGCAGCGGCCACAAGGCGCTGCTCGACCCGGCCGTACGCAAGGCGCTTTTCCACGCCACCGACCGCAAGACCATCGTCGAGAAGGTCTACCAGGGGCACGCGGTCGAGGGCGAGGGCTACATCCCGCCGCGCTTCGCGGGGTACTTCTGGAAGCCGGAGGCGGGCCAGAGGACCGACTACGACCCGGCGAAGGCGGCCAGGCTCCTCGACGAGGCCGGCTACAAGAAGAACGGCAGCGGCAAGCGCGTCGGCAAGGACGGCAAGGCGCTGAACTTCCGTATCCTCTGCCACGCCACCGACCCGAACGACAAGGCGATCGGCAAGTATCTGCAGGAGTGGTGGGGCGAGCTCGGCGTCGGTCTGAAGGTCGAGTGCCTCGACAACGTCTCCGACCCCTGGCTCGCCGGCGACTACGACCTGGCCTTCGACGGCTGGTCCGTCAACCCGGACCCGGACTTCGTGCTGTCCATCCACACCTGCGCGGCGCTGCCCGCCACTCCGAAGGACACCGGCGCGACCGACAACTTCATCTGCGACAAGCAGTACGACGAGCTGTACGCCAAGCAGGCGGCCGAGTACGACCCGGCCAAGCGTGCCGATCTGGTCAAGCAGATGGAATCGCGGCTGTACGACACGGGCTACATGAATGTCCTCGCGTATCCGAACGCCGTCGAGGCGTACCGTACCGACCAGATCAAGTCCATCACGACGATGCCCGAGGCCGCGGGCAACATCTACGGCCAGGACGGCTACTGGAGCTGGTGGTCGGCCGAGCCGGTCGCCGCTGACGGCAGCAGCTCCGACAGCGGCTCGTCGACGGGTGTGGTGATCGGCATCGGCGCGGCCGTCGTCCTCGCCGCGGCCCTCGGGTTCTTCGTCGCGATGCGTCGCCGTTCCACCGCGGAAGACCGTGAATAACCGATGAGCACCACAAGCACGACCGGCACCACCGGCACCACCGCCGTGGCGCGGGCCCCCAAGGCCCGCGCCACGAGCGCCGATGCCCGCGCCTATCTGTTCTATGTGGGCGGCAAACTCGCGGGGGCGGCGGTCTCGCTGCTCGCCGTGCTCGTCACGAGCTTCTTCCTGTTCCGGATCATCCCGGGCGACCCGGTCAAGGCCATGACGCACGGCATGCCGACATCGGCGGAGCAGATGGCCACCCTGCGCCGCCAGTTCGGGCTCGACCAGCCGATGTGGCAGCAGTTCACCGACTACTGCGCCAAAGCGCTCAGTGGCGATCTGGGGATGTCGTACCAGTTCCACGCCCCCGTCGGGGAGCTGATCTGGCTGAAGCTGCCGGCGACGCTGCTCCTCACCGGTGTGGCGGTGGTGATCTACTCGGCGATCGGGCTGTGGCTGGGTACGCGCTCGGCGTGGCGCCACGGCAGTCTCGGCGACAAGCTCAACACGGGAGTGGCGCTGACTCTGTGGTCGGTCCCGTCGTTCTGGCTCGGTCTTCTGCTGATCATCACCTTCTCGGTGGGGATCGGGCCGATCCCCGGCCTGTTCCCGACCGGCGGTATGGAGTCGGGCACCGAGAGCGGCTTCGCGTACCTCCTCGATGTGGCGCACCACATGGTGCTGCCGGTGATCACACTGGTCGCCGTCGGCTATGCGCAGACGCTGCTGGTGATGCGTTCCTCGCTGCTGGACGAGATGGGCAGCGACTATCTGACGACGGCGCGGGCCAAGGGGCTGCGGGACGACTCGGTGCGCCGCAGGCATGCCGTTCCCAATGCGCTGCTCCCCACGGTCACCATGGTGTTCATCAATCTGGGGCATGTGGCGGCCGGCTCGATCCTCGTGGAGACGGTCTTCTCCTGGCCGGGCCTCGGCGGACTCTTCTACCAGGCGCTCAGCGTGCCCGATCTGCCGCTCGTACAGGGCCTCTTCGTGGTCTTCGCCGGCGCCATGATCCTGATGAACCTGCTTGCCGATCTGCTGTATCCACTGCTCGATCCACGGGTGGGCCGATGACGACTACACCGGTAGCGAAGACCGGGCAGGCCGGGCGGACCGCGGCCTCCCTGGCCTGGGCTCGCCGCCGCCACTCGGTGGCCCGGTTCTGGAAGGCGTACCGCTCCCGTCGCGCGGGGCTCTACGGTCTCGCCGCGCTGACGCTCATCGCCCTGGTGGCGCTGGCCGCGCCCTGGCTGGTGGGCCCTGACGTGCAGAGCGTGACGAACGCGCCCGGCTCGGCGCTGGAGAAGCCGAGCAGTGAATTCCCGCTCGGGACGGACCAGTTCGGCCGCTCTCTGCTGGATCTGCTGCTGTGGGGGGCGAGGATCTCACTCACCGTCGGCCTGCTGGCGGCCGCGCTGTCGGTGGCCATCGGCACGCTGGTCGGCATCATCGCCGGTCACTACGGAGGCTGGTTCTCCACGGTGCTGATGCGGATCACGGACTGGTTCCTGGTGATGCCGACGCTGGTGCTGGCGATCGTGCTGGCCACCGTGATGTCGCGCAGCGTGTGGACCGTGATCGTCGCGATCGGCGTCACCAGCTGGCCGACGACGGCCCGGCTGGTACGCGCCCAGACCATCGCGGTCGAGTCCCGTCCCTACATCGAGCGTGCCAAGGCGCTCGGCGGCGGCCACGGCCACATCATGAACCGTCATGTCCTGCCCAATGTGATGCCGCTGGTGCTTGCGCAGACCACGCTCGGTATCTCCAGCGCGATCCTCACGGAGGCGACGCTGGCCTTCCTCGGCCTCGGCGATCCGTCGGTCGTCTCCTGGGGCGGCATGCTGCAGGACGCGCGCGAGGCCGGCGCGGTCTCCTCGGGCCACTGGTGGTACCTGGCACCGCCCGGTATCGCCATCGCGGTCGTGGCACTCGCTTTCACGCTGTGCGGGCGGGCGATCGAGTCCGTGCTGAACCCGAAGCTGGGGGTGGCTCGTTGAGCCTGCTCGAGGTCAGGAACCTCCATGTGACGTACGGCTCCGGAGCGCGGGCCGTGCCCGCGGTGCGCGGCGTCGACCTGTCCCTGGCCGCGGGCCGCAAGCTCGGCATCGCGGGCGAGTCCGGCTGCGGCAAGTCGACCATCGCACTGGCGCTGCTGCGGCTGCTGCCCGCGTCGGCCAGGCTGACCGGCGAGATCCTGCTGGACGGCGAGGACGTCCTCACCATGAAGTGGGGGCGGCTGAGGGCCGTGCGGTGGGCGGGGGCGTCGATCGTCTTTCAGGGCGCCATGCACTCCCTGAACGCGGTGCACCGCATCGGCGACCAGATCGCCGAGCCGATCCTGCTGCACCGCAGGTCCACGACCGAGGCGGAGGCTGCCACGCGCGTCGGCGAGCTGCTCGAGCATGTGGGGCTGCCCACCTCACGCGCGGACGCCTATCCGCACGAGCTGTCCGGCGGGCAGCGGCAGCGGGTGATGATCGCGATGGCGCTCGCCTGCGATCCGCAGCTGATCGTCGCGGACGAGCCGACGACGGCGCTCGATGTGATGATCCAGGCGCAGGTCCTCCGGCTGATCGAGCAGCTGGTCGCCGAGCAGAGCATCAGTCTGCTGATGATCAGCCACGATCTGGGAGTGCTGGCCGACACCTGCGACCGCCTCGCGGTGATGTACGCGGGCCGGGTCGTCGAGGAGGGCCCCGCCCGGGCGGTGTACGCGGCGGCGGAGCATCCGTACGGGCGGGCCCTGTCCGCCGCCTTCCCCCGTATCGGCGACCCTGCCTCGCGCCGCGCCCCGCGCGGCCTGCCCGGTGACCCGCCCGATCCGGCGGCGCTGCCGGGCGGGTGCACGTTCCATCCGCGCTGCCCGGTCGCGGTGGAGGCGTGCGCCGCGGAGGACCAACTGCTGGCGGTGGCCGGTGAGGACCACCGTGCGGCGTGCGTGCATGTGGGCAGCGCCCCCGAAGCCGTTGTCAGGAGCCAGTCATGACCACCACTCCCCTGCTGTCGGCCGACGGTCTGCATGTCGCCTTTCCCGGGCGACGCGGCGGGCGGACGGCACGTGTCGTCGACGGGGTCGATCTGGACATCGGCACCGGTGAGATCGTCGCCCTGGTCGGTGAGTCCGGCTGCGGCAAGACCACGCTGGCGCGTTCCCTGCTCGGCCTGGTGCCGCCCACCTCGGGCCGGGTCACCTTCGGCGGCGCACCCCTCGCCTACGGATCCCGGGCGCTCAAGGCGTACCGCAAGCGCGTGCAGCTGGTACTCCAGGATCCGAGCGGAGCGCTCAATCCGCGGCACACGGTGTACGACGCGGTCGCCGAAGGGCTGCGGATCCACGGATACGCCGGGGACGAGCGCGAGGCCGTCGCCGAGGCGCTCTCGCGCGCGGGTCTGCGTCCGCCCGAGCGCTTCTTCCTGCGCTACCCGCACGAGCTCTCCGGCGGCCAGCGTCAGCGCGTGGTCATTGCGGGCGCCCTCGTGCTGGAGCCCGAACTGATCGTCGCCGACGAGCCGGTGGCCTCACTGGACGCCTCCGTACGGGGCGAGATCCTCGCACTGCTCCTGCGGCTGCGCGACGAACTGGGCCTGTCCGCGCTGGTGGTGACGCACGACCTCGGTCTGGCCTGGAACATCGCGGACCGGGTCGCTGTCATGTACCTCGGCCGTATCGTGGAGACCGGGCCGGTGGAGGACGTCCTGACGGACCCTCGGCATCCCTACACGAAAGCCCTGTTGTCGGTCCTGCCGGAATCCGGCTTGCCGCCCGTCGTCCTGAGCGGCGAGCCTCCGGACCCTTCGCGCATCCCCGAGGGCTGCCGCTTCCACGTCCGCTGCCAGGTGCTGTCGTCGGGCGAGGCGACGCGGGCGGGGGTGTCCGACCTGTGCCGCACCCAGGACCTGCCGATACTGCCGAGCGCGGCGGAGGCGCACGTGGCGTGCCACTGGGCGACGCGGCCGGGATGACGGGTGGTCGCGTCCACCCTCACGGGATGAGGTACGCCGGGATCGATCCCGGGACCTGACGCGGCACAGCTCGCGCGGAGCGCGGTGACCGGCGACGGAGCCGCACGTCGAATGCGGCGCTGCCCGGACACAAGCTCTGGATCGGTCGGACGTCACGCACACGGACCGGGCCGGACCCCCGGCTTCCGCCACGCCCGACGGGCGACGCCGGCGTGGCGAAACGCACCTGGCACGCGCAACGCCCCCGGTTGCGTCGTGCCGTGCCCCCGTTCCGCGGAACGCATGCCCACAGCGGGACCGACGAGTGACCATGCAGTGGCCGGGCCGCGCCCGCCCGGGTCCGGGTCAGCCCCGGACGTCGCACGCGCCGGTCAGCTCACGGCACTTCTTGACGTCCTCGCCGATCGCGTCCAGCAGTGACTCGATCGAGTCGAACTTCTCCTGGCCGCGCACGTACGCCAGGAAGTCCACCATCACGTGCAGTCCGTACAGATCGAGCCCCACACGGTCGATCGCATACGCCTCGACGGTCCGCTCCGTGCCGTCGAACTGCGGATTCGTGCCGACCGAGATCGCGGCGGGCATCCGCTCACCGTCGGCGGTCAGCCAGCCCGCGTACACCCCGTCCGCCGGGATCGCGGTGTGCGGCAGGGTCTCCACGTTCGCCGTGGGGTAGCCGAGCTCACGCCCCCGCTGTGCGCCACGCACGACCACGCCCTCGACGCGGTGCGGCCGGCCCAGGATCTCCGCCGCGCCCTCGACATCGCCCTCGGCGACGAGCCGCCGGGTCAGCGTCGACGAGAACGGCTCGCCGCCGCCCGCCGCGCCGCTCACGTACAGGTCGACGACCTCGACCTCGTAGTCGTACGTGGCGCCCAGTTCGGACAGGAAGGCGACGTTGCCCGCGGCGCGGTGGCCGAAGCGGAAGTTCGGGCCCTCTATCACCGCGCGTGCGTGCAGCTTGTCGACCAGCACCTTCACGATGAAGTCGGCGGGCGACAGCTTCGAGAACTCGGCGGTGAAGGGCAGGATCAGCACAGCGTCGACGCCCAGCTCGGCCATGAGCTCCGCGCGCCGGTGGTGCGGGGCGAGCAGCGGCGGGTGGCTGCCCGGGCGGACGACCTCGCTCGGATGCGGGTCGAACGTCACCACGACCGAGGGCACGCCCAGGTCGCGGGCCCGCTCCACCGCGCGGCCGATGATCAGCTGGTGCCCGCGGTGCACCCCGTCGTAGGAGCCGATGGTGACGACGCTGCGTCCCCAGTCCTCGGGGATGTCCTCCAAGCCACGCCAGCGCTGCACTGTGACCGCTCCTCGCCCGAACCTGTGTCCATGATTGCCTCTTGCGCAGGTCTAAGACTGCCATGCCCACGGCGTGCGGTCGGCATCGGCACCGGACAGGCAAGCGGCACAAGGGCGCGGCGGGTGCCCGGACCGACCACCGCCGCCCACTCCTGCGGCGCCGTGGCCAGCCATCCGGTCAGCGACGCGGCAAAGCCGGGCAGCTCAAGTGCCAGCTCCACGAGCCGGCGGTCGAGACGGGCCGCACCGCCCGGACTGCGGGCGAGCAGCAGCCCCGTGCGGTGCACCAGCTCGCTGGTCCGGGGCTCGGTACGGACCGTGCAGCCCAGCGCCGCCGCGCTCAGCACGGCCTCCAGCACGGCCAGATCCCGTGCCTCGTACTGCTCGTACTCCAGCAGTACGTCGAGCAGCTCGGCGCGCAACGGCAAGGACGTCGCGCTGCCGGAGGCGGCCAGCACCGGGGCGAGGGCAGCGCGCACCTGGGGCGGGCGGCCGCGCAGCAGGCGTGTGACGAGGGGGAAGAGGAGGTCGCGCGCACCCGGTCCCCGTTCGAGGAGGCATTCGACGTACACGGCGGCCTGCCGTGCGGCCTGCGGTCGGTGGTCGACGTACTCGCAGACGAGCGCGGCGGCGCGGCGGGCCGCGGCCGGAGCGGTGATGCCGGCGAGGACGCCGAGGATCTCGCCGCCCTCGTCGGCATCGTCGGCGTGCCGGTCGCCGGGCGACGGCAGCAGCCTGGCCCGGAAGGCAGCGAGCACGGGCCCGGGGTGGTCGGCGAGTGCGGGTGCGAGCGCCCGAGCGGACAGCCCGGGCGCACCGGCCGTGTACGCCGCAAGCGCTGCGTCCAGGTGGTGGGGGCGGCTGACCGGATCCCGGACGAGGATCATGAGCGCGGGGACGTGCACGGCGGGGTCCGGGGGTCCGTCGAGCAACCCGAGCGCTGCCTGGCGCAGCAGCTCACGATCGGCCGGACGGGTCGCCGCGGCCGCGGTGGCGGGCGCGTGCGCCGCGGCCGCGCTACGGCGCTGCGGACGCGGGTCGCGGGCCCAGCGTGCGACGGCCCGGCACAGCGCGGAGGGCTCGTCCTCGGCGAGTGCGGCGAGCAGTTCCGCGGCACGGGGGTGATCGGTCTCGACGAGGGCCTCGGTGAGATCGTCGACGGCAAGGCCGCGCCGGGCGTAGAGCAGGGCTTGAGCCGCCATGGCGACGGTGGGGCGTACGGTCGCGTCGGGCCCGGCGGGCAGCGGCGTGGTGTCGGCGAACCAGCGGCACAGCAGCGGCTGTACGGCTCCCGGGTCGGCGGCGAGCCGCGTCGCCGCGACGTCCAGGAAGCGCCGCCCGCCGCCCCGGCCGGACCGGTCGCCGTGCGGCGGGTCGTCGGGGACGAGCCGCCGCAGGAGATCGAGACGGGTGGCCTCGCAAAGGGGCAGCCGCTCCCAGAAGCCGGGTCCGAACGCGTCCGGGTCGCGCAGGCGGACGAGCCGCCGCAGCACGTCGGCGTAGGGCTCCGCGTCCGGCACCCGCCGCAGCACCCCGCCGAGCAGCCGGCAGGCCCACCACCGGGCGTCGCCCGATGCTGCCCGGGGTTGCTCCAGAGCGCGGGCCAGCCCGGTCAGCCGCCGCTCCAGCGTGGCCGGTCCGTGCAGCGGGTCCAGCCGGAGGAGAGCGTGGACGACGGTGCCGAGGCGATGCCGCGGGACCGGCTGTCCGGCACCCGGCTGCGGGCGGTGGACGAGGCGGTCCAGCGTGGCGTCGACATCCAGGTGGGCGCCCAGGATCCACTCGGCGACCTCCTCGTGCGCGAAGCGGTACCCGGGCCCCGCCGCCACGATCAGCCCTTCGGCGAACACGGCGGATTCCCACCCGGAGAACAGCTCCTCGAACGACGCGTGGTCCAGATCCCCCTGCCCCGTCGCCAGACACCGCCGGGCCATCTCGTGGACGTGCCCCGCGAGGGATGCCGCGAGCCGGCGCACGGCGCTGCCGGGCACGTCACCGGCGACCCTTGCGGCGATACGCAGACAGACCAGATCCAGATACGCACCGAACAGATCCGCACGTACCGGGCGCACAGACATGTCCGCGCCGGGAGCGTCCCGCACCTCGCCGTAGATCCTGAGCGCCAGCGGATGCAGGGCGTCGGCGCCTGCGAGCACCCCGTCGGGCACCCGGCACAGCTCCCGCATCCGCCGCGCCTCGTCCGGCGTGAACTCCCCGATGGGCACTGCCGGCGGGTGCTCCCCCGGTCCCGCCTCCGGTCGACCGGCCCTCCCCCGTGCCGGATCGAACCGCTGACCTGGTGCCGCCGACGAGCCCGTGCGCCCGCCGGATCGCAGCTCCGGCAGCCGCGGCCGGTCCTCGTCGCCGGCCGTTTCCCCCGCCGCGTCGCCCGCCCGCACTGCCTCGCCCGCTCCCGCGCCGCCGCCCGCCCCCACCACCACTCGGTGCACGCCTGCCGGACACAGCGCCGCATCCGGCAATGCCGTGCGAGGCCGCACATGCACCGCGTCGGAAGCTCGCAGCACCGCCCTGCGCTCCGGCACACGGACTCGTGCGGCGCCCGCGCCCGATCCGTACAGCACGCCCGGCGGGTACAACGCCCCCGCCGCCTCCCAGTGCTCCGGGCGGCAGCCGATGATCAGCCGGGTGTCCGTCGCCGTCAGCCATGCCACCGTCTTCGCCGTCCACCGGGACATGGCATCCGGCGGCAGCGGCGGGGCTTCCTCGGGTCCGTCCAGAACGATGAGCAGCGTGTGTCCGGCCTCCCGGGCCAGGCCTGCCACGCGGTCCGGGGTGATGCCGTCGGTCATGCCGGCCGGACCCGACGCGTCGAGGACCCGTGCGGCCGCGTCGGCGATCGACGTGTCGTCGGCGCGCAGGTCGGCGCCCCGGATCCGGAGCGTGGGCGCGGGCGTGCGGCGGGAGGCGAGCGCGGTGAGCTCGGTGGTGCGGCCCGTGCCGGGTGCGCCGACGAGCGCGGCCACCAGGGCAGCTGCACCATCGGCGAAGTCGTCCAACTGCCGTGCGACACCGGGCCTTTCGATCCTGGGACCGAGCGCATCGCGCGCCGCGGTGAGTTCCAGCACCGCCGCCAGGTTCAGATCGTCCCCGTACCCGGGCACTGTTGCCCCGTTGCGCCGCAGCAGGGCGGCCAGCGGCCCGTCAGGCGCCCGGCCGGTGGCGCGCAGTGGTACGGCGCATGCCGCCGTGGCATGCCCGCAGCGCAGCGCGGTGCCGAGGATGCCGAGCACCGCTCCGGTACGGGCGTCGAGCACCGGGCCCCCGGCCGCCGCGCCGCCGAGGCGCAGCGCGTCACTGCCGTCCGTACCGATCGCCAGTTCCAGCGCGTCGTCGATGGCATGACGGGAGCCGGCGGCGCCGTACGTGGCCCGGGTCGTGCCCAGTACGCGTGCCTCGCGCCAGCCGTGGGCGGCGAGCCGTACATACCTCCCCGGCTCGGCCCCGTCGCGCGTGCCGATCGGCAGCGGCGGTACGCCCAGCCCGTCGGCACGCAGCAGCGCAAGTCCGTGGTGCGGCAGTGCCGTGACGGCGTCGCCCGCGGCGGAGCAGACCCGCCCGTCGGAGGCGTACAGCATCACCCGCGCCTGCCCGTCGACTGCCTCATGGCTGGTCACCACCGTGCCGAGGCGGTCGGCGACGAAGCCGGTGCCGCGCGGCCGGCCGGCCGGATCGCAGATGCGCACCAGCGCTGCCAGGTCCCCGCTTCCCATACCGTCGACGGTAGGTCCGCAGTGATCAACAAGAGAAGGCCGTGAGTGAACGCGCCCCCCAGTGCTCCCGCGGTTCACTCCGTGCGCCTGCCCGAACAGGTGATTACGCGGTCCGGAAGGGATAGACCTCTGCCTGGGGGAAGCGAGGGGGATCGTGGAACGGGCAGCGGCGCTGCCCGTTCCACGAGGAATCAGAGGAATCCGGTGAGTCCCGCGGCCGGGTCAGCCGAAGACGGCAAGGCTCTTGGCCTTGCCCTTGTGCTCCTCGACCAGGGCCACGAAACGCCCGTCCGGCCCGAAGACCGCGACCGGCGAGGCCCCCTGTGCCGGCATCTCCAGCCGCACCCCGTTGGTGAGCAGTTTCGCCTGCCTGCCGTCCACGTCCCAGCGCGGGAACGCGGCGGCGGCGGCTTCGGCGACCGGCATGACCGTCAGCTCCTGCTGCAACTGGTCGAGCGTCTTCGCCGCGTCCAGTCCGTACGGGCCCACGCGCGTGCGCCGCAGTGCCGTCAGATGCCCGCCGACGCCCAGATCGGCGCCGAGGTCACGGGCCAGCGCCCGGATGTACGTCCCGGAGGAGCAGACCACGGAGACCACCAGGTCCAGGACGCGCAGGCCGTCCTCGGTCACCCCGTCGCGCACGTCGTAGACGCGGAAGGACGACACGGTCACCGGCCGGGCGGGGATGTCGAACTCCTCGCCGCCGCGCACCCGTGCGTACGACCGCTTGCCGTCGATCTTGATGGCGCTGACCTTGGACGGCACCTGCATGATGGCGCCGGTCAGCTTGGCGACTCCCGCGTCGATGGCCTCCCGGGTGACCCCGGAGGCGTCGGACGAGGACGTGATCTCGCCCTCCGCGTCGTCGGTGACGGTGTTCTGCCCGAGCCGGATGGTGCCGAGGTACTCCTTCTCGGTCAGCGCGAGATGACCGAGAAGTTTGGTGGCCCTCTCGACCCCGAGCACGAGCACTCCGGTGGCCATGGGGTCCAGCGTCCCCGCGTGTCCGACACGGCGGGTCCTGGCGATCCCGCGCATCTTGGCGACGACGTCGTGCGAGGTGAAGCCGGACGGCTTGTCGACGATGACAAGGCCGTCCGGCGTCCTGTTGTCCGTCATTCCGAGGCTTCGTCCTCGTCGGTCTCGGGCTTGCGGTACGGGTCGGCCTCGCCGGCGTACGCGGCGCCCGAGGACGCCTCGCGCACCTTGGCGTCGGAGGCCCGCGCCTTGTCGAGGAGGTCCTCGATCGTCTTGGCGGTCTCGGGGAGGGCGTCGGCGACGAAGGTGAGCGTCGGCGTGAACTTCGTGCCGGCCGCCGCGCCGACCGCCGAGCGCAAGATGCCCTTGGCGCTCTCCAGACCCGCCGCCGCAGTGGCCCGTTCCTCGTCGTCGCCGTAGACCGTGTAGAAGACCGTCGCCTCCCGCAGATCACCGGTGACCCGGGTGTCCGTGATGGTCACATGCGTGCCCAGCCGGGGGTCCTTGATGCCGCGCTGCAGCTTCTCGGCGACCACCTCCCGGATGAGGTCCGCCAGCTTCTTCGCCCGCGCGTTGTCGGCCACTGGTCCTTCTCCCTTTTCCTGCTCTTCGTGCTGTGCCTTGCACAGGTTCAGTCTTCGTCGCTGTGGAGTCTGCGTCTAACGGACAGCAGTTCCACCTCGGGCCGGGCGGCGACCAGGCGCTCGCACCGGTCCAGTACGTCTGTGAGGTGCCCGGTGTCCCCGGACACCATGGCCAGGCCGATCTCGGCCCGGCGATGGAGATCCTGGCCGCCCACTTCCGCCGCGCTCACCGCGTATTTGCGCTGGAGCTCGGCCACGATGGGGCGGACCACGGAGCGCTTCTCCTTCAGCGACCGTACGTCGCCGAGAAGCAGATCGAAGGACAGTGTCCCCACATACATGTATGTCCGGATGTCCCGCCGGTTCGGGGTCTGGGGCCCTGCCGCGGCTGCTTGGCAGGGACATCAGCACCGTACACGCAACGGCCGGGGCCGATCGACGGAAATATGTCCCGTCGACCGGCCCCGGACAGGCTGCGTGTCAGCCGCGAGGCTTCTCGCGCATCTCGTACGTCGCGATGACGTCGTCGATCTTGATGTCGTTGAAGTTTCCGAGGTTGATACCACCCTCGAAGCCTTCGCGGATCTCGGTGACGTCGTCCTTGAAGCGGCGCAGGCCCTCGATGTTGAGGCTCTCCGCGATGACCTTGCCGTCGCGGATGAGTCGGGCCTTGGTGTTGCGCTTGACCTCGCCGGAGCGGATGAGAACACCCGCGATGTTGCCCAGCTTGGACGAGCGGAAGACCTCGCGGATCTCCGCCGTACCGAGCTCGACCTCTTCGTACTCCGGCTTGAGCATGCCCTTGAGGGCCGCCTCGATCTCCTCGATGGCCTGGTAGATCACCGAGTAGTAGCGGACGTCGACGCCCTCGCGCTCCGCCATCTGCGCGGCACGGCCGGCCGCACGGACGTTGAAGCCGATGACGATGGCGTCGGAGCCCATCGCCAGGTCGATGTCGGACTCGGTGACCGCACCCACACCGCGGTGCAGGACGCGGATCTCGACCTCTTCGCCGACGTCGAGCTGGAGCAGCGAGGACTCGAGAGCCTCCACCGAACCGGACGCGTCGCCCTTGATGATGATGTTGAGATCCTGCACCAGACCGGCCTTGAGCACCTTGTCGAGGTCCTCGAGGGACACCCGGCGGGTGCGCTTGGCGAAGGCCGCGTTGCGCTCACGCGCAGCGCGCTTCTCGGCGATCTGGCGGGCCGTACGGTCCTCGTCGACGACGAGGAAGTTGTCGCCGGCGCCGGGGACGTTGGTGAGACCCAGGACCAGGACGGGGGTCGACGGACCCGCTTCCTCCACGTTGTTGCCGTTGTCGTCGAGCATCGCCCGGACACGGCCGTACGCGTCACCGGCGACCATCGTGTCGCCGACGCGCAGCGTGCCTCGCTGGACCAGGACGGTCGCGACGGCGCCGCGGCCGCGGTCGAGGTGGGCCTCGATCGCAATACCCTGCGCGTCCATCTCGGCGTTCGCCCGGAGGTCGAGCGAAGCGTCCGCGGTGAGGACCACGGCCTCCAGCAGGGAGTCGATGTGCAGACCCTGCTTGGCGGAGATGTCGACGAACATCGTGTCGCCGCCGTACTCCTCGGCCACCAGACCGAACTCGGTCAGCTGACCGCGCACCTTGGTCGGGTCCGCGCCCTCGACGTCGATCTTGTTGACCGCGACCACGATCGGCACACCGGCCGCCTTGGCGTGGTTCAGCGCCTCGATCGTCTGGGGCATCACACCGTCGTTCGCCGCCACCACGAGGATCGCGATGTCGGTGGACTTGGCACCACGGGCACGCATGGCGGTGAACGCCTCGTGACCCGGGGTGTCGATGAAGGTGATCTTGCGCTCTTCACCGTTGACCTCGGTGCCGACCTGGTACGCACCGATGTGCTGCGTGATGCCGCCGGCCTCGCCCGCAACGACGTTCGTCTTGCGGATGGCGTCGAGCAGTCGGGTCTTACCGTGGTCGACGTGACCCATGACGGTCACGACCGGCGGACGGGAGACGAGCATTTCCTCGCCGCCCTCGTCCTCGCCGAACTCGATGTCGAAGGACTCGAGAAGCTCGCGGTCCTCCTCCTCCGGGCTGACGATCTGAACGGTGTAGTTCATCTCGTCGGCGAGAAGCTGCAGCGTCTCGTCGGAGACGGACTGCGTGGCCGTGACCATCTCACCGAGGTTCATCATCACGGCGACGAGCGACGCCGGGTTGGCGTTGATCTTCTCCGCGAAGTCGGTGAGGGAAGCACCGCGCGACAGGCGAACGGTCTCGCCGTTGCCGCGAGGCAGCATCACACCGCCGACCGACGGGGCCTGCATGGCCTCGTACTCCTGGCGCCTCTGCCGCTTCGACTTACGGCCACGACGCGCCGGACCGCCGGGACGGCCGAACGCACCCTGCGTGCCACCACGGCCGCCGGGACCACCCGGACGTCCGCCGAAGCCGGGACGACCGCCGCCGAAGCCGCCGCCACCGCCACCGGGGCCACCGCCGCCGGGACGACCGGCGAAGCCGCCACCGCCACCGGGACGACCGGCACCGCCACCGCCACCGGGACGACCGGCGAAGCCGCCGCCGGCCGGACGACCGGCACCGCCGGGACGACCGGCGCCGCCACCGGGACCGCGACCGCCGCCACCGGGACCGCCACCAGGACGGGGACCGGCAGCAGGACGCTGCGGCATCATGCCCGGGTTCGGGCGATTACCACCGGGACCGCCGCCAGGGCCCGCGGAACGGGGAGCCTGCGGACGAGGCATGCCGCCCGGGGTCGGACGGGGACCGCCCTGGCCCTGCGGGCGCGGAGCACCGCCGGGGCCGCCCTGCGGACGCGGGGCACCGGAAGCGGCGCCGCCAGGCCCACCGGGGCCGGGACGTGCACCACCCGGACGGGGCGCCTGCGGGCGCGCCATGCCGGTGGAGCCACCGGAGGTGAAGGGGTTGTTGCCCGGACGAGGACCGGCCGGACGGCCACCGGGACGCGGAGCGCCCTGACCGCCGGCGGGACGTGCCGGACGCTCGCCGCCGCGGCCGCCGTCACGCTGACCGCCGGCCGGAGCCGGACGGGCGGGGCGAGGACCGGGAGTACCCGCGGGACGCGGGGACTGCGGTGCGGCGGGCTGGGCCGGGGCCGGAGCCGAGAACTCGGCAGCGGGCACCGGAGCCGCCGGAGCGGGCTTGGCCGGTGCGGGCTTGGGACCCGGAGTCGGACGCGGGCCCGGAGCCGGGGCCGCGGAGGGGGTGCTGCTCGCGGGCGCGGCGGCCGGCTTGGGGGCCGGGGCGCCGGGCTTCGGGGCAGCAGGACGTGCCGCGCCGGCCGGAGACGGCGCAGCGGGTGCAGAGGGGCCGCCCGCGCGGTTGCCCGCTGCGGGGGAGGGCGTCGCCTTGCGGGGCGCGCCAGGCTTGGCAGCAGTCTTGCCGGCGCCACCGCCGGGACCCTGCAAAGCGTCAGTCAATTTGCGTACAACCGGCGCCTCGATCGTCGAGGACGCCGAACGGACGAATTCACCGAGTTCTTGGAGCTTGGCCATGACGACCTTGCTCTCCACGCCGAACTCCTTGGCGAGTTCGTATACCCGGACCTTAGCCACTTCGCTCCTTTTAGGTCCGGGTTACCGCCGGACCGTCGCTACTTCATGGGCGTACTCATCGCGTACTCATCGAGTGCTCATCGCAATCTCGACCTACTTCCAACTCGCGAGGTACCTGACCGCACGGTGTTCCGTGCCGTACTTCTTTCTTCTTACGGTGCTGCCTGCTCAACATGCCGCCGTACATCAGCGGTCTCAAGCGGACCCTGGACCCTGAAGGCCCTCGGGAACGCCCGGCGGCGGACCGCCAGGTCGAGACAGACCAAGGCGGGGTGTACATACGCACCCCGGCCGGGCAGCGTACCGCGATCATCGGGGACACATGCATCCTCGATCACCACGATGCGCAGCAGATCGCTCTTGGCCGCTCGCTCCCGGCATCCCACACAGGTTCGCTCAGGGCACACGCGGGCATGCGTCCGGCCAGACACGGCTAAGTCTACCTCCCCGCACCGACCTCACCCCTTTGGGGCAAAAATCGAACGGTTGTTGTCCAGATCTGCGCGACACCCCGCCGTCAAGCCCAACGGGATCTCCCACCGATACATTCCTCAGCCCTGGTCGGATCCCTGCTCCGTGTCCGGGCGGATGTCGATGCGCCAGCCGGTCAGACGGGCGGCGAGGCGGGCGTTCTGCCCCTCCTTGCCGATCGCCAGTGACAGCTGGTAGTCGGGAACGGTCACCCGTGCGGAGCGCGCGCCGAGATCGACCACCTCGACCTTGCTGACGCGGGCCGGCGACAGGGCGTTGGCGACCATCTCCGCCGGGTCGTCCGACCAGTCGACGATGTCGATCTTCTCGCCGTGCAGTTCGGCCATCACATTGCGCACCCGGCCGCCCATCGGGCCGATGCAGGCGCCCTTGGCGTTCAGGCCCGAACGGGTGGAGCGGACCGCGATCTTGGTGCGGTGACCGGCCTCACGGGCGATCGCCGCGATCTCGACGCTGCCGTCCGCGATTTCCGGGACCTCCAGCGCGAAAAGCTTCTTGACCAGGTTCGGGTGGGTGCGCGACAACGTCACGGACGGGCCGCGCACACCCTTGGCCACACGGACCACATAGGTACGCAGCCGCAGGCCGTGCGTGTACTCCTCGCCCGGCACCTGCTCCTGCACCGGAAGGATCGCCTCGAGCTTGTCGTCCAACTTGACCAGGACGTTCTTCGGGTCCTTGCCCTGCTGCACCTGACCTGCGACGACATCGCCCTCACGGCGCGCGTACTCACCGAAGGTCACATCGTTCTCGGCGTCCCGCAGACGCTGCTGGATGACCTGGCGGGCGGTCGTGGCGGCGATCCGGCCGAAGTCCGACGGGGTGTCGTCGAACTCCTTGGGCTCCTGGCCCTCCTCCAGATCCGCCGGGTCCTCCTTGGCCCACACGGTCACATGGCCGGTGTCCCGGCTGAGCACCACGCGCGCGTGGCGGCGGCTGCCCTCGGTGCGGTGGTACGCGATGAGGAGGGCCGATTCGATAGCCTCGACCAGCAGTTCGAAGGGAATTTCCTTCTCCTGCGCGAGGCCCTTGAGAAGCTTCACGTCGATGTCCACGGCTACGCCTCCTCTTCCTTCTCGTCTTTGTCCTTGCGATTGAACTCGATCTCCACGCGCGCCTTGGCGATCTCGGGGAATTCGACCCGCCGGGCGGTGGGCTTGCGCCCCTTCACGCCGGGCACTTCGAGATCGAGTCCGGTGTCGTCCACGGTGAGGATGCGGGCCACCAGCTCGCCGCCCTCGTGCAGCTGCAGCCTGACCAGCCGGCCGGTCGCGCGCACGTAGTGGCGGTGTTCGTTCAGGGGCCGGTCGGCGCCGGGCGAGCTGACCTCCAGGACGTACTCGCCCTCACCCATGGCGTCCGTCTCGTCGAGCTTGTCGGAGATGACGCGGCTCAGCTCGGCACATGCGTCCAGTTCCACGCCCTCGTCGGAGTCGACGGTGATCCTCAGCGTGCGGCGCCTGCCCGCCCGGGAGACCTCGATCTCCTCCAGATCCAGGTCGGCGGCGCTGACGAGCGGTTCCAGCAGCCCGCGCAGCCTCTCGCTCTGGGTGGTGCTCATCCGGGTGACTCCTCGGCCGCGTGTGCTGTTGTGGGATCGTCGCGTGTCAGATCAAAGGGTATCCGGTCGCGGAGGGTGTTGCCGTCCACCGGCCCCGGACCCGCAGGTACGCTCGCCTGCGGCGATGATCATCGCAAGCCATGACGAGGCCCGAGGGAGACAGGCGTGGGGCGCACGGGGACGACACGCAGGCGCGCGCTCGTGGTGACGGGGGCCGCCGCGGCGGGCCTGTTGACGGGTTGTTCGACGGACGCGCCCGCCGGCCGGCGTACCTCGGGTTCCCCTTCCGACCCCGCACGCGCCGAGGCGGCGCTGCACCGCAGGCTCGCCGCGGCCAGCCGGGCGCTGCGGGACGAGTACGACCTCGTGATCGCCCAACATCCCGTGCTGGCGGGCCGGTTGGCACCGCTACGGGCGGCGGTCGACCAGCATGTGAGGGCTCTGGCCCCCGCTCCCGGCGTCCTTGCGTCGCCCTCCGCATCCCCCTCCTCGTCCCCTGCGCCGTCCCCGTCGGCTTCGGTCGCCGCCGAACCGGGTGCCGCGCTCAAGGCGCTGGCCGCGGCCGAGCGCCGTACCTCGCAGGCGCACACGGCGTCCCTGGCCGAAGCCGAACCGGAACTGGCCCGTCTGCTGGCCTCCGTCGCGGCTGCCGGTGCAGCGCATGCGTACCTGCTGACGAAGGGGGACGCGCGATGACCGGACTGGACTCCTCCGCGAAGGCCACGCTGGAGGCCGCCCAGGCCGCACTCGCCGCCGAGCATGCGGCGGTGTACGGGTACGGGGTGGTCGGCGGCCGGGTCGGCGACCACCGCGAGGCCGAGGCGGAGGCCGCGTACGCCGCCCACCGGGCTCGGCGCGACGCGCTGACGCGCACCGTGCGCGATCTGAAGGGCGAACCAGTGGCGGCGGCCGCGGCGTACGCACTGCCGTTCCCGGTACCGGATGCGGCAGCGGCCGTACGGCTCGCCGCGGAGCTGGAGGACCGGATCGCGGGCGTCTACTCCGACCTCGTCCGGGCGGCGGAAGGCGCGTTGCGCCTGGAGGCCGCGGGCGCGCTGCAGGAGGCGGCGGTCCGCGCGGTGCGCTGGCGCGGCAGCGGCGTAGCCTTTCCTGGGCTCACCGAGCGTGCGGTGGGCAACAACCGCTGAAGCGGAAAGGGAACAACGAGCGTATGGCTTTCGAACCGCCGCAGCGGCTGGTCCGGGCACTCGGTGAGGGCGACGACTGGCTCGGGCAACTGCCGGGCCTCGCCCAGGAGGCGGTGGACCGGAGCGGTCTGGAAGTCGAACGCGTCATGGCCCCGGGCGGCAGGAGCAGTCTGGTCCTTCTGGTGCGACAGCCCGACGGCACCCCCGCCGCACTGAAGGTCGCCCCACCGTCGGCCTCCCCCGAGCTGGAACGGGCGGCGCTCGAGCACTGGAACGGCTGGGGTGCGGTACGGCTGCTGGGCGCTGCCGACGACGCGCTGCTGCTGGAGCGCCTCCAGCCCGATGTCTCACTGCGCTCCCTGCCGGAGGCGAAGGCGCTGCTGGAGGCGGCGGGCACCGTACGGCGGCTGTGGGTCGAGCCGCCGGCGGACCACGCCTTCGAGACAGTCGCGCAGCGTACGTCCCGACAGGCCGTGGCGATGCGGGAGTTCGATGACCCGGGGGCGGCAGAGCTGGTCTCGGCGGCGCTGGACGCGCGCGACGAACTCGCCGCGTTCACACCCGAAGAGGAGCTGCTGCACGGCAACTTCCGCCAGGGCAAGGTGCTTTCGGGCGACCGGACGCCATGGCTCGCGGTCGGCCCGGAGCCCTTGGTGGGCGAACGCGCCTACGACCTGGCCCGGTTGGTCCGCGACCGGGTCGAGGACCTGATCGCGACCTCTGCGGGCGCGTCGGCGGCCCGCCGCCGTGTGAACAAGCTCGCGGACTCCCTGGAGGTGGACCGCGACCGGCTGCGGGGCTGGACGCTGTTCCGGGCCGTGGAGTCGGGCACACGGGCGATTGCCGCGGGGCGGCTCCAGGAGGGGGAACTGGCGCTGGAGTTCGCGGGCTGGTTGTAGCCGGGGCGGGTGCGCTGCCCAGGGGCGCGTTCCCCCACCCCGCCCCTGCCGATGACCGGGGGCTCTCCCCCGGACCCCCGCGCCTCGAGCGCCGGCGAGGCTGAATTGCCGGGCTGCGCCAGCCCGTCCGGAGGTCCCCCCGGACGCAGTCCAGGGGGAGATTGAGGACACCGCCCGAAGGGCGGTACGGGGCCCGGGGCTTGCCCCGGTCACGGGAAATGGGGATCCCCCCACGCCGCAGGGCGTAGGGGGAGGGACGGGGCAACGCCCCCGCTACCTACGCGCGCAGGCGGGCGATCGCCTCCGCCACCGAAAGCTCCTCGCGCTCCCCCGTCCGCCGGTCCTTCAGCTCCAGCACTCCCTCGCCCGAGCGGCGCCCGGCCACCAGGATCTTCGGGACGCCGATCAGCTCCGCGTCGGTGAACTTCACGCCCGGTGAGACACCCGCCCGGTCGTCCACCAGCACCCGCAGGCCCGCGGCGCCGAGCTGCTCGGCGACGTCGAGCGCCAGCTCCGTCTGCAGCGCCTTGCCCGCGGCGACGACGTGGACGTCGGCCGGGGCGATCTCGCGGGGCCAGCACAGGCCCTGCTCGTCGGCGGTCTGCTCGGCCAGTGCCGCCACCGCGCGTGAGACGCCGATGCCGTACGAGCCCATGGTGACGCGGACCGGCTTGCCGTTCTGACCGAGCACGTCGAGCTGGAACGCGTCGGCGTACTTGCGGCCGAGCTGGAAGATGTGACCGATCTCGATGGCGCGGTCCAGCTTCAGGCCGGTCGCGCACGCGGGGCACGGGTCGCCGTCCTCGACCACGACGACGTCCAGGTACTCGTCGACCTCGAAGTCACGGCCCGCCACGACGTTCTTCGCGTGCGTGTCCGGCTTGTTGGCACCGGTGATCCACGCCGTGCCGGGCGCGATGCGCGGGTCGGCGATGTAGCGGACCTTCTCCAGGCCCTGCGGGCCGACGTATCCGCGGACCAGGTCGGGGCGGTCGGTGAAGTCGTCGGCGGTGACCAGCTCGACGGTCGCCGGCGCCAGATGGTCGCCCAGCTTGCCCAGGTCGACCTCGCGGTCGCCCGGCACGCCCACGGCGACGATCTCACCGTCGACCTTGACCAGCAGGTTCTTCAGGGTCGCGGAGGCCGGGACGCCGAGGTGGTCGGCGAGCGTCTCGATGGTCGGGGTGTCGGGGGTGTCCAGCTCCTCGACCGGACCGTGCGCCGCACCGTCGACGGGGGCGAGCGCGAAGGTGACGGCCTCGGTGTTGGCCGCGTAGTCGCACGAGGGGCAGTACACGAAGGTGTCCTCGCCTGCCGCGGCCGGGGCGAGGAACTCCTCGGACGCCGAACCGCCCATGGCGCCGGAGACCGCGGAGACGATCTTGTGGTCGAGGCCGAGGCGCTCGAAGATCTTGACGTATGCCTCGCGGTGCAGGGCGTACGACTCGGCGAGGCCCTCGTCCGTGGTGTCGAAGGAGTACGAGTCCTTCATCTGGAACTCACGGCCGCGCAGGATGCCGGAGCGCGGACGCGCCTCGTCGCGGTACTTGGTCTGGATCTGGTAGAGGATCACCGGCAGGTCCTTGTAGGACGTGCACTGGTCCTTGACCAGCTGGGTGAAGATCTCTTCGTGGGTCGGGCCGAGCAGGTAGTCGGCGCCCTTGCGGTCCTTGAGGCGGAACAGCTCAGCGCCGTACTCCTCCCACCGGCCCGTGGCCTCGTACGGCTCCTTGGGCAGCACGGCCGGCAGCAGAACCTCCTGCGCGCCGATCGCGTCCATCTCCTCGCGTACGACGCGGGTGACGTTCTCCAGGACCCGCTTCCCGAGGGGCAGCCAGGACCAGATGCCGGCGGCGTTGCGGCGGACATAACCGGCACGGACGAGCAGCTTGTGGCTGAGCGTCTCGGCGTCGGCCGGGTCGTCGCGCAGTGTCTTGATCATCAGACGGGACATGCGCTGGACCTGGGCCATGGTGAACTCCTGCTCGGAACGTGTGATGTGCAGGAGGTTAGCCGGGCCGCACGTGCAGGCGGAAATCAGTTCCCCCGCTGCAGCGGCAGCGCAGCCCCCATCACCGCATACGGACTCGGCGCGCTCGGGAACATGACCTGCCTGGCCAGGTCCTGGTAGCCGAGGCTGCGGTACAGGGCACGGGCCGGGCTCTCTGTGTCGATCGCGGACAGGATCGAGCGGGGCTCGTCCGCGGTGTCGGTGATCGTGGTGATCAGCTCCCGTCCGATGCCGCGCCCCTGGAATTCGGGGTGCACATGGAGTTCGGTGATCACGAAGGCGTCGTTCAGCCAGCCCGCGTTGCCCGTGCTGTGCAGATACGGCTCGACGATGGTGGACCACCAGTGGGTGCGCTCGTTGGGCATGCCGTAGACGAATCCGACGAGCCGGCCGGTCGCGGTGGTGGCGCCGAATGCGCGGGCGCCGCGGTTGAGCAGATGCCGCAGCACGATGTAGCGGCGGATGTCGATCTCTTCGTCGCTGAGCCCGAATGCCGTCGCCTGTACGGCAAGGGCATCGTCCACCCGCGCGGAGAGTTCGAGCGGTCCGACCACGACATCGGGTTCCTGGGACGGGTCCCCAGACAGTGCTGCCATGGCCCGAACCCTACTTGCAGCTGTCCGCCCTCTGAACCGTACGTTCCTGATTCAGAACAGCACGCTCATGAAGGCGCCGACCTCACTGAAGCCGACCCGCCGGTACGCCGCCCGGGCCGCGGTGTTGTAGTCGTTCACATAGAGGCTGACGACCGGAGAGACATCGGCGAGCGCGTAGCGCAGCACCGCCGCCATACCGGTCTCGGACAGCCCGCGCCCCCGGAACTCGGGAGCCACCCACACTCCCTGGATCTGGCAGGCCTGCGGGGTGGCCGCGCCGATCTCGGCCTTGAAGACGACCTTTCCGTCCTCGATGCGGGCGAAGGAGCGTCCGGACCCGACGAGTTCCGCGACCCGGGCCTGGTAGAGCAGACCGCCGTCGCCCGCCATCGGGGAGATGCCCACCTCTTCGGTGAACATCGCCACACACGCCGGCATGATCAGTTCCATCTCGTTCTTGCGGATCCGGCGGACCTGCGGATCGGGCTCGATGTCGTCCGGGAGCCGTTCGGTGACCATCAGGGGCTGATGGGCGCGTACGTCCCGTGCCGGACCCCAGCTCGGTTCGAGCAGCCGCCACAGCTGGGCGGTCGGCTGGGAGGGACCGACGATGGAGGAGCAGCGTCGTCCGGACCTGCGCGCGCGGTCGGCGAACGCGCGTACGGCGTCGGGAGTGGCACAGATCGGGACGAGGTTGGCACCGGAGTAGCACAGCGAGCGCAGCTGCCCGTCCGCGTACCAGCCCCACATCTCGCCGCCCAGGCGCCAGGGGTCCAGCCCGGCGACCTGGACGCGGGAGGTGACGAAAGCATTCGTCACGGGCTCGCTCTCGAGGATGGCGAGCGCTGCGCCGAGGTCGCTCGGTTCGAGGACCCGGGTGGTGGTCTGCGTCAACACGAAGGGGGCCTCACCATGCGGTCTGCTGATTTCCGCACTGTACCTGGCGTGTCCCCCGGATGGCTCGCCCACGACGAAGCCCCGGCGCAGGGCCTGCGGCGGGGCTTGATCGTTGTCGCCGGAGCGGACGGGTCAGCCGAGGGCCGCCGCGGGCTCGCCGACGGCGACCACATCGGGAGTGCCGGAGGCGACGCCGTCCTTCTCCATCTGCTCGGCGATCTTCAGTGCCTCTTCGATGAGGGTCTCGACGATCTTCGACTCGGGCACGGTCTTGATGACCTCGCCCTTGACGAAGATCTGGCCCTTGCCGTTGCCGGACGCCACACCGAGGTCGGCCTCGCGGGCCTCGCCCGGGCCGTTGACGACGCAGCCCATGACAGCGACGCGCAGCGGGACCTCCATGCCCTCCAGACCGGCGCTGACCTGGTCGGCGAGCTTGTAGACATCTACCTGGGCGCGGCCGCAGGACGGGCAGGAGACGATCTCCAGGCGGCGCTGGCGCAGGTTCAGCGATTCGAGGATCTGGATGCCGACCTTGACCTCTTCGGCGGGCGGGGCGGACAGGGACACCCGGATCGTGTCGCCGATGCCCTCGCTGAGCAGTGCCCCGAAGGCGACCGCGGACTTGATGGTGCCCTGGAAGGCGGGGCCGGCCTCGGTGACGCCCAGGTGCAGCGGGTAGTCGCACTGCGCGGCCAGCTGCCGGTAGGCGTTGACCATGACGACCGGGTCGTTGTGCTTGACGGAGATCTTGATGTCGCGGAAGCCGTGCTCCTCGAAGAGGGATGCCTCCCACAGCGCCGACTCGACGAGCGCCTCGGGGGTGGCCTTGCCGTACTTCTTCAGCAGTCGCGCGTCGAGCGATCCGGCATTGACCCCGATGCGGATCGGGGTGCCCGCGTCACCGGCCGCCTTGGCGATCTCCTTGACCTTGTCGTCGAACTGCTTGATGTTGCCCGGGTTCACCCGGACCGCGGCGCAGCCGGCGTCGATCGCGGCGAAGACGTACTTCGGCTGGAAGTGGATGTCCGCGATGACCGGGATCTGCGACTTCTTGGCGATGGTCGCGAGTGCGTCGGCGTCGTCCTGCGTGGGGCAGGCGACCCGCACGATCTGGCAGCCGGACGCGGTCAGCTCCGCGATCTGCTGCAGCGTGGCACCGATGTCCGAGGTGCGCGTCGTCGTCATCGACTGCACGGACACGGGTGCGTCACCGCCGACGGCCACCGAGCCGACCTGGATCTTGCGGCTGGCCCGGCGCTCGGCGAGCTTCGTCGGAACGGACGGCATTCCCAGAGAAATCGCGGTCATCTGCTGTGCAACCCCAAGGTGTGGATCAAGGTCCCGGATGGGCGGGCTCCGGCCTCCGAGATTACGGCACGCACCTTGCGCGCAGCACATCGCGTGGCTGTGTCCACCCATTGGTACGGGCCCGGACACCCGAGGTGTCCGGGCCCGTCATTCAGGAGATACGCACCGGGTTGACGACGTCCGCGACGAGCACGAGCAGCGTGAAGCAGACGAAGACACCCGCGACGACGTAGGCGAGCGGCATCAGCTTGGCGACGTCGAACGGGCCCGGGTCGGGCCTCTTGAACAGGCGCGCGAGCTTGCGGCGCAGGGACTCCCACAGCGCGCCCGCGATATGCCCGCCGTCAAGAGGCAGCAGCGGCAGCATGTTGAACAGGAACAGCGAGAGGTTGAAGCCGGCGATGAGGAACACAGCCATGCCCAGCGTGTTCTCCACCGGCAGTTCCATACCGAAGATCTCACCGCTGATACGGGCCGCGCCCACGATGCCGACCGGGGAGTCCGCCTTGCGTTCGGCACCGTTGAAGGCCGCGTCCCACAGGTCGGGGATCTTGGACGGCATGGCGACGAGCGCCTGGACGCCGTCCTCCATCATGATCCCCATACGGTCGATGGACTGCCCGAAGGTGAGGGGCTCGTCGATCTGCTGTGCGGTGAAGCCGAGGTAGCCGGCCTTCTGGGTGCCAGGGACGGGGTTGCCGTTGTCGTCCCTCTTGCTGACCGTGTTCTCGATGAGGGTGGCGTTCAGCACCTTCTGCTGCCCGTCACGCTCGACGGTGACGGTGACAGCCCCCCTGGACTCGCGGATGCGCTCGGACAGGGTCGGCCAGTCCGCCACCGGCTTTCCGTCGAACGCGACGATCTTGTCGCCTGACTGGAGGCCTGCGGCCTTGGCCGGGGCGATCGGGTCGCTCTTGCGGCAGTCGGTGCGCTTCTCGCTCAGCTGGATGACGCAGGGCTGGACCGCGTCGACCGTCGTGGTCTGCTGCGTCGCGCCCACGACCATGAAAACGCCGAGGAGCAGTACGAAGGCCAGGATCAGGTTCATGAACGGGCCGGCGAACATGACGATCACGCGCTTCCACGGCTTGCGCGTGTAGAAGAGGCGCTTCTCGTCGCCCGGCTGCAGTTCCTCGTACGCGGCCGAGCGGGCGTCCTCGATCATGCTGCGCCACGGGGAGGTGGAGCGGGCCTCGACCCTGCCGTCCTCACCGGGCGGGAACATGCCGATCATGCGGATGTAGCCGCCGAGCGGAATCGCCTTGAGCCCGTACTCCGTCTCGCCCTTGTTGCGTGACCAGATGGTCGGGCCGAAGCCGACCATGTACTGCGGTACGCGGATGCCGAAGAGCTTGGCGGTGGACAGATGCCCCAGCTCGTGCCAGGCGATCGAGACGAGCAGACCTACGGCGAAGACCAGTATGCCGAGGATCGTCATCCAGATCATGCGTGCGCCTCCGAGTGCTCTGCGGCGAGTTCACGGGCCCGGGCCCGGGCCCAGGTCTCCGCTTCCAGGACGTCCGCCACCGTCAGGGAAGTTCCCGGTGCGGGCACTCCGTGTTCGGTGACGACCTGAGTGACCGTATCCATGATGCCGTTGAACGGCAGCCGCCCCGCGAGAAATGCGTCCACACACTCCTCGTTCGCGGCATTGAACACCGCCGGGGCCGTTCCGCCCAGCTCGCCCACATGCCGGGCGAGTCCGACGGAGGGGAACGCCTCGTCGTCGAGCGGGAAGAACTCCCACGTCGAAGCCGTGGACCAGTCGAACGCGGGGGCCGCGTCCGGGACCCGCTCGGGCCAGCCGATACCGATGGCGATGGGGCCGCGCATGTCGGGAGGGGTGGCCTGCGCCAGTGTCGAGCCGTCGGTGAACTCCACCATGGAGTGGACGTACGACTGGGGGTGGACGACGACCTCGATACGGTCGAAGGGGATGTCGTAGAGCAGATGGGCCTCGATGACCTCGAGGCCCTTGTTGACCAGGGTGGCGCTGTTGACCGTGATCACCGGGCCCATGGCCCAGGTCGGGTGGGCCAGGGCGTCCTCGGGGGTGACGTGCGACAGGTCCGCCTTCGTACGGCCCCGGAACGGGCCGCCGGAGGCCGTCACCACCAGCTTGCGTACCTCGGCCCGGGTCCCGCAGGCCAGCGCCTGGAACAGGGCGGCGTGCTCGGAGTCGACCGGGATGATCTGGCCGGGCTTGGCGAGCGCCTTGACCAGCGGCCCGCCGACGATGAGCGACTCCTTGTTGGCCAGCGCGAGGGTACGGCCGGCTTCCAGCGCGGCAAGGGTGGGAGCGAGGCCGATGGAACCGGTGATGCCGTTGAGCACGGTGTGGCAGGGGGAGGCAGCGAGCTCGGTCGCGGCGTCCGGGCCGGCCAGGATCTCGGGCAGCGGCTCGGCACCGTACTGCTCGGCCAGCGCCTCGCGCAGGGCGGGCACCGCGTCCTCGCGCGCCACCGCGACCTTCTCCACCCCCAGCTGCCGCGCCTGCTCGGCGAGCAGCGCGACCCGGCCGCCGGCGGCGGACAGCGCGGTGACGCGGAAGCGGTCGGGGTTGCGCAGGACGAGGTCGATGGCCTGGGTGCCGATGGACCCGGTGGAGCCGAGGACCACGATGTCCCGGCGGCCTGCGCCCTCATCGGGGGCGTAGACGATGTGCGGGTCGGCCAGGGGGGATGGGCTGTCGCTCATCCCCCCATTGTGGCCGCTGTCGCTCTCGGCACTGACAGTGCGTCCCTGTGCGTCCTGCCCCGGACCGCCGCGGCCGGTGGACGCCGGTCGTTCCGGGCCTGCTGCAGCGCCCCGGATGCGGTGTGGAAACCGGGGAGGGGCTTGCGGACACAGCCGGGGCGTCGTAAGTGATGCCGAGGGTGCGAAGGGCGCCGGCGAGCAGGCCGAGGGGCCGGCGAAGCATCTGCGCGGAGACGTCGGAGCGGTAGGCGTCGGCAGGAAGCGGGCGGTGGTGGCGCCGTCCCGCTGCAGTCGTCGGCCTCGGCGACCGTGGGGCCGGTCGGGCGGCCCTCGATGCACCAGGTGTCGGGGCCGCGCTCCACCGTGTACCCGAGACGGGTCAGTCCTTCGGCGAAGCCCTCGGTGCCGTCCTGTACCAGCGGCCGCGTCCGGGCTCGATGACGGTAACGGGCGCTCGTCCCGCCCGCGAAAGCCACGGGCGGGCGGGGTACGTCCAGCGTGTGGACGCACCCCGCCCGCCTCGGGTCCGGCTCAGTGGATCGGGCGGTGGACGTTCGCTCGGGTCGTGGGGCCCGGGGTTGCGTCCGCGATCCAGGGGCCTTCGCCACTGGGGTCGATGACGCCCTCCTCCAGCCAGGTGTACGTACCGGACAGGACGCCGTCCACGACCTTGCGGTCCAGGTCGTCGGTGTTGGACCACAGACGCGTGAACAGTTCCTCGACGCGGATACGGGACTGGTGGCAGAAGACGTCGGCCAGTTGGTACGCCTCGCGGCCGTGCTCGCCGGCCAGGCGCATGTGCTCGGCCCGTACGCAGGCCGCGCTCATCGCGAACAGCTCGGCGCCGATGTCGACGATCCGGCCCAGGAAGCCCTGCTTGGTCTCCATGCGGCCCTGCCAGCGCGACATCGCGTAGAAGGTGGACCGGGCCAGCTTGCGGGCGTTCCGCTCGACGTAGCGCAGATGCGCGGCGAGGTCGGGATGCCCGGCCGGGTGGAACTCCGCGTAGGTACGGGGCAGATGACCGGGCCCGGTGACCAGTTTGGGCAGCCAGCGGGCGTAGAAGGCCGCCGCGTTCGCCCCCGCCTTGGCCTTGGCCGAGAACGGCTTGTCGGGGTCGATGATGTCGCCGGCGACCGCGAGATGGGCGTCGACCGCCTCACGGGCGATCAGCAGGTGCATGATCTCGGTCGAACCCTCGAAGATGCGGTTGATGCGCATGTCGCGCAGCATCTGCTCGGTCGGTACGGCCCGTTCGCCGCGCGCCGCGAGCGATTCGGCGGTCTCGAAGCCGCGGCCGCCGCGGATCTGGACCAGTTCGTCGGCCATGAGCCAGCCCATCTCGGAGCCGTAGAGCTTGGCCAGCGCTGCCTCGATGCGGATGTCGTTGCGGTCCTCGTCGGCCATCTGGGAGGAGAGGTCGACGACCGCCTCCAGCGCGAACGTGGTCGCCGCGATGAAGGAGATCTTGGCGCCGACCGCTTCGTGCTTGGCGACGGGCCTGCCCCACTGCTCGCGGGCCGCCGACCACTCCCGGGCGATCTTCAGGCACCACTTGCCGGAGCCGACGCACATCGCGGGCAGCGAGAGCCGGCCGGTGTTGAGCGTGGTCAGGGCGATCTTGAGGCCCGCGCCTTCGGGCCCGATGCGGTTCTCGGCGGGGACCCGCACCCGATGGAATCTGGTGACGCCGTTCTCCAGGCCGCGCAGTCCCATGAAGGCGTTGCGGTTCTCGACGGTGATGCCGTCGCTCGCCGCTTCGACGACGAAGGCCGTGATACCGCCCTTGTGGCCCTCGGACTTCGGCACCCGGGCCATGACCACGAGGAGGTCGGCGACGACCCCGTTGGTGGTCCACAGCTTGACGCCGTCGAGGATGTACGAGTCGCCGTCCGGGACGGCCGTGGTGGCCAGGCGGGCGGGGTCGGAGCCGACGTCCGGCTCGGTGAGCAGGAAGGCCGAGATGGCACTGGTGGCCAGTCGCGGCAGGAACTTGTCCTTCTGCTCCTGGGTGCCGAACTGCTTCAGCGGCTGGGGAACACCGATCGACTGGTGCGCCGACAGCAGCGCGCCGATCGCAGGGTTCGCCGAACCGACCAGGGCGAGGGCCTTGTTGTAGTACACCTGCGTGAGACCGAGGCCGCCGTACTTGGGGTCCGTCTTCATGCCGAGGGCACCGAGCTCCTTGAGCCCGTTGATGACCTCGTCGGGGATCCGCGCCTCGCGCTCGATGAGCGCGCCGTCGATCTTCGTCTCACAGAAGTCGCGCAGTTTCGACAGGAATTCCTCGCCCCGCCTGGTGGCCTCACCGGAGGGCATCGGGTGCGGGTGGATCAGGTCGAGCCGGAAGCGGCCCAGGAACAGTTCCTTGGCGAAGCTCGGCTTGCGCCAGGACTGTTCGCGCGCGGCTTCGGCGACCTGTCGCGCTTCGCGCTCGCTGACCTTCGGGGTGTGGGGTTGGTCGATCGGTGTCTGGAGTGACGTGTCGACGGGCTTGTCGGGTGGTGCGGACATGAGGCTCACCTCGCCGCGAGTCGGGGTCGTGCCGGGCGTCGGCCGGGGCGCGCCGGTACCGGCCGGTGCTACTCGTCCGTAGTACCCGATTCCTTCCCACCCCACCAGTGGGTGTACCGCAGTGGAGGGAACCTGGGGGAATCCTGACCCTCTAACCGGTCGAGGAGCCCGTCCGGGGGACGGCAACGGCCGGAGCCCCCGCACAGTGGGCTCCGGCCGTCGGTCCGTCGTGTACTAGAGGGCGAGGCCCGTCAGGACCAGCACCCGCTCGTACGTGTAGTCGTCCATCGCGAAGCGCACACCCTCGCGGCCGACGCCGGACTGCTTGGCGCCGCCGTACGGCATCTGGTCGGCACGGTAGGACGGAACGTCTCCGACGATCACGCCGCCGACCTCGAGGGCACGGTGGGCGCGGAAGGCGGTCTGCACGTCGTGCGTGAACACGCCCGCCTGCAGGCCGTACTTGGAGTCGTTGACGGCCGCGAAGGCCTCCGCCTCGCCGTCCACCTTCGTCACCGTGAGCACGGGTCCGAAGACCTCCTCGCAGGCCAGGGTGACATCGCCCGGGACCTCGGTGAGAACGGTGGGCGCGTACGAGGCACCGTCACGCTTGCCGCCCGCCAGCAGCTTGGCGCCGCCGCGCACGGCCTCGTCGACCCAGGACTCCACCCGCTGGGCGGCGTCCTCGCTGACGAGCGGGCCGACATCGGTGACGGAGTCGGACGGGTCGCCGGTGACCTGGGCCTCGACCGCAGCGACGATCTTCGGCAGCAGCCGGTCGTACACGGTCGCGTCGGCGATCACGCGCTGCACGGAGATGCAGGACTGGCCGCCCTGGTAGTTCGAGAAGGTGGCGATACGGGTCGCCGCCCAGTCCAGGTCCGCCTCGGAGGACCAGTCGGCGAGGACCACGGCCGCGCCGTTGCCGCCGAGCTCCAGGGTGCAGTGCTTGCGCGGGACGGAGTCCATGATCGCGTAGCCGACCTTGTCGGAGCCGGTGAAGGAGATGACCGGCAGGCGCTCGTCCTGGACGAGGGCGGGCATCTGGTCGTTCGGGACCGGGAGAACGGACCAGGAACCGGCGGGCAGCTCGGTCTCGGCCAGCAGTTCACCGAGGATCAGGCCGGACAGCGGCGTCGCCGGGGCGGGCTTGAGGATGATCGGTGCGCCGACGGCGATGGCCGGGGCGATCTTGTGGGCGCACAGGTTCAGCGGGAAGTTGAACGGCGCGATGCCGAGCACGACACCCTTGGGGAAGCGGCGGGTGAGCGCGAGGCGGCCCTGGCCGCCGGCGTCGGTGTCGAGGCGCTGGGCCTCGCCGCCGTTGAAGCGCCGGGCCTCCTCGGCCGCGAACCGGAAGACGGAGACGGCGCGGCCGACCTCGCCACGCGCCCACTTGATCGGCTTGCCGTTCTCGGCGGAGATCAGCTGGGCGATCTCCTCGGTGCGCTCGACGAGGCGCTTGGACACATGGTCGAGGGCAGCGGCGCGTACGTGGGCCGGCGTGGCCGCGAACTCGTCCACGACGGCGTGAGCGGCGGCGACCGCCTCCTCCACCTGGGCTTCGGTGGGGACGGAGACCCTGCCGACGAGACGGTTGTCCCAGGGCGAGGTGACGTCGAAGGCGGCCTCGCCGGTGGCCTGGCGGCCGGCGAGCCAGAAGGCGTGGGTGGAAGTCATTGTCCGGGTCCCGGCCCTTCCGAAGTAGTGGGGGTGTGTCTGTGCCCCACGGTAGGACCGGGACGGCGTCAACGCGTTTGTCCGGCGTGGAGCAGTGACCGGACGCTCTCTTACGCTTTGGCGAAAGTGCAGGTCAGCGGCGCCGTTCCGTACTCACGATCAGGAACACTCCGGCCACGACGACCGTGCCGCCGACGGCGATCGGCCAGCTCAGCTGCTCGCCGAGGATCAGCGCGCCGAGCAGCACGGCGACGACCGGATTCACGTAGGCGTAGGTGGCGACCAAGGAGAGCGGGGCGGAGTGCAGCAGCCAGGCGTACGCCGTGAACGCGATCAGCGAGCCGAAGACGACGAGGTAGGCGAGGGCCAGCCAGGAGCGGCCGGAGACATCGGCGAGCACGAAGCCCCGGTGCTCGCCCCGGCCTAGGGCGACCAGCAGGCAGCCGATGCCGCCCGCGACCATCTCGTACGCGCTGGCCGCGAACGGATTGGCGGGCATGGGGATGCGCGACGAGGAGAAGGAGCCGATCGACCACATGGCGGTGGCGGCGATCACGGTGAGCACGCCTGTGATGCGCACCTGGCCGCTGAGGCCCGGCAGGGTCAGGACGGCGAGTCCCGCGAGGCCCAGTGCGACGCCGAGGTAGGCGGCGAGGCCCGGGCGCTCGCCGAACCCGGTGCGCAGGAGGACCACCCACGCGGGCACGACGGCGATGAGCAGCGCGGCGAGCCCTGAGGGCACGGTCGTCTCGGCGAGGACGACGAGTCCGTTGCCACCGAGGAGCAGCAGGAGGCCGACGATCGCGGCGGAGGTGAGCTGGGCACGGGTCACCCTGAGCGCGGAAGCGCCCTGCTTCCACGCGACCAGCGCTGCCAGGAGCAGACCGGCGACGACGAACCGGCCGGCCGCCGAGAGGAAGGGCGGCATGGTCTCGACGACGATGCGGATGCCGAGGTACGTGGAGCCCCAGACGACATAGACGATGGCGAGGGCGGCCCAGACCGCTCCGGGTATCCGGCGGCCGGGGACGGCGGATCCGGACGCGGCGGGCGCGGTGATGCCGGGGGTGCGGCCGGGCGCGGAAGGGCCGGCTTCAGAAGTGCTGGAGTTGGTGACCACAGGGCATGACATTAAATACTTCAGCAATTAACTTCCAGATTTATGCCCGGTTCCGGGCACAGGAACGCGAAATATCTCCGCTTCCGGGTCGCAGGGCTCCGGATCACTGGTCCGTCGACGGCTCCGGCGTCGCCGAGGCGGACACCGGGCCGGCCGTGTCCATGGCCGGAACGGCCGTCGTCTTCAGGGCCAGCCACAGCTCCATACGGACATCCGGGTCGTCCAGCGAGCGGCCCAGGATCTCCTCCACGCGGCGCATCCGGTAGCGCAGTGTGTGGCGGTGCACGCCGAGGTCCGCGGCTGCGGCGTCCCACTGGCCGTGCCGCGAGAGCCAGGCGCGCAGCGAGGCGACCAGGTCACCGCGGCCGGTCGCATCGTGTTCGTAGAGAGCGCGGAGCATGCCGTCCGCGAAGGCGCGTACGGCGTCGTCGGCGAGCAGCGGGAGGATCGAGCCGGTCGCCAGTTCCTCGTGCTCGACCAGGGCCCGCCCGCGGCGCCGGCCCACGGAGAGCGCCTGCTCGGCCTGCTTGTACGCCCCGGCCGCCGCTATCGGGCCGGTCGGCGCGGAGAACCCTATGTACATCTCGGTCTCCGCGGCTTCCTTGTCGCCGTACGCGTCCACGCACGCCGCGACCACGGCGCCGCCGTCCGCGGCCAGCACCACGAGCCGGTCGTCGGTGTCCGGGACGGCCAGCAGTGCCTCACCGGCCCGCGCGGCAGCCGATTCCAGCAACTCGGTGAGCACCGGGAGGGGACCGGCCGTGGGGTCGGCCTCGCCGGCCGGTTCGGCGATGAGCAGCCGGAAGGGGGCGTCCAGCAGGCCGCCGTACAGATCACCGGCGACCGCCCGCGCGTGGTCCGGCTGGCCGGAGAGCAGCATCCGCAGCACCGCGGCACCCAGGCGCTGCTCGGCCGCCTGGAGCGAGCGGGAGCGCGCGGTGGACAGGGTCAGCAGCGCGACCGCGGAGTGCACGGCATAGCGCTCCGCGGTGCCCAGCGGCGCGCCTGTACCGACCGCGAGCGCGCCGCGCACCCGGCGTCCGGTGCCCAGGGTCTGGAGCTCGACCCGGTCGTCGTCCGAGTCGCCGACCACGGCACTCGCGGGTGCGGCGCGCTCGCGCAGCCTTTCCACGTCGTGGGTCAGCCGGGCAGCGCGGCGTGCGGCCCACTCCGGTGCGGCGGCGACGACAGCGCCGGACGCGTCGTACAGCGCGGCCCAGCCGTCGACATGGGAAGCGAGCCGGGCGATCACAGCGTCGGGCCCCTCGGCGAGCGCTGCCCGGGTCAGCTCGCGCTGGGCCTCGAACCCGGCGGTCACGGCCCGGTACTGGTCGGCGGCGATCGCGGCCGACACGGCCTTGCTGATCGCGAGGAACGGCGTGCGCCGCGGCACGGCGAGCAGCGGCAGCCCCTCCTCCTTCGCCGCCTCGACCAGCGCGTCCGGGATGTCCTCGTAGTAGACCCCGACAGCGAATCCGAGGCCCACCACACCTGCTCCGACGAGCCTGCGCACATAGCGGCGCATCGCCTCGGGGTCCTCGGCGTCCAGGGTCATGGCGGTGACGAGCAGCAGTTCGCCGCCCTCCATGTAGGGCACGGGATCGGCGAGCTCGCTGACATGGGCCCAGCGCACGGGCACCTCGAGCCGGTCCTCGCCGGCGCGCACGGTGAGTTTGAGCGCCGAATGCTGGACGAGCGAGGCGAGCGTGGGCGGCATGGGGACCGTGGGCCCTTCGAGCGGGAGGTGCGGAGCATTTCGCCGTCCCGTATGAACGGCATACCTCGATTCTGCCAGGACGTAGCAGTCCGGGGGGCCGTCGGGCGGTCAGGTTCGCAGATCCACGAGCAGGGGTGGTGCGTACTCGCCCCGTACGGTCGTGAGCGAGAGCACCGCATGCCCGGCGGGCAGCCCGTGGGCCAGGTCGGACGCCGACCAGCGGGCGCGTTCGACCTCGCGGACGGTGACCGCCTCGGCGGTGGTCGCCTTGCCGGTGACCAGGCGGCGCAGCATGTGCAGCGCCTTGGTCAGAGGTTCGTCCGACACGATCTGCCGGTTGGTGACGTCGCGGGTCTGCACCCACTCGGTGCCCCACATCTCGGCGAACCGGCCGCCGTCCCAGGGGGCGAGGCCCGCGAACGCCATGCGGCAGCCGACCGCGCCGAGCAGCGGATCGCGCAGCGCCTCCGGTACGTCCTCCAGGGTGCGCAGCGCGAGCACCACGCCGGCGTGAGCGGAACGCAGACGCTGGACGGCCCGTACGGAGTCGGCCGTGACGGTGTACGTCGCGTCGTCGAGGACCAGGCAGGCGAACAGCGAACGGTCCGAACGGGCGAGTGCGGCCTCGGTGAACTGGGCGAGGACGAGCCTGGCGATGATCCGGGAGGCCTCGGCGTGGCCGCGCTCGGGCAGGTCGACACGGACGCGCAGGGGGTGCTCGATGGCCCGCAGCGAGAACTGCCGGCCGGCGCCGTCGGTTCGGAAGAAGTCCGCGAACGCGGGCCGGTCGAGGAAGGCGATCCGCTCGGCGAGCAGCACGCCGATGTCGTCGGCGCGCTCCGACTGCCGTGCGCGGGCGTCGAGTTCGCGCAGCTGCGACACCTCTCCTGCGGCATCGAGCGCGGCGCGCAGGTCCCCCAGCGGGCCGGGTGCCCCGCCGACGAGATCCCGCAGTTCCGGTACGCCCGGGAAATGAGCGTGGACCCGGTGGTACGGGCCGATCAGCTGCGCGAGCGCGGTGGCCGCGCGCCTGCTGTCGGCGACCAGGTCACCCACGAGCGCCTCGGCGAGGATGCGTGCGGCCTCGTCGGCGTCGTCGGCCCCGCCGTACAGATCGAGGTCATGGGTGGAGTCGGGCCGGCCCGGCGCGATGACCAGGTCGAAGGAGTCGTCCGGGGTCAGTGTGGTGCCCCGGGCGGTGACGGCGACGACGGCGGCGCGGTTGGCGAGCGCCTGCAGGCACAGCGACTCGACGACAGGGCGCACCAGGCGCACGGTCTTGCCCGAGCCCGAGGGTCCGACGGCGAGCAACGAGGTGCCGAGCAGCGCGGGTTCGAGAGCGACACCCGTGGTACGGCGGGCATAGGGGTTGCGGGTGTCGTCCACGGCCGTGCCGATCTTGACCTGGGAGATCGCCAGATCGTGCGTGGCGGTGCGCACCGGCAGGTCCCGTACGCCCGAAGGGTGCGCGCACGCGGCGGCGCCGTGCCGGCGCACGGTGTCCGCGAAGGCCGGCAGCCGCTCGGGCCTGGCGTGCACTGTCTGCCAGGCCCGCCGGATCCGGGCGTAGTCCACGTCGCCGAGCTGTCCGGCACGGGTCGCCTCGGCGAGCCGGGCTGCCGCCTCGGCCATCCCGGCGGCGCGCAGTTCGGGCCAGTCGGCGGGGTCGCTGCCGGGCACGGGGGGCGGCGGAGCGGCGGCCTCGCCCATGCGCCGACGCACGAGCGGCCATGTGCCGATGCGCCCGACAGCCGCGACGAGCGCCGCCACGAGCAGTACGTAGTAGATGTTCGACACCCAGGTCAGCCATGCAACGGTCCGCGGCATCTCGCGCCACACACCCGGCAGCAGCACGAACAACGGCCAGAGCGGCACGCCGTACCGCTGCCAGATCTCGCGCCAGTTGCCGACGCGGCCGAATCCGACGGCGAGCAGGCCCAGGACGAGGGCGTCGTAGAGATACGTCGCCGCCACGTACCACTCCACGTGGGGGCTGGATGCCGACCTCCATTCGTCGGGCACCAGCCACAGCATCGGCAGCAGCCACCACTCGTCGACGAAGATCCACCACCCCTCGAGATAGCCGTGCCACAGCAGCGACCAGACCAGCCAGCCACAGAGGTACGCGATGAAGGCGCCGCTGAACAGCTGGCGGGCGGGGACCGGTTCCGGCTCTTCCTGCGGCCGCTCACGGTGGCCGAGCCGCCAGACGCCCGGTGCGGCCGGAGGCCTCGGGGTGCGCAGCCACTGCGCGACGGCAGGGCGGGTGACCGGCGCATGAGCGGGCAGCGCGGGCATTCCGGGAGGCACGGCCGGCACTGCCGGCACACCCTGCGGCGGCGCGGCGGGCCGCGGCACGGGATCGGCTCGTGTGCCGCGCGCGTCGAATGTGCCTTCGGATTCCATGAACCGCTGCCCCCTGACCAGCCAGGCCCGCTCTGTGCAGGGTCAATCTAGTGCCCCCGCGTGGGGAGTTCACCGACTCCGGCCGTGTGGTGACGGACAGGAACGGACAGGACCGGAACATCCGGGGCTTCCCCCCAGCCGCCCGGCGTTGCCATGATCAGCCCATGACTGACGCAAAGTCACCGGTGTACGAGGCACGGTTCGGCTGGGACCGCAGGACGGTTGGCGCCCTGACCATCTCGGTCGTCTTCACCGCGGCCCTTCTGCTGCCCGACACCCCACTCCTCGCGCAGCTCCTGGGCATACCGCTGTTCGCCGGAGGCGGGCTGCTCATGACGCTCAACTCGCTGACCCGCAAGGTGGCGCTGCGGGTCGACGGCACGGGCGTACTCCTCGGCGGTGCGCCACTGCGCTACCGGTCGACCACCGCGCACGTTCCCTGGGCGGACATCACGGCGGTCGTGCTCTGGCAGCAGGCGATGCAGAACTCCACGATGCCGTGGGTGGGCGTGGCCCGCCACGACGGGAAGGCGCCGCTGCCCGGCCCCGGCCAGGGCCCCCGCGCCCGCGCCGCGATGCGGTTCCTCGTGCCGAACGTCCCGGTCGATGTGGCCATGGCGTCGCGCGCGGTGAACGGCTGGCGTCTGGACCGGGCCCGCCTGGCTGCGGCCGTGGACCACTTCGCCCCCGGCGTCCCGGTCGTCGACGCCGGGTAGGACGGCTCCAGCGGGGATCTTCGCGTACGCCTATGTCCGTGAAGGACAACGACACGCGCCCACCACTCCCGATCGGAGCATGCCGGACCCCCTGGACCCGCCCTAGCCTGCGGAGAAAGAACAAGAAGCGTCCGGAACACCCCCAGGAGCCCCTCATGACCGAAATCCCGCAGGAGCGCCGCGTCGTCACCGCCATTCCCGGCCCGAAGTCGCAGGAGCTGCAGGCCCGCCGCACGGCCACGGTGGCCGGCGGGGTGGGGTCCGTGCTGCCCGTGTTCACGGTTCGCGCGGGTGGCGGGATCATCGAGGACATCGACGGCAACCGTCTGATCGACTTCGGCTCCGGCATCGCCGTGACCTCGGTCGGCGCCTCCGCCGAGGCCGTCGTACGCCGCGCCTCCGCACAGCTCGCCGACTTCACGCACACCTGCTTCATGGTCACGCCCTACGAGGGCTACGTCGAGGTCTGTGAGGCGCTTGCCGAGCTGACCCCGGGTAACCACGCCAAGAAGTCCGCGCTGTTCAACTCCGGCGCCGAGGCCGTCGAGAACGCCGTCAAGATCGCCCGCGCGTACACCAAGCGCCAGGCCGTCGTCGTCTTCGATCACGGTTACCACGGCCGTACGAACCTCACGATGGCGCTGACCGCCAAGAACATGCCGTACAAGCACGGCTTCGGGCCGTTCGCGCCCGAGGTCTACCGCGTGCCGGTGGCGTACGGCTACCGCTGGCCGACGGGCCCGGAGAACTGCGGCCCCGAGGCCGCCGCCCAGGCCATCGACCAGATCACCAAGCAGGTCGGCCCCGAGAACGTCGCCGCGATCATCATCGAGCCGCTCCTCGGCGAGGGCGGCTTCATCGAGCCGGCCAAGGGCTTCATGCCGGCGATCGTGAAGTTCGCCAACGACAACGGCATCGTCTTCGTCGCCGACGAGATCCAGTCCGGCTTCTGCCGCACCGGCCAGTGGTTCGCCTGCGAGGACGAGGGCATCGTCCCGGACCTGATCACCACGGCCAAGGGCATCGCGGGCGGCCTGCCGCTCGCCGCCGTCACGGGCCGCGCCGAGATCATGGACGCGCCGCACGCGGGCGGCCTCGGCGGCACCTACGGCGGCAACCCGGTGGCCTGCGCCGGTGCGCTGGGCTCCATCGAGACCATGCGCGAGCAGGACCTCAACGGCAAGGCCAAGCGCATCGAGGAGATCATGAAGGGCCGCCTCGCCGCGATGCAGGAGAAGTACGCCCACAACGATCGGTTCGTCATCGGCGACATCCGCGGCCGCGGCGCCATGATCGCCATCGAGCTGGTGAAGGACCCGGTGACCAAGGAGCCCGCCCCGGAGGCGGCGGGCGCACTCGCCAAGGCCTGCCATGCCGAGGGGCTCGTGGTGCTCACCTGCGGCACGTACGGGAACGTGCTGCGCTTCCTGCCGCCGCTGGTCATCGGCGAAGACCTGTTGAACGAGGGTCTTGACATCATCGAGAGCGCTTTCGCCCAGGTCTGACACGTCCTGTGAAGAAGGTGTGGGGGGCCGATGGCGGGTTGGAGATCCGCCTGTCGGCCCCCCGGCCACTGCCGTACGGTTTCAGCAGATGAGAGAAACACCCCGTCCGCAGGAGACTGCGGGCGACCCCAGGGCGGAGCCTCCCCAGCCCCGTTCTGGTCGTGCCCTGGCGCACACCACTGGAGCCTCGAGCTCCGAATCTCCTCACCGATCGGATGGCCGCTCGCCCCAAACCCCCCGGGGCGTGCGGCAAACCGATCCGACCGGTCGCCTCGCAACTACCCCCCCTGTTGCGAGGCGACCGGCCTCTCGGCTTTCCCGGGCCCTCGCACCGGCGCTGTGCGCCGCACTCTTCGCCCTGGTCACCTGGCAGATCGCCGCCCGCGGCCCGCTGCGCCGGGCGGACGAACACCTCGGACGGGCCCTGTTCGGCGACGCCCCCCGCTCCCTGACCGAACCGCTCGCCGACCTCGGCTCCCCGGCCGTCGCGCTGCCGGTCCTGGCCGCGGCCGTCGCCTGCACGATCTGGCGCACCCGGCAGTGGCTGCCCGGCCTTGTCGCCGCCCTGACCATGGCCGCCGTACCCGCGGCCGTCGTTCCGCTCAAGCTGTGGATCGCCCGTACCGGACCTCTCGAGCCCGGCACCGGCTGGTACCCCTCCGGCCACACCGCCACCGCGATGGTCGCCTACTGCGGTGCGGCACTGCTTCTCGCCCCGCAGCTGCGCCGCCGATGGACGATGCCCGTCGCCGCGGTACTGACCGCGGCGACGGGCATCGGTCTGGTGCTGCGCGGCTACCACTGGCCGCTGGACGTCCTCGGCAGCGTTCTGCTCTGTGTGCTGCTGCTCGTCCCGCTCAGCTCCAGTTGTAGGCGTCGAAGTTCTTCGAGAACTCCCACTGGCTGTATCGGTCCCAGTTGATCGACCAGGTCATCAGGCCGCGCAGTGCCGGCCAGGTGCCGTGGGTCTGGTACGCGCCGCAGTTGGCCTTCCTGGTCAGACAGTCCAGAGCTTTGTTCACCTCGGCGGGCGAGGTGTGGCCGTTGCCCGCGTTGGTCGAGGCGGGCAGACCGATCGCGACCTGGTCCGGGCGCAGGGCCGGGAAGAACCTGGACTGGTCGCCGGCGACGGGGAAGCCGGTGAGCAGCATGTCGGTCATGGCGATGTGGAAGTCCGCGCCGCCCATGGTGTGGTACTGGTTGTCGAGCCCCATGATCGGGCCCGAGTTGTAGTCCTGGACGTGCAGCAGGGTGAGGTCGTCCCTCATCGCGTGGATGACCGGGAGGTACGAACCGGCCCGCGGGTCCTGTCCGCCGAAGGGACCGGAGCCGTAGTACTGGTAGCCGAGCTGTACGAAGAACGTCTCGGGGGCCATGGTGAGCACGAAGCCGCTGCCGTACTTGGACTTGAGGGTCTTGAGTGCCGAGATCAGATTGACGACCACCGGGGTCGTCGGGTTGCGGAAGTCCGTGTCGCCGGTGTTCAGGGACAGCGAGTGGCCTTCGAAGTCGATGTCCAGGCCGTCGAGTCCGTAGTCGTCGATGATCTTCGACACGGAGGTGACGAAGGCGTCGCGCGCTGCTGTGGTCGACAGCTGCACCTGGCCGTTGGCGCCGCCGATGGAGATCAGGACCTTCTTGCCCGCGGCCTGCTTGGCCTTGACGGCGGCCTTGAAGTCGGCCTCGGACTCGACGTTCGGGCACTCGGCGACGGGGCAGAGCCTGAACCGGATGTCGCCGGAGGTGACCGAAGTGGGCTCGCCGAAGGCGAGGTTGATGACGTCCCAGGAGTCGGGGACGTCGGCCATGCGTGTGTAGCCGGAGCCGTTGGCGAAGCTGGCATGCAGATAGCCGACGAGGGCGTGCGCAGGCAGGCCGCCGCCGGGACCTCCGCCCGCCGTGGTCGTCGCGGTCACGGCTGCCGACTTCGGGGACTCTCCGGCTTCGTTGGCTGCGGAGACCTGGAAGCTGTAGGCCGTGGACGGGGTCAGTCCGGTGACGGTCGCCGATGTGCCGCTCACCGTCGCGACCCGTGCGGTGCCCCGGTAGACGTGGTAAGCGGTGGCGCCCGACGACGTGTTCCAGCTCAGCGGCACAGAGGTGGAGCCGGGGCTGCCTGCCGTGAGTCCGGTGGGGGCGGCCGGTGTCTGTACGGGGCCGCCACCCGGACCGAACAGGGAGATGTCGTCGGCGTGATAGGCCGGAGTTCCGTACCAGCCGTGTGTGTAGATGGTCACCGACGTCGTCGACGCTCCGGTGCTGAACGTCGTCGACAGCCGCTGCCAGCTCGTCGCGGACGGCGTCCAGGTGGAGACATCGGTGGTGCCGGTGCCGGACGCGCCGAGGTAGACATAGCTGCCCTGCACCCAACCACTCAGCGTGTAGGTGGAGTTGGGCAGGACGGTGACGGTCTGGGAACACTTGGCGTTGTCGCTGCCTGCCGGGGTGGCCTTGAGGGCCGAGCTGCCGCTGCGGGTGGGTGAGCCGACGGCGACGCCGCTGCCGGCCGTACAGCTCCAGCCGGTCAGCCCGGCCTCGAAGCCTCCGTTGCGGGCGAGTTCGGCGTCGGCCGCTTCGGCGGTCGTTGCTGTGGCGACAAGCCCTCCGGCGGCGAGGAGGGCCGCCGCCAGGGCAGCCGTAAGTCTGGTGCGGTGCACAACTTCCTCCGGGCATGGGGGATGTGGAGAGGTGGCACTGGCGGGCACAACATGGTCCAGACCAATACGGTTGTCAAGACCTCTGGCATTCCCGCGGCGTTCACCTGCCGGCGTCGCCGGCCGGTGCGTGCACCGCCTCGTGCAGGGCAAGCTCCAGCAGCGACGCGTCCGTGAGCGTGCCCGCGCCGTCCGGCGCGACCAGCCAGCGCACCGCTCCGCTCGTCCGGCCAGGACAGGGCACGACGATCCAGGTGCCGCTGCCCACGGTGCGCACCCCGGTGCCGAGCCAGTGCTCCGCCGTGCCCGGAGGTACGAAGAATCCCATCCGCTCGTCACCGAAGCCGGCGAGGACGGGCCCGGGCAGGACCACCAGACGGGAGATCACATCAAGGGTGCGACAGCCGAGTTCGCCCGGCAGGATCAGTACGTCCCAGAGCCTGCCGGCGGGAAGGAGCGCGAACCCGAGAGGATCGCGCTCCCATTCCCGCCGGCAGGCGTCCGGGTCCGGCGCCACCGCCGCCAGCCACTCCACCGCCGCCTGTGCCCCCGAGCCACCCATGAATCCGGCCTTCCGTCCGCGTGCACCAAAGGTGCGTCCACACGGGGAGAGCCGATCGGATTCCGGTCATGACGCGGGTTCGACGCCCGTCGATGGTGAGATGGGTCACATCAATGATCGAAGGCATGCGCCGGGCCCCCACAGGGCACCCGGCCTGCGGCCTGCTAACTGTCGAAGCCGAGACCGAGCCGGTCCATCGCCTTCAGCCACAGATTGCGCCGCCCGCCGCGCGCATCCGCCCTGGCCAGCGCCCACTTGGTGAGGCCGATGCCTGCCCAGGCCACCGGCTCCGGCGGGAAGGGCAGCGGCTTGGTGCGCACCATCTTCAGCCGGGTGCGCTCACTCTCCTCACCCGCCAGCAGGTCGAGCATCACATCGGCGCCGAAGCGGGTCGCGCCGACGCCCAGGCCCGTGAAACCGGCGGCGTACGCGACCTTCCCGCCGTGCGCGCTGCCGTAGAAGGCCGAGAAGCGCGAGCAGGTGTCGATCGCACCGCCCCAGGCATGGCTGAAGCGAAGCCCTTCGAGCTGCGGGAAGTAGTGGAAGAAGTGCGAGGCGAGCTTGAGATACGTCTCCGGCCTGTGGTCCATCTCGGCGCTGACCTTGCCGCCGTACGGATAGATCGCGTCGTACCCGCCCCACAGAATGCGCTGGTCGGCGGTGATCCGGAAGTAGTGGAACTGATTGGCGCTGTCGCCCAGCCCCTGGCGTCGCTTCCACCCGATCGAAGCAAGCTGCGCAGGGCTGAGCGGCTCCGTCATCAGGGCGTAGTCGTAGACCGGAACGGTGTACGAGCGCACCCGCCGGACCAGCGACGGGAAGACGTTGGTGCCGAGCGCGACCCGGCGGGCGAAGACCCGCCCGTAGGGCGTGCGGACGGCCATCCCTGCGCCGGACGCGCTCAGTTCGAGGCCGCGGGTGTTCTCGTAGATGCGCACACCGAGGTCCGTGCACGCCTGCTTCAGTCCCCAGGCGAGCTTGGCGGGGTGCAGCATGGCGACACCGCGCCGGTCCCACAGCCCGCCGAGGAACGTCGGTGAGTCCACCTCCGCGCGCACGGCGTCCGCGTCCAGCAGTTCGAGTCCGGTGAAGCCGAGCCGGGAGGCCTCCTCGTGCATCTCGCGCAGGTCGTCGAGCTGGTGCGGCTCGGTGGCCACGTCGATCTCGCCGGTGCGCTCGAAGTCGCAGTCGATCCCGTAGCGGGCGACCGTGTCCTCGATGGCGTCGAGGTTGCGGGCTCCGAGCTCCTCCAGCTGCGCCAACTCCTCGGGCCAGCGGGCGAGTCCGTTGCCCAGCCCATGGGTGAGGGAGGCGGCGCAGAAGCCGCCGTTGCGGCCCGAGGCGGCCCAGCCCACCTCGCGCCCCTCGATCAGCACGACATCCCGTCCCGGGTCGCGTTCCTTGGCCAGCAGCGCGGTCCACAGTCCGCTGTAGCCGCCGCCGACGACGAGCAGATCGGTCCGCTCGTCACCGGTGAGGGCGGGCAGTGCGCCGGGCTTGCCGGGGTCTTCCAGCCAGAAGGGGACGGGCTGGGCGTCCGAGAGCGATTGGGCAAAGGTCATGGCAGCTGGGGCCATGGTTTCCACTCCTTCGGGGTCCTACTTGGGCAGGGCGGTCTTCTTCCGCCGGCTGCTGATGACCTGGCCGGCGACCACGATCAGCACGGCGATGACGAACATGGCCGTACCGATGACATTGATCTGGACGGGCGTACCGCGCTGGGCCGAGCCCCACACGAACATCGGGAAGGTGACGGTGCTGCCCGAGTTGAAGTTGGTGATGATGAAGTCGTCGAACGACAGGGCGAAGGCGAGCATCGCGCCTGCCGCGATGCCTGGGGCCGCGATCGGCAGCGTGACCCGCAGGAACGTCTGCACGGGGCCCGCGTAGAGGTCGCGCGCGGCTTCCTCCAGACGTGGGTCCATCGACATGACGCGCGCCTTGACTGCGACCACCACGAAGCTGAGGCAGAACATGGTGTGGGCGATGAGGATCGTCCAGAAGCCCAGCTCCGCGCCCAGGTTGAGGAAGAGCGTGAGGAGCGAGGCCGCCATGACCACCTCGGGCATCGCCATCGGCATGAAGATCAGCGAGTTGATGGTGCCGCGGGCGCGGAAGCGGTAGCGGACCAGCGCGAAGGCGATCATCGTGCCGAGCACGGTCGCACCGAGCGTCGCCCAGAGGGCGATCTGCAGCGACAGGGTGAGCGAGCCGCACATGTCGGCGACGCCGCACGGGTCCTTCCAGGCGTCGAGGGAGAACTCCTGCCAGGAGTAGTTGAAGCGCCCGGCCGGCTTGTTGAACGAGAACACCATCACGACGATGTTCGGAATGATCAGGTACGCGAGCGTGATGATGCCCGCGATGACCACGAAGTTGCGCCGAATCCAGCTCATCAGACGAGGTCCTCCGTCCCGGCCCGTCGGATGTAGACGGTGACCATGACCAGCACGATCGCCATCAGGATGAACGACAGCGCGGCGGCCGTCGGATAGTCGAGCACGCGCAGGAACTGCGACTGGATCACGTTGCCGATCATGCGGGTGTCGGTGGACCCCAGCAGCTCGGCGTTGACGTAGTCGCCGCTCGCCGGGATGAAGGTCAGCAGGGTTCCGGAGACGACACCGGGCATGGACAGCGGGAACGTCACCTTGCGGAAGACCGTGGCGGGCTTGGCGTACAGATCCCCGGCCGCCTCGTGCAGGCGCGGGTCGATCCGCTCCAGCGAGGTGTACAAGGGAAGGATCATGAACGGCAGGAAGTTGTAGGTCAGACCGGTCACGACGGCGAGGGGGGTGGCGAGCACCCGGTCGCCCGAGGTCAGCCCGAGCCAGCTGGTGACGTCCAGGAAGCCCACGACGTTGAGGAACTCCACCACGGGTCCGCCGTCCGCGAGGATCGTCTTCCAGGCGAGCGTACGGATCAGGAAGCTGGTGAAGAACGGCGCGATGACCAGCACCAGCAGCAGATTGCGCCAGCGGCCCGCCCTGAAGGCGATGAGATAGGCGAGCGGGTAGCCGAGCAGCAGGCACAGGATCGTGGCTGTGCCCGCGTACAGCAGCGAGCGCAGGAACTGCGGGTAGTACTCGGTCAGCGCGTCCCAGTAGGTCTGGAAGTGCCAGGTGACCTGGAAGCCCTGCTCCAGCGAGCCCGTCTGCACGGAGGTGGAGGCCTGGTAGACCAGCGGCAGCGCGAAGAAGACGAGCAGCCACAGGATGCCGGGCAGCAGCAGCCAGTACGGGACGAGCTTGCGGCGCACGGACGTCTTGTGCACGACCGGCCCTGGGGGAGCCGGCGGCGCCTCGGTTACGGTCACGGCGTCTTCTCCTCGACCGTCTCCACACCCGCGTCGATGTCCTGAGCGGCATCGAGACCGAAGGTGTGCTCCGGGTTCCAGTGCAGGACCACCCGGGCGCCGGGAACCAGCCGCGCATCGCGCTCGACGTTCTGCGCGTACACCTCGAGCTCGGGACAGACCGGGCTGTCGATGACGTACTGCGTCGAGACGCCGATGAAGCTGGAGTCGGCGATCGTGCCGGTGAACCGGTTGCGGCCGCCGGCGATGTCGCCCTCGTCGTCCGCGTGTGCCAGCGAGATCTTCTCCGGACGCACACCGACCAGAAGCTTTCCTCCGGGGCTCGGCCGGGTGGCACAACGGTCCGCGGACAGCCGCAGCTTGGCGTCGGCGGCGGTGACGACGACCTCGCCGTCGCTGCTCTCCACGACCTGGGCCTCGATGAGGTTGGAGGTGCCGAGGAAGTTGGCGACGAAGGTGGTCTGCGGGTTCTCGTACAGGTCGGCGGGGGCGCCCAGCTGCTCGACGCGGCCCTTGTTCATCACCGCGACCGTGTCGGCCATGGTCATGGCCTCCTCCTGGTCGTGGGTGACATGGACGAAGGTGATGCCGACCTCGGTCTGGATCCTCTTCAGCTCGAGCTGCATCTGGCGGCGCAGCTTCAGGTCGAGGGCACCGAGCGGCTCGTCGAGCAGCAGCACCTCGGGATGGTTGATCAGCGCGCGGGCGACTGCGACACGCTGCTGCTGGCCGCCGGAGAGCTGGTGCGGCTTGCGGTGCGCGAAGTCGCCGAGCTGGACCAGCTCCAGCATGTCGTCGACCTGCTTCTTCACCGACTTGATGCCGCGCCGGCGCAGGCCGAACGCGACGTTCTCGTAGATGTTCAGATGCGGGAAGAGCGCGTAGCTCTGGAAGACGGTGTTGACCGGCCGCCTGTGCGGCGGGAGGTCGGTGACGTCCTTTCCACCGAGCGAAACCGTGCCGGTGGTGGGTTCCTCGAGCCCGGCGATCATCCGCAGCGTGGTGGTCTTGCCGCAGCCGGACGCGCCGAGCAGCGCGAAGAACGAGCCCTGCGGAATGGTCAGGTCCAGCGGCTGTACGGCGGTGAAGGAGCCGTACGTCTTGCTGATCCCGGAGAGGCGGACATCGCCGCCCGCTGTCTTGTCAGTCATGGGTCGCAGTCCCAGGTGTGTCGGAAATCGAAGGAGGCAGGGCAGGTCAGGCGCCGATGAGCTTGGTGAACTTCTCTTCGTACGCCGTCTCTTCTTCGGAGGAGAGCGAACGGAACGAGTGGGACTTGGCGGCCATGGCTTCGTCCGGGATGATCAGCGGGTTCTTGGCCAGGGCCGGGTCGATCTTCGCCAGCTCCGGGCCCACCCCGGCGACCGGACTCACGTAGTTGATGTACGCGGCGAGCTGGGCTGCGACGGGGAGTTCGTAGTAGTAGTCGATCAGCCGGGTGGCGTTCTTCTTGTGCCGGGCATGCGCGGGGACCATCAGGTTGTCGGTGGCGGTCATGTAGCCGGCGGCCGGGATCGCGTACCTGATGTCCGGGTTGTCGACCTGGAGCTGGATGAGGTCACCGGCCCAGGCGACACAGGCGGCGATGTCGCCCTTGTCGAGGTCGGACGTGTAGTCGTTGCCGGTGAACCGGCGGATCTGCTTCTTGTCGACGCCCTTCTGGAGCCGGCCGATGGCCGCGTCGTAGTCGGCGTCGTTGACCTTGGCGGGATCCTTGCCCATGTCGAGCAGGGTCAGTCCGACCGTGTCGCGCATCTCGGTGAGGAAGCTGACCCGGCCCTTGAGAGTGGGGTCGTCCAGCAGCTGGGTGACCGAGTCGACCTTGCGGCCCCGGGTCGCCTTGATGTTGTAGGCGATGACGGCCGGGATACCGGTCCAGGGGTACGAGTAGGCGCGTCCGGGGTCCCAGTCCGGGCTGCGGAACTGGGGCGAGAGGTTCGCGTACGCGTGCGGGAGCAGCGAGGCGTCGAGCTTCTGGGCATATCCGAGCCGGATCATCCGGGCGGCCAGCCAGTCGGTGACGTTGATCAGGTCACGCCCGGTGTCCTGGCCGGCCGCCAGCTGCGGCTGGACCTTCCCGAAGAACTCGACGTTGTCGTTGATGTCCTCGGTGTACTTGACCTTGATCCCGGTCCGCCGGGTGAACTCGTTCAGGGTCGGCCGGGTCTTCCCGTCCTCGCTGGTGTCCATGTACTCGGTCCAGTTGGAGAAGGCGAGCTGCTTCTCCTGGTCCGAGCGGTCGTCCGCGTCCGACGAACCCTCCTCACGCTTGGCGGGCGGGATTCCGCACGAGGTGAGGGCCGCCAGACCTCCGGCGGTGAGCGCCCCGATGCCGGTCGCGCGCAGCATCGAGCGGCGGCTGAGCGCGCCCCTGCCGTTGGTGAGACTGCGACGCATCGCGGCAAGCTGTGCCTGGGACAGGCCGTCGGGCTGGTTGTGATCCATGCTGTGCCCTTTCGGGATGGTGCCGCTGGTCGTGCGGCTCGGTCACACGGGGGCGTGTGCCGTTACGGTCGGTCCCCGAAGATCGTGCGGTGCCAGTCCTTCCTGACGACCGCCGTATTGTCGAACATCACATGCTTGACCTGCGTGTATTCATCGAACGAGTACGCCGACATGTCCTTGCCGAAGCCGGACGCCTTGTAGCCGCCGTGGGGCATCTCGCTGATGATCGGGATGTGGTCGTTGACCCAGACGCAGCCCGCCTTGATCTCGCGGGTGGCGCGGCCCGCGCGGTAGACGTCGCGGCTCCAGGCGGAGGCGGCGAGTCCGTACGGGGTGTCGTTGGCGAGGGCGATGCCTTCGTCGTCGGTGTCGAAGGGCAGCACGACCAGGACCGGGCCGAAGATCTCCGACTGGACGATCTCGCTGTCCTGGGCGGCACCGGTGACGAGCGTGGGCAGGTAGTACGCGCCGTCCTTCAGGTCCCCGCCGGGCGCCTGGCCGCCGGTGACGACGGTGGCGTACCCGCGGGCCCGTTCGACGAAGCCCGCCACCCGGTCGCGCTGGAGGTGCGAGACGAGCGGGCCGAGGTCGGTGGACGGGTCGAAGGGGTCACCGAGCCGCACACCGGCCATGAGGTCGGCGACCGCGCCGACGAATGCGTCGTACAGGGGCCGCTGGACATACGCGCGGGTGGCCGCGGTGCAGTCCTGGCCGGAGTTGATCAGCGAGCCGGCCACCGCGCCATGGGCCGCGGCGTCGACATCGGCATCGTCGAACACCACGAACGGGGCCTTGCCGCCCAGCTCGAGGTGGAGGCGCTTGACCGAGGCGGTGGCGATCTCCGCGACGCGCTTGCCGATCGCGGTGGAGCCGGTGAATGAGGTCATGGCGATGTCCCGGTGGCCGACCAGATGCTCGCCCGCGTCCTTGCCCGCGCCGCTGATGATGTTGACGACACCGTCGGGGACGCCCGCCTCCGCGGCCGCCTCGGCGAACATCAGCGAGGTGAGCGGGGTGATCTCGGCGGGTTTCAGCACGATGGTATTCCCCGAAGCTATGGCCGGGAGAATCTTCCAGGCCGCCATCTGGAGCGGATAGTTCCAGGGGGCGATGGAGCCGATCGTGCCGATCGGCTCGCGGCGTACGTACGAGGTGTGGTCGCCGCTGTACTCGCCCGCGGACTGGCCCTGGAGATGGCGGGCGGCGCCGGCGAAGAAGGCGGTGTTGTCGACCGTGCCCGGTACGTCGAACTCGGTGCTGAGCTTGATCGGCTTGCCGCACTGGAGCGTCTCGGCGTCCGCGAGCTCCGCGGACCGCTCGGCGAGCACGGAAGCGAAGCGGTGCAGCGTGTCGGAGCGCTCGCCGGGGGTGGCGCCGGCCCAGCCGGGGAAGGCCTCGTGGGCCGAGGCGACGGCGGCGTCCACATCGGCGGCGCCGGCCAGTTCGTACGTGAGGACCGTCTCGCCGGTCGCCGGGTTCACGATGTCCTGAGTGCGCCCCGACGTGCCGGGGCGCAGCTGTCCGCCGATGTACTGCGCGCCGGCAGCGAAGCGGTCCTTGATCTGGAATCGGTTGCCCATGACGCTCTCCGTTGTCCCAGCCCGATTTGAGTGCCGATCCTGGCAGAGGGTGATGCACCCAACAAGGGATTCCGTTGTTGCCTTTTGATTACGCGACGGAATCGGTCGACCAAGTGTCGCGTCGACGGGACAAACCTTGAACGGATTGTCCGTGGTCACTGCCAGACTCGCATGCATGGGGATGGATGAGCTGATCAAGCAAGCCGCCGGCGGCACGAGGATCAAGTACCTGCACTTCTGGGGCCATGCGCCCCGCCGGGACGGCACTCTCGGGGCGGGCTGTCTGAGCCAGTGGTGGCCGTCGCCCTTCGTGGTGGACGGCGTGCGCTACGCCACCGCGGAGCACTGGATGATGGCCGCCAAGGCCCGGCTGTTCGGGGATGCGGAGGTGGAACGCGCGGTGCTGGAGGCGACGAGCCCGGCCGCGGCGAAGAAGGCGGGGCGGCTGGTGCGGGGCTTCGACGAGAAGGCATGGAAGCGGGAGCGCTTCGAGGTCGTGCGCGCGGGCAGTGTGCACAAGTTCGGGCAGGACGCCGACCTGCGGGAGTTTCTGCTGGGCACGGGCGACCGGGTGCTCGTCGAGGCCAGCCCGGTGGACCTGATCTGGGGTATCGGACTGGCCGCCGACGACGAGCGGGCAGAGGATCCCACGCGCTGGCGCGGGCTCAATCTGCTGGGCTTCGCGCTGATGGAGGCGCGCGAGGAACTGCGGGTGCGGTGGGCTACCGGCTGACGTCGACCACCAGGACGTTGGAGTACGAGTCGTAGTCGTAGTCGTTGTTGCGTTCCTCGTCGATGGCCTTGGTGATGCCCCAGGCGAGCAGGCCGATGACGACAGCGCCGATGACGATGCCGATGGAGCCAAGGATGACGCCGGCCAGGGCCATGCCGCCGTTGGTGGCCTCGCCCCGCTCGACGCGTTTGCGGCCGAGGATGCCGAAGATCAGCGCGAGGACGCCGAGGATGACCGAGAGGACACCGTAGACGCAGAAAAGGCACACGGCGAGGATGCCGAGCACCATCGCGGCGATGCCCATGCCGTTCGCCGGGCTCTGCTGCCAGCCGGGCTGGCCGTAGCCGGGGTAGCCGGGGTAGCCCGGGTACCCGGCACCGTACGGGTCGCTCGCGACCGGGCCGAAGGAGCCGGTGCCCGTGCCGGGCGGGGCCGCGGGGTAGCCGTACGCACCGGCTGCCGGCAGGCCCGGCCCACCGGGAGCGGTCGGCGGCGGCACGGCGCCGCCGTCGACGGCCGGCATCGACGTGACCGTCGGCTGGTCGTGCACCGGCCGCGCGGCGGGCTTGTCCAGCGGCACCCTGTCCTGCGGGGCACTCGGTGCGGCGCTGCTCTCCGGCGGGGCCCACGGGTCTCGCGGCTGCGGCCCGCCGGGCGGCTGGGCCTGATTGTCGGACATTGTTCTCCCCCACTCGTGGTGCGGCCATGCTACGGCCCGGTCCCTGGGCCGGACCCGGCCGCCTACGATGATCCCTGACGACCAGCGGCCGAGCGCACCCGGAGGCACCCGATGACCGATCTGCACCCCTTCATCGCGGGACTGCCCAAGGCCGAACTGCATGTGCACCACGTCGGTTCGGCCTCACCGCGCATCGTGGCCGAGCTGGCCGCCAACCACCCGGACTCGAAGGTTCCCACCGACCCGGAAGCGCTCGCCGAGTACTTCACCTTCACCGACTTCGCGCACTTCATCGAGGTCTACCTCTCCGTCGTCGATCTGATCCGGACCCCGGAGGACGTACGGCTGCTCACCTTCGAGGTGGCCCGGGACATGGCCCGGCAGAGCATCCGCTACGCCGAGCTGACCGTCACGCCCTTCAGCTCGACCCGCCGTGGCATCGACGAGAAGGCCTTCATGGAGGCGATCGAGGACGCCCGCCGGGCGGCTGAGGCCGAGCTCGGGATCGTGCTGCGCTGGTGCTTCGACATCCCCGGCGAGGCCGGTCTCTCGGCCGCCGAGGAGACCGCGCGGCTCGCGGTGGACCTGCGCCCGGATGGCCTGGTCTCCTTCGGCCTCGGCGGCCCGGAGATCGGCGTACCGCGACCGCAGTTCAAGCCGTACTTCGACCGCGCGATCGACGCCGGACTGCACTCGGTGCCGCACGCCGGCGAGACGACCGGGCCCGGGACGATCTGGGACGCGCTCACCGAACTGCGCGCCGAGCGCATCGGGCACGGCACCAGCGCCACGCAGGACCCGAAACTGCTCGCGCACCTCGCGGAGCATCGGATCGCGCTGGAGGTCTGCCCCACCTCCAACATCGCGACGCGTGCCGTCACCGACCTCGACCAGCACCCGGTCAGGGAGATGGTCGCGGCCGGCGTGCTGGTGACGATCAACAGCGACGATCCCCCGATGTTCGGGACCGACCTGAACCACGAGTACGCGGTCGCGGCACGGCTGCTGGACCTGGACGAGCGGGGGCTCGCGGGCCTCGCGAAGAACGCTGTGGAAGCGTCCTTCCTCGACCCCGCGGGCAAGGCCAGGATCAACGCGGAGATCGACGCGTACACCACCGCCTGGCTGGCCCGCTGACCGGCGACCACACTGGTTCCATGAGCGATGTCACGGTCGTGGCCCACCGCGGCGACCCCTACCGCGTCCGCGAGAACACCCTGCCCTCGCTGCGTTCGGCCGTCGAGCGCGGCGCGGACGCGGTCGAGATCGATGTACGGCTCACCCGCGACGGCGTGCCCGTGCTGCTGCACGACGACTCGCTGGAGCGGCTGTGGGGCCACGACCGCCCGCTCGCCCGGCTCACCCACGCCGAGGTCAGCGGGTTGACCGCGGGCGGGGTGCCGACCCTGCGCGAGGCACTGATCGAGACCGGGGCACACCGCGTGATGATCGACCTGCCGGGCGCCTGTGAGGAGTCGGTGCGCGCGGTCGTGGGCACGGTCCGCGAGTGCGGTGCGGGCGACCGCGTGTACTACTGCGCCGGCGCGACGACGATGCTCGCGGTACGCGCGACCGACCCGTCGGCCGAGATCGCCCTGACCTGGACCTCCCTCGCCCCGCCGCGCCAGGTGCTGCTCGACGCGCTGGGCCCCCGCTGGCTGAACTACCGATTCGGGCTGATCGGACCTGAGTTGGCGGACAGGGTCCACCGGGACGGGATGCTGATCTCCGCGTGGACGGCCGACACCCGGCGCACGATGCGCCGGCTGATCGGCTGCGGAGTCGATGCGATCACGACCAACCGCGTGGACACCCTGCGCAGTGTGGTGCGCCGCTCGCGGGCCTGATCACCGCACCACGGTCACCGGCCCGCCGCGGCCCCGAGGGGCGGGGCGATCGCCTGCGCATCGACGCCCTCCTCCACCCACAGCCCGATCAGCAAGGCGGCCGTGGCCTCGAGCAGGCGTGCCCTGGTGAGAGCGCCTGCCGCGACGGGCTCCGCGCCGAGGTCCCGCACAAGGACGCGTACGGTCGCGAGCGCCTCCGGGTCGTCGCCGCAGAGAGGCGCGGCGAGCGGCCGGCCGCCGAATTCGAGTGGCGCGATACGCCAGACGCTTTCGTGACAGAGGTTGAACGCCTTGACGACCCGTGCACCCCTCGCGGCCTCGGCGATCCGCTCCGCGGCCGACGGCCCGGCGCCGCCCGCGAGGGTGAGCCCTCGGCGCATGGGGCTTCCGGTACGGGGACGCGGTGCTCGAGGCCCAGGACATCGCCGAGCGCCGGGATGGCACAGAGGGCTGAACCCGCTCGCGGGGGCCGTCGTCCACGCGGCGCTCAGGTGCCGGCGGCGACGGCAGCGGTGGGGACCGGCCGGGCCGTGAGCGCCTCCAGCCGCTTGATCCTGCGGCGCACGAGGTGGAGCGGGATCACGCCGAAGACCCCGAACGACATGTCGATGACCGACCACCAGAAGGGGATGCCGCGGATCGGTCCGCAGATCAGGGCGAGCGGAATGATGCCCGCGCAGGCGATCATCCCGAATTCGATGACCCAGATGTTGCGCACCGGGTCGCGGTACGGGCCGTAGAAGGCGACCGCGATCACCAGGTGGGCGAAGGCCAGCCAGTCCGTGCCGTACAGCACGAACGGGTACCGCTCGTCCGTGGCGTCCAGGCCCTCGCGGACCCGTTCGATCCACTCCGTCAGGCCGGGGAGGTGCTCGGGCACCGGGGAGGCGGAGGACTTCAGCGCGTCCTCCAGCCAGCGCAGTTCGGTCACCAGCGGAAAGGCGGTGAGGCCGCTGAGGACGAGACAGACGATGAAGATGACCAGCCACACACGTATGCCCCGTACGAGGGCCGCGCTCTCGCTCATGCACAGCAGCGTACAGCGCGAATGAACGCGTTCAAAAATCACAGGCCCACGAGGGAGTTCCAGCGCCCGGCGAGCTCCTGCCGCTCTGTTGACGTGATGTCACGCGCGATGGCGAGCCGGGCCCGCATCGCGTTGTCGGGGAAGATCAGCGGGTCCTCTGCCAGCGCCGCCGTCTCCTCGTCCTTGGCGGAGGCCAGCACCTCACGGGCGGCGGGCACGGGGCAGACGTAGTTGACCCAGCCCGCCAGCTCGGCAGCCACCTCGGGGTCGTAGTAATGGTCGATCAGCGCCTCGGCGTTGCGCTTGTGCCGGGCGAGGTCGGGGATCATCAGACTCTCGGCCCACAGTTCCGCCCCCTCCTCGGGGACCACGAACTCGATGTCCGGGTTGTCGGCCTGGAGCTGGATGACATCGCCCGAGTACGCCTGGCAGGCAAGCACATCGCCGGTGGAGAGGTCCTTGATGTAGTCGTTGCCGGTGAACCGCCGGACATGTCCTTGCCGTACACGCCTTTCCACCTGCTCGCACACGAGGTGGAAGTCGTCGGCGCTCCAGCGGGTGACGTCGACGCCGTTGCCCTGCATCAGCAGCGCGAAGGCCTCGTCGAGCCCGGACAGCAGGGTGACCTTGCCGCGCAGGTCGTCCGCCCACAGGTCGCCGGTACTGCGGATCTCCCGGCCGAGCCGTGCGCGGTTGTACGCGATGCCGGTGATCCCGCACTGCCAGGGAACACTGTGACGCCGGCCGTTGTCGAAGGCGGGTGAACGCAGCTGCGGGTCGAGGTACTTGGAGACGTTGGGCTGGCTCGCCCGGTCCATCTCCTGCACCCAGCCCAGCCGTACGAACCGGGCCGCCATCCAGTCGCTGACGACGATCAGGTCCCGGTCGGTCTCCTGACCGTTCATGAGGGCGGGGCTGATCTTGCCGAAGAACTCGTCGTTGTCGTTGATCTCCTCCGTGTACCGGACGGCGATCCCGGTGCGTTCGGTGAAGGCGTCGAGGGTGGGCCGCTTCGAGGTGTCCTCGTCGTCCGTGTCGATGTACAGCGGCCAGTTGGCGAAGTCGACTCGCCGCTCGCGGGCCGAGAGGTCGCGGCGCGCGCGGTCACCGGGCGCGACGAAGGCCGCGGGAACCCCGCAGCCGGCGAGTACGGGTCCGGCCGCACCGCCACCGAGGGCGCGCAGCAAGGACCGACGTGACATGGGATTCATCCGGATCGCCGACACGTGCGAAGGATGCCGGGCGGCGGGTGCGCGCGGCAATGGACGCTGCGTCGATCCATGGACACGCCGCCCGACACCCTGTCGATCATGGACACATGTCTATACTTCCTGAACACTCGTCCATGAACCGGAATCGAATCGAGTCGAGCATGAACGCAACAGCCCAAGCACTGGTCGGCCTGGTGGCCGCGCTGCACATTTACATCCTGGTTCTGGAGATGTTCCTGTGGCAGCGCAAGCCCGGCCGGAAACTCTCCGGCTTCGACGCGGAGACGGCCCGCGAGACCGCGCCGCTCGCCGCCAACCAGGGCCTGTACAACGGGTTCCTGGCCGCGGGCCTGATCTGGGGCCTGATCGCCGCCCACCCGACGGGCCGCCAGGTGCAGCTCTTCTTCCTCGGCTGCGTGGTGGTGGCGGGCCTGTACGGGGGCGTCACCGCGAACCGCCGCATCCTGGTGGCTCAGGCCCTTCCCGGTGCGCTCGCGCTGAGCGCCGTACTGTTGGCGGGATGAGCGATCCCAGGGCGGAGCGGACCCGGTCCAGACTGCGCGAGGCACTGCTGCGGGAGTGCGCCGAGCGCCCGCTCGAGCAGGTCAGCGTGGCAGCCGTGGTGCGCCGGGCGGGCGTCGGCCGGGCCACGTTCTATGTGCACTACCCCGACCTCGAGGCTCTGGCGGTCGACGCCTGTGCCGAGGTCGTACGGGACGCGGTGGACGCGCTGCACGCGTGGCGGGGCGTGCCGGACCCGGCAGCGCCGCCGCCTGCCCTGGCGGAGTTCTTCACCAGGGCGGCCGCGAACGCCTCCCTGTACCGGACGTTGCTGCGCGAGGGCGGCAGCGGCCCGCTGGGTGACCTGCTCCACCGCGAACTACGCGAACGCAGCCGCACCGAACGCGAGTTGGCGGGCGGCCCCGCCCCCGCCCTGATCGCCACGGCGGTGGCTTCGACGTTCGCGGGCCTGCTGGCGGACTGGCTCCACGGCACGATCACCGCGCCCCCGGACCGGATGTCCTCCCAGACCTGGCGCCTGCTGCTGGCACTTCACACCACCCCGCTGGAGTAGCCCCGGCCGCCGCCACGCCCCCGGTCACGGAAAGGGGCGGGGCGGGGGAACGCACCCCCACCCCGCCCCGCCACCGCGCAGCCGTCAGCCGTCAGCCGTCAGCCGTCAGCCGTCGAGCGACGTCATCACGTGCTTGATCCGCGTGTAGTCGTCGAACCCGTACGACGACAGGTCCTTGCCGTACCCGGACTTCTTGAAGCCGCCGTGCGGCATCTCCGCCACCAGCGGAATGTGGGTGTTGATCCACACGCAGCCGAAGTCCAGCGCCTTCGACATCCGCATCGCCCGCGCGTGGTCCTTCGTCCACACCGACGACGCCAGCGCGAACTCCACACCGTTCGCCCACTCCAGCGCCTGCGCCTCGTCGGCGAAGGACTGGACCGTGATGACCGGCCCGAAGACCTCGTTCTGGATGATCTCGTCGTCCTGCTTCAGGCCGGAAACGACGGTCGGGGCGTAGAAGTAGCCCTTGTCGCCGACCCGGTGGCCGCCCGACTCGACCTTGGCGTGCGCCGGCAGACGGTCGATGAAGCCGGAGACCTGCGCCAGCTGGTTGGCGTTGTTGAGCGGGCCGAACAGCACGTCCTCGTCGTCCGGCGCACCCGTCTTGGTGTCGGCGGCCGCCTTGGCGAGTGCCTGCACGAACTCGTCGTGGATGGACTCGTGCACGAGCACGCGGGTCGCGGCGGTGCAGTCCTGTCCGGCGTTGAAGAAGCCCGCGACCGAGATGTCCTCGACCGCCTTGGGGATGTCGGTGTCCTCGAAGACCACGACGGGCGCCTTGCCGCCGAGCTCGAGGTGGACACGCTTGACGTCCTTGGCCGCGGAGGCGGCGACCTGAATGCCGGCGCGCACGGAACCGGTGATGGACGCCATCGCCGGGGTCTCGTGCTCGACCATCAGGCGGCCGGTGTCGCGGTCGCCGCAGATGACGTTGAAGACGCCCTTGGGGGCGATCGCGCCGATGATCTCGGCGATCAGCACCGTCGACGCGGGCGTGGTGTCGGACGGCTTGATGACGACGGTGTTGCCCGCCGCCAGGGCCGGCGCGAACTTCCACACCGCCATCATCATCGGGTAGTTCCACGGCGCGACCTGGGCACAGACACCGACCGGCTCACGCCGGACGATCGAGGTCATGCCCTCCATGTACTCGCCGGCGGAGCGTCCTTCGAGCATGCGCGCCGCGCCCGCGAAGAAGCGGATCTGGTCCACCATCGGCGGAATCTCTTCGGTGCGCGTGAGCTCGAGCGGCTTGCCCGTGTTCTCCGACTCGGCCGCGACAAGATCCTCGGCCCGCGCCTCGAAGGCGTCCGCGATCTTCAGCAGAACCTTCTGACGCTCGGCCGGGGTGGTGTCGCGCCAGGCGGGGAAAGCGGCCGCGGCAGCGTCCATGGCGGCGTCGACATCGGCCTGGCCGGACAGCGGCGACGTGGCGTAGACCTCGCCCGTGGCCGGGTTGACCACGTCGATGGTCCGGCCGTCGGCGGCGTCCCGGAACTCCCCGTTGATGTAGTTGCGCAGACGACGCAGCTCGGTGGTCACTGTTGCCACCCCTCCAGTCCTGTCGGTGTCCGATCCCTGAGACATCCACCCTAATCTCTCGGCAGACGTTTTCCATAGGCCCGACGCTCCCCAACTTCGGATTCAGTGAAATATCGCCCCGCTGACAACGAATTTCATCGCTCTGGGGTTGCCAGACAGACGAGTCGCGGTGCAGAGTGAGCTCGTGGCCAGCCGTAGCGCAGACTCCAGGACCGGGGCGGGAAGCGGATCGTCGAGTCCGACGATCGACTCCGTCTCCCTCGCGATCGTCGAACAGCTCCAGCAGGACGGGCGCCGCCCCTATGCCGCGATCGGCAAGGCCGTGGGCCTTTCCGAGGCGGCGGTGCGGCAGCGCGTCCAGAAGCTGCTCGATCAGGGCGTGATGCAGATCGTCGCCGTCACCGACCCGCTCACCGTGGGCCTGCGCCGCCAGGCAATGGTCGGCATCAAGGTCGAGGGCGATCTCGACCCGGTGGCCGACGCACTCACCGCAATGGCCGAGTGCGAGTACGTGGTGATGACCGCGGGCTCGTTCGACCTGATGGTGGAGATTGTCTGCGAGGACGACGACCACCTGCTCGAAGTGATCAACAAGCGGATTCGCGCCCTCCCCGGGGTGCGCTCCACCGAGAGCTTCGTTTACCTAAAGCTCAAGAAGCAGACCTATATGTGGGGAACCCGATAGCCGTGAGCAAGGACCTCTCCAAGACCGCCTACGACCACCTGTGGATGCACTTCACCCGCATGGCGTCGTACGAGAACGCACCCGTGCCCACCATTGTGCGTGGCGAGGGCACCTACATCTACGACGACAAGGGCAAGCGCTACCTGGACGGCCTCGCCGGCCTGTTCGTGGTCAACGCGGGCCACGGGAGGCGCGAGCTCGCCGAGGCGGCCTTCAAGCAGGCGCAGGAGCTCGCGTTCTTCCCCGTGTGGTCCTACGCGCACCCGAAGGCCGTGGAACTCGCCGAGCGTCTGGCGCAGCACGCTCCGGGCGACCTCAACAAGGTCTTCTTCACCACCGGTGGCGGTGAGGCCGTCGAGACCGCCTGGAAGCTCGCGAAGCAGTACTTCAAGCTCATCGGCAAGCCCACCAAGTACAAGGTCATCTCCCGTGCGGTCGCCTACCACGGCACTCCGCAGGGTGCTCTGTCCATCACCGGTCTGCCCGGCCTGAAGGCCCCCTTCGAGCCGCTGGTGCCCGGCGCGCACAAGGTGCCGAACACCAACATCTACCGTGCGCCGATCCATGGCGACGACCCCGAGGCCTTCGGCCGCTGGGCCGCCGACCAGATCGAGCAGCAGATCCTCTTCGAGGGCGCCGACACCGTCGCGGCCGTGTTCCTCGAGCCGGTGCAGAACGCCGGCGGCTGCTTCCCGCCGCCGCCGGGTTACTTCCGGCGGGTCCGCGAGATCTGCGACCAGTACGACGTCCTGCTCGTGTCCGACGAGGTCATCTGTGCCTTCGGCCGCCTCGGCACGACCTTCGCCTGCGACAAGTTCGACTACGTGCCGGACATGATCACCTGTGCCAAGGGCATGACGTCGGGCTACTCCCCGATCGGCGCATGCATCGTCTCCGACCGTCTCGCCGAGCCCTTCTACCGGGGCGACAACACCTTCCTGCACGGCTACACCTTCGGCGGTCACCCGGTCTCCGCGGCCGTGGGCCTCGCCAACCTCGACATCTTCGAGAAGGAGAAGCTCAACCAGCACGTGCTGGACAACGAGGGCGCCTTCCTGTCCACGCTGCAGAAGCTGCACGACCTGCCGATCGTCGGCGACGTCCGCGGCAACGGCTTCTTCTACGGCATCGAGCTGGTGAAGGACAAGGCGACGAAGGAGTCCTTCAACGACGAGGAGACCGAGCGCGTCCTGTACGGCTTCCTCTCCAAGGCGCTGTTCGAGAACGGTCTGTACTGCCGCGCCGACGACCGCGGCGACCCGGTCGTGCAGCTGGCGCCGCCGCTGATCGCCGACCAGTCGACGTTCGACGAGATCGAGCAGATCCTCCGCAGCGTCCTGACGGAGGCCTGGACCAAGCTCTAGCCAACGGCTCCGCACCCTGCCTGTGACCGGCCCGGGTACCCCCATCCGAGTGAGATGGGCGGTACCCGGGCCGCGTGCCTTCCGGCGCCTCGCCGCGGACTCCTTAGCGTGCCCAGTGACCGATCGGCCCTGTCTTCGTTCCCCCGTACGGGGGGCCGGAAATCTGATCAGAACCGAGGAGTGCGCCATGGTGGCCCCACCGGACAACGATGTGCTCTGGGCACGTTCCCTCCATTACTCCCACCGCGGCTCACCCGCGCTCGTCGGTGTGTCACTGGGCGTACGGGAGAGCGAGATCCTCGCCGTGTGCGGCCCGCGGGGCGGCGGCAAGACCACGCTGCTGCGGTGTCTGTCCGGCCAACTCGTGCCGCAGCAGGGCGAGGTGTGGTTCAACAGCTCGCCCGTGCACACGATGCCTCCGGTGCACCGGGAACGGCTGCGGCGCGACCGGTTCGGCTGGATCGACCCCGAGCCGACGCTGGTGGCGGAGCTCAAGGCGTGGGAGAACGCGGCGCTGCCACTGCTGCTGCGCGGCGTCTCGCACCGCAAGGCGAAGTCCACCGCACTGGAGTGGATGGAGCGCCTGGACATCGGCGGCTGCGCGGACAAGCGCCCCTACGCCCTGCTGCGGTCCGAGCAGCAGCGCGTCTGTGTCGCACGGGCTCTGGTCACCGTGCCGGCGGTGCTGTTCGCCGACGAGCCGACGGCGACGCTGCACCGCGCCGACGCGGCCCACGTGCTGCGTACGGTGACGGCCGCGGCGCGCTCGCACCGGATCACCGTGGTACTGGCCACGCACGACGCGGATGTGGCGGGGCTCGCGGACCGGGCGATCACGATCGTCGACGGCCGACGGGCCAACTCCCTCGGCTCCGCCGACGCGGAAGGGCGGGCCGCGTGCTCGCTCTCCGTCTAGCCCGCGGCACACATCCCCTGGTTCTGCTGCGCCGGCTGATGGTGGCGGCGGCATCGGCGGGTGTCGGCTTTCTGCTGCTGTGCACGCTGACCTATGCGCTGGCCCACCCCGACGATTCGGGCGCATCAGTGGTACGGCTGCTGTGGTGCCTGGCGCCGCTCGCCGCGACCGTGCACTTCGCGGTGGCCGTGGCGCGTGCGGATCCGAGCACGCGCCTGCGGTCCGGGCTGTCCGCGGTGGGGCTGGGCCCGGCCCGGCTGGCCGCGCTCGCCGCGGTGTCCACGGCTGTCGCCTGCACGCTGGGCAGCATGCTGGCCCTGCTGTTCTTCCTGCATCTGCGCGGAGATCTGACAGGGCTGCCGTTCGACGCGGACGCGGCCGAACTGCTGGCCGCAGAACAGCCGTTGCCGCTGGGGGCGGTGCTGACGCTGCTCTCGCTGGTACCGGTGCTGGCCACCGTCGCGGCGGCGCTCGCGCTGCGGCCACGTCCGGCGAAGCCGGGCGAGGAGACGGACCCGGACCAGCCCGCCGCCCCGATGGCGGCACCACCCGGGCTGCCCTGGGGGGTCGCCCTGACCGCCGCCGGCCTCGCCGTCGAGACCTACGCCAGCCGAGGCGCGGCCCAGTCTGCGCTCCCCCTGCCGGGGCAGGTCGCCGACGGACCGGCAGGGGTCCTGGCGGGCTGGGCCCTGACCGCCGTGGGGCTCGCCCTCGCGGGCCCGGGCATCACCCATCTGTGCGGCCGCCTCCTGCAGACCGCCCGCCCCGGCGCGACGCGCCTGCTGGCCGGCCGCGTCCTGATGGAGGAGGCCCAGCGCATCGGCCGCCCCCTGGGCGTGGTGTGCGCGGTGGCCTCGGGAGCGATCGCGGCCTCGACGGTGTACGGCACGTCCTCGGACGTCTTCGGGCCGGTGACGGCCCTCGGCGTGATCCTGGTGATGGCCTGCACGACGGCGACGCTGCTGACGGCGGTGCTGGAGGCCCGCCAGGCCCGGGCACAGACCAGGACGAACCTCCTGCGCCTGGGCACCTCTCTCGCGGCCCTCCATCAGGCAACGGCGCTGCGCGCGGTGGCGCTGCTCGTGGCCTTCGTCCCCCTGACCTGGGCGGTGGCCACTCTGGCCGCGGCCCCGCTCTCCCCCTGACCGCTGTCCGCCGACCCACTGCCCCTGGGCGCACCAGCGGCCGGCCCCGTCCCGGGATCCGCCTCCGCAGCGGCTCCCGGCCCCGAGGCCGAACTCTCCCGGACCGACGGCCGCGCCGCCCGCCTGCCCGTCCCGAGACAGGACCGGCCTTCTCGTTCATGCACACCCCGTCGCCGGGCCGCCTCCACCGGAAGCCGCCGTGAGACGCCGACGTTCGAGACATGCGCACAGAGCCGCCACCGACGCGCCGCACACCGTCCCCCAGGAGCGGCAACTGCACTCGGCGCAAGGGCGACCGCGCCCGTCCGCACCGCGCCACCCCGCTCCCCCGCCGTCCCCGGCAGGGGCCTATCGTGGCCGCATGGCGAACCCGCAGGAGCGCGGACATCACCGCGAGATCGAGTCCATCGAGGCGTTCGACGAGATTGCCGCGGGAGGCTCGCTCGTCGGGTACCGGGTGCAGTCCGTCGATCTGTCGCACCGTACGTTCGCCCTGCTCAGCTGCGACTGTGCGGACGCCGTGTTCCTCGGCTGCCGTATGAACGCCGACGCCGACGCCAAGGTCCGCGGCGACGGCGCGCTCGTGTTCCCGCCCGTGCCGGGACTGCCCTTCGATCCGTACCGGGGGCGGCTGTACTCCCCCGAAGAGCTCTTCACCGGCCTTGCCGACCGCGGCTACGACGCCACTCCCGACGCCGGCACCTACCAGTGGTTCCAGTCCACCAAGGCCGACGGCGACATCTACGCCTCGATGCTCCGCTCGATCCACGACGACGCGATCTCCGACACCCTGGACGAACTCCTTGTCGGCGCACGGGTCGTGGGCGTGATGGGCGGGCACGCGATGGCCCGTGGCACCGACGCGTACGCCGGGGCCGCCCGGCTCGGCCGGGCACTGGCCCGGGACGGGTTCACGGTGGCGACCGGCGGCGGGCCCGGTGCGATGGAGGCCGCCAACCTGGGCGCGTACGCCGCTCCGCAGCCCGACGAGATGCTGGACGACGCCCTCCAACTCCTCGCCAAGGCACCGTCCTTCGTCCCGTCCGTCTCCGAGTGGGCACTCGCGGCCTTCGAGGTGCGCCGCCGCTGGCCGCAGGGCGGCGACTCGGTGGGCATCCCCACCTGGTTCTACGGCCACGAGCCGCCGAACGCGTTCGCCGGGCACATCGCCAAGTACTTCGCCAACGCCACCCGCGAGGACGGTCTGCTGTCCCGCTCCTCCGCGGGCGTGATCTTCCTGCCGGGCGCAGCCGGCACCGTCCAGGAGATCTTCGACAACGCGACCCCGAACTACTACGAGTCCCGGGGTGAACCCACCCCCATGGTGCTCGTGAACCGTGCTCACTGGACCGAGCTGCTTCCGACCTGGCCGCTGCTCCAGTCGCTGGCCAGCGGCCGGTCGATGCAGACGCGCATCGCGCTGGTCGACTCGGTCGAAGAGGCCCCTGAGGCACTCGCGCGGCTGGCCGCGTAAGGAGCCGGCGGCACCGTGGAAGGGCCGGCGGAAGCTTCCCCGTCCTGAACGGAGTCCCGTTACTCGGGGGGGAGCACGACCACCTCGGCCGGGTCGAATGCCACTCCCGCCTGCGCACCCTGCTCAGGGGCGTCCCCCAGTCCGCACTCCGCCTCCAGCGGCGGGGCATTCTCGGGCTCCAGCCGCAGCGCGACATGCGTGCCCCGGAAGACACGGGACGTCACCGCACAGCGCAGGCCGTCGGGTGAAGGCAGCACCCGCACTCCGGACGGGCGGATCAGCAGGCGGCACGGGCCCTGCGGCGATCCCTTCGGCACCGGAATCCTGCCCCACACCGTGTCCGCCGCCGCGCCGTGCACGGTCGCGGGGACGACATTGTCGAAGCCGAGGAAGCGCGCGACGAACTCCGACGCAGGGTGCCGCCACACCTCCAGCGGCGTGCCCGTCTGGGCGATCCGTCCGTCGCGCATGACGACCACACGGTCGGCGAGCGCGAAGGCCTCGCTCTGGTCGTGGGTGACGGCGAGCACCGTCGTGCCCAACCGGCGGAAGAGGCCGCGCAGTTCGACGACGAGCCGCTCCCGCAGCCCCCGGTCCAGCTGGCCCAGGGGTTCGTCGAGCATCAGCAGCCTCGGCTCCGGTGCCAGCGCCCGGGCGAGCGCGACCCGCTGCTGCTCACCTCCGGACAGCGACGACACCTCCCGCCCGGCGGCACCCGGCAGCCCGACCAGCTCCAGCAACTCGGCCACCCGGCGGGCCTGTTCGGCGCGGCGGACCCCGCGCATCCGCAGCCCGAAGGCGACGTTGCCGCCGACATCGCGCTGCGGGAACAACTGGTGGTCCTGGAACATCAGGCCCACTCCACGCCGGTGTGCCGGCACGCCCCTCTGGTCCGCGCCGCCGAGCAGGACCCGTCCGTGGTCGATGTCCTGCAGTCCGGCGACTGCCCTCAGCAGGGTGGACTTGCCGCTGCCGCTCGGTCCGAGTACGCATACGGTCTCGTGCTCGGTGACCTCCAGGTCCACCGAGTCGAGCGCCGCACGCGCCCCGAACCGTACGCTCACGTCCGACAGCCGCAGCATCGCCATCAGAACTCCTCCGTGGTGTTGTCGGAACGGACTCCCGTACGGATGCGTTCGAGGAGCAGCAGGGCGACCGCGCAGACGGCCATCAGGATCGTGCTCAGCGCCATCGCCTGCCCGTAGTTGAGCTCTCCGGGACGCCCCAGCAGCCGGGCCACAGCCACCGGCAGCGTCGGCCGGTCGGGGCGTGCGATGAAGACCGTCGCGCCGAACTCGCCGAGCGAGACGGCGAAGGCGAATCCGGCGGCGATCAGCAACGCCCGCCGTACCAGCGGCAGATCGACCTCCCGCCAGGCCCGCAGCGGCGATGCGCCGAGTACGGCCGCGGCCTCCCGCAGCCGTTGGTCCACGGCGCGCAGGACCGGCAGCATGGTGCGGACGACGAAGGGGACGCCGACCAGTGCCTGGGCGAGCGGCACCAGGATCCAGGAGGCCCGCAGATCCAGTGGCGGCTCGTCGAGTGTGATCAGGAAGCCGAAGCCGACGGTGACGGCCGAGACACCGAGCGGCAGCATCAGCAGCGCGTCGAAGCCACGCACGAACCGCCCGGCCCTCCGGGTCAGCGCGGCGGCCGCGAGCCCGCCGACGGCCACGGCGATGGCGGTGGCCACCAGGGCGTACTGGAGGGAGTTCCAGACCGCTTCGACAGGCGGCACCAGGAACGCTCCGCCCGTCGGGTCCACCGTGCCGAGCTCGCGGTAGTACGCGAAGCCGTATCCCTCCGGGGTGTCGAAGGACCGCTCGACGAGCACCGCGAGGGGCGCGAGGAGCAGCAGCGCGACTGTGGCGAGGACCGCGCAGAGCAGCGCCCACTGGCCGGCGCCGCGCGGCCGGCGTGCGGTCAGCGCCGGATCGACCAGGCGCAGGGCGCTCTCCCGCCGTCGTACGGTCCAGGCGTGCACGGCGAGGACCGTCCCGACGGCCGCGAGCTGCACCAGAGTGAGCACGGCTGCCGTGGACAGGTCCAGCAGGTGTGCCGTCTGCCGGTAGATCTCGACCTCGAGGGTGGCGAAAGTGGGTCCGCCGAGGATCTGCACCACACCGAAGGAGGTGAAGGTGAACAGGAAGATCATCAGCGCGGCCGCTGCCACGACGGGGCCCAGCGCCGGCAAGGTGACGCTCCGCCAGGCGGCGAATCGTCCGGCGCCGAGCACACGCGCGGCCTCCTCCTGGCGCGGGTCGAGCTGGGACCAGAGTCCGCCCACCGTCCGCACGACGACGGCGTAGTTGAAGAAGACGTGCGCGAGCAGGATCGCCCACACGGTGGTGTCGAGGCGTACGCCCCACAGGTCGTCGAGGAGTCCGCCGCGTCCCAGCAGCGCGAGGAACGCGGTGCCGACGACGACGGTGGGCAGCACGAAGGGAACGGTGACCACCGCTCGCAGCAGCCGCTTGCCGGGGAAGTCGAAACGGGCGAAGACATACGCGCCTGGCAGCGCGATCAGCAGGGTGAGCGCGGTGGATGCCAGCGCCTGCCATGTGGTGAACCACAGCACCCGCAGCAGTTCGGGCCGCCCGAGTACCTCGCCGATCCGTCCCAGCTGCCATACCCCGTCGACGTTCAGACCGCGTCCGACGATCGCGGTGACGGGGTAGGCGAAGAAGAGCGCGAAGAACGCGACGGGCACGGCGATCAGAGCCAGCCGCGCCGCGTTCCCGCGGAGGGTGCTGCTTACTTCAGGACGAGCGAGGACCACGACTGGACCCACTGCTCACGATTCTTGGTGATCGTCCCGGGAGCGACGGTCTCCGGCTTGTCGACGACCGCGCCGTGCTCGGTGAAGAGCGCAGGCAGCTTCGCGTCCTTGACCACCGGGTTCACGAACATGTTCAGCGGCATGTCCTCCTGGAACTTCTTGGTGATCAGGAAGTCCAGCAGTGCCTTGCCGCCCGCCTCGTTCTTCGCGCCGTGCAGCAGACCCGCGAACTCGATCTGGCGGAAGCAGGTGCCGGTCGCGACGCCGGTCGGGGCCTCGGCAGGCTGCGGGTCCGCGTAGAGCACCTCGACGGGCGGGCTGGAGGCGTAGGAGACGACGAGCGGACGGTCGGCCTTGGCCTTCTTGCCGCCGGCGGAACCGGAGAACTCCTCGTTGTACGCCTGCTCCCAGCCGTCGACGACCTTGACGCCGTTGGCGTCGAGCTTCTTCCAGTAGTCCTGCCAGCCCTCGTCGCCGTACTTGGCGACCGTGCCGAGCAGGAAGCCGAGGCCGGGCGAGGAGGTGGCCGCGTTCTCGACGACCAGGAGGTTCTTGTACGCCGGTTCGGCAAGGTCGTCGAAGGTCTGCGGCGGCGCGAGCTTCTTGTCGGCGAAGTACTTCTTGTCGTAGTTGACGCAGATGTCGCCGGTGTCGACGGGGGTGACGCGGTGCTTGCCCTTGTCGAGCTGCACTTCGTCCGCGACCTGGTCGAGGCCCTTGGCCTCGTACGGCGTGAACAGGTCGTTCTGGAGGGCGCGCGAGAGCAGGGTGTTGTCCACGCCGAAGAAGACGTCGCCCTGGGGGGAGCCCTTGGTGAGGATCTCCTTGTTGAGCGCCGCGCCCGCGTCCCCGCTCTTGAGGACCTTGACCTTGTAGCCGGTCTGCTCGGTGAACTCCTTCAGTACCGCCGGGGACGCCGTGAAGGAGTCATGGCTCACGAGTGTGACGGTCCTGGATTTGCCCGAGCCGCCGTCCGAGGAGTCCTTGGACTGCTCGCCGCAGGCGGCGAGTGCGGCGATGCCGAGGGCACCGACGAGTGCGGTGCTGACGGCACGGCGAAGCTGGCTGTTCATGATGGTGCTGACTCCCTACGCCGGTATGACCCGGATCAGGTCCGAGGGTCTGCGGCCTGGCCGCACTCTCAGCGCTGTGTGCGCTCCCCTGTCGGAATGTTCATTGTTCATTTGTGCGAAAGCACGGGCACAGTATCAGCCATGGCCGGCAGGCCCTGCCTCAGCGCTCGGTCGCCGCGAGCTGTCCGCAGGCTCCGTCGATCTCCTGGCCACGCGTGTCCCGGACGGTCACCGGCACACCGTGGGCGGCGATGGCCTCCACGAAGGCCTTCTCGTCCTCGGGGCGCGAGGCCGTCCACTTCGATCCCGGGGTGGGGTTGAGCGGGATCAGGTTCACATGGACGCGCCTGCCCTTGAGGAGGCGGCCGAGCAGATCGCCGCGCCAGGCCTGGTCGTTGATGTCGCGGATCAGCGCGTACTCGATCGAGATCCGGCGGCCGGACTTCTCCGCGTACTCCCAGGCGGCGTCGAGGACCTCGCGGACCTTCCAGCGGGTGTTGACCGGGACCAGGGTGTCGCGCAGCTCGTCGTCCGGAGCGTGCAGCGACACGGCGAGCCTGCACTTGAAGCCCTCGTCGGCGAAGCGGTGCATGGCCGGCACCAGCCCGACGGTGGAGACGGTGATTCCACGCTGCGAGAGGCCGAGACCGTCGGGCTCGGGGTCGGTGAGACGGCGGATGGCGCCGACGACCCGCTTGTAGTTGGCGAGCGGCTCGCCCATGCCCATGAAGACGATGTTCGACAGCCGGGCCGGGCCACCGGGCACCTCGCCGTCGCGCAGGGCGCGCATGCCGTCGACGATCTGGTGCACGATCTCGGCGGTCGACAGGTTGCGGTCGAGGCCCGCCTGCCCGGTCGCACAGAACGGGCAGTTCATCCCGCAGCCGGCCTGCGAGGAGATGCACATGGTGACCCGGTCGGGGTACCGCATCAACACGGACTCGACGAGCGTGCCGTCGTGCAGCCGCCACAGGGTCTTGCGGGTCGTGTCGTCGTCGCACGAGATGTGCCGTACGACCGCCATCAGGTCGGGCAGCAGCTCGGTGGCGAGCTTCTCGCGCGCAGCGGCGGGGATGTCGGTCCACTGGGCCGGGTCATGGGCGTACCGCGCGAAGTAGTGCTGCGAGAGCTGCTTGGCGCGGAACGGCTTCTCGCCGATCGAGGCCACGGCCTCCTTGCGCTCGGCGGGCGTGAGGTCCGCAAGGTGCCGCGGGGGCTTCTTGGCTCCGCGGGGGGCGACGAAAGTGAGTTCTCCGGGCTTGGGCATGGTGCTACCAGTGTCGCAGACGGAATCTGGTGACCTGCGGGCCTTGATGCTCGCGGTGGTCGTCGTCGGTCGTTAGTGGTCACTGCTGGGCGCCCTCGGACGGCCCACAGACGGCCCAGCCCGGAGTGCGTTCTAGCTGGCCAGCAAGCCAAAGAGAAGCGCGAACGGCACCGCTGGAGCCGTGGACCACGGCATGGCGAACCTCCCCCGCGTGTGGTCTCTCTGTCGAACCAGGGCTCCCGAGATCTAGGCTCGAACATGTGTCCGAACAAGTGCCTCGCCTGGAGCGCCTGCGCAGCGTCCGCCAGTGGCTCGCGTGGCAGCTGCGCCGCACTGACAAATCCATCGCAGAGCTGGAGCGTCAGGAGGCAGCCGCCGCGTGCGCCCTGCCGCCGTGAGAGCCGGAGTGGAAGCTTTCGATGCTGCGAGCAGATGGCAAACCCAGCCCGGACGCGGTACACACGAGCGCCAGCGGCATGGCTGGCAACCTCACGAAGCGGCTGACCCACGACCAGGCGCTTAGCGCGCTCACACAGGACGGCATCACGGCGTGCCCTTACTGCCGGCCAGACACGGACCTCGGTGCGCTGTGAACCGGGAACCGTCGCACTACCGGATTTGGGCGGACCACCACGGTGAAGCCGGCCGACCCGGTGGGTTGTGGTCCAGAAGCCGGTGCGTTCCATCGGCTGGACGGGCAGCACCAAGCCTGCGGGGGCCTGACGGATGAAGTCGTCCAGGGTGATGGCGCTGGATTGGGAGTCGACATGGGTGGCACCGCAGCCGGTATAGGCCCCCGGGGGCAGCGATGCCCCTGGCGGCTGGTGCACTCCCAGACAAGGACTTTCCGGTACCCACCAAGGATGCGAAGTTCGTATCGCGGGTTCTCGATCTGGGGAAGACGGGCCTGGTTGGAGCGGAGGATGGCGACGGTGGCGCCCTCGGCGATGATGGAGCTGGCGGTATGCCAGGCAACCGCCTCCCGCTCGGCGGCGAGGGACCGACGGGTTCGCTCCCTCGCTCCATATCGCTGCTTGAACGGCGAGTGCTGCATCTCGTAGGAGACGTGCTGAGTGCCGACGAGAAGAGCATCGAACGCGTACGGCCGTCGCCGGCACGGGCTTCACGCCGGGCCTGGAACCCTGCGGCCACACCTATGCGTTCGACACGATCGCAGTACGCCTTGTGCTCGTCGATCTCCAGCGCCTGATAGGGGTGGTCGGCACTTTCACCGGGCTGGTGAGAGATGACACGGCCGCCCTTGTTGTGGGAGTAAGTCTTCATCCAGTGGGTGACGCGGTCCTCGTCCCAGCACCAGGCGCACTTCACGAGCTGGCGACGCGTGGAGTCGCGGTTGTCGACGACGAGCCCGCGCCCACTCGATGTCACTGAGCTTGGTGGCGTCGACCTTGCCTCGACCGTCGGTGAGGTAGATCAGGTTGTTGTGCACGTCAGATCTGCTCCTCTGCTCCAGGGAACGTCTGGCCTCCCAGCCGGTGTTGGGCGTCTGCGCTCTATGGTGCGGTACGGCACTGACAATGGGACCTGCTGTGCGAAGACCCGGCTGCCGGTCGATCTCACACGCTCTTGCTCGCCGGGCTGATTGCAGGATTTCTAAAATAATCGCAAGTCTGGGCCATACGCCCTGGTCAGGATCGGGGCACAGGCGAGAAACCGTGAGACAGGTCGAATACAAGAGGGGTGCCCGGAAGCTCCGGACACCCCTTCTCACTTGGCCTTATGTGGCCTGCAAGCGGTGGGTGTGGGATTTGAACCCACGGTGACTCGCGCCACGACGGTTTTCAAGACCGAGAAGCCCTCTGTACGCATCTGCCATCTGACCTGCGGGTTGTTCTCTCAGGTCCGCATCGAGGCGCCGTGCTTGGCCGCGTATCCGGGCTGTGGTGCAGCAGTCGGCAGCGCCGTCTTTCTGTGGGTGTGCGCCGAGGTGCGTGCACGTTGATGTCAGGGTCGGAGGTCAACAGCTGCGCGGAGGGTTGGCCGTCCGCTTCTCAGCCGGAGCTGCCCACGCAATTCGCCCGCGGATCTGTCGGGTGTGGGTGAAGTCTGGGCGGGTGTGGGGTTGTTCGGCCTAGTGTCGGTGGTCTGGTGCTGGGCTGCGTCGGGGGTGTGCGTTGGTCGGCGAGGATGGCCGGGTGTTCGTCAGTCATGCGGGGGCGGACCGGGCGTGGGCGGAGTGGGTGGCCTGGCAGCTGGTGGATGCCGGCTACGAGGTGGAGCTGGACTTCTGGGACTGGGGTGCGGGTGAGAACTTCGTCCTGAAGATGAACGCGGCGCTGGCCTCGGGGCGGATGCTGGCGTTGTTCTCGCAGGCGTACTTCGATCCGGACCGGTTCACGACCGCCGAGTGGACGGCCGTCGTGGCGGCGAAGCAGAAGCTGATACCGGTGCGGGTCGACTCCGCGACCGCCCCGCCGGTCCTGCGCCCTCTGATCGCGCCCTCGCTGGCGGGCCTGGGCGAGGACGAGGCACGGACGGTGCTGCTGAAGGCGGTGGGCGGGCCGCGGCGACCCAAGGGCCGGCC
>NZ_JBEXSW010000032.1:84917-105040 GCF_040613775.1 Streptomyces sp. NPDC006208 | reverse complement strand
GCCCGATGTGGCGCGTAGAGCGGGGGATCGGGGACACCTCGGGGACAAGCATTTTCCACGCGTTCGGGGTGTAGCGAGACAGAATACGAGGCCCCGGTGTCCGGCCGGCGGCCTCCGGCCGCGGGCGGCGCGCCCCTTGGGCTCACTCGCCCCGGCCGGCGACCGGGACGGTCAGGTGAGGGTGAGGGTCAGCACGCCGGAGTACGCGCCGGGTGCGGAGAACGCGGGCACGTCCAGCGTGACCTCGGCGTTCACGGTGAACTCACCGCCGGTGACCGCTCCGTCGGGGGTGGAGGCGAGGGTCGCACCCGCGCTGCCCACCGATCCCGCGGAGCCGGCCGCGCAGGTACTGGGGCTGCCCGGCTTGGTGGTGCAGGCCGGGGTCCAGCCGAGCTTACCGGCGTCGATCTTCGCCCCGCCGGGCCCGGTGAAGTCGGTGACCTTGCCGGTCAGGGACCAGCCCGCGGGGCCGCCGCGGAAGTCCTTGACCGTCACCGTCTGCAGATCGCCGGTGGACGGGCCGCCCGCGCCGAAGTCGACCGCCGACATCTCGACGGCGTCCCCGGCCTGGGACATGGACAGGGTGCCCGCCTTGACGGAGGCGTTGAGCTTCTGGCTGCCCGGGGGCAGCGGGGTGTCGTCGATGACGGTGTACGCGGCCGGGCCCGCGCCCTTCTCCGCGTCCCAGGCGGTGCCCTCGTACGCGACGATGCCCGTGGTCGCCTTGTCGTTGACGGTGAGGCTCGCGGTGAAGGCGCCGGAGGCGTCGGCCTTGAGGGTCGCCTTGTCGGCGGTCTCGGCGGCGCCGGCCCGGCCGGCGACGGTGATGTTCGCGTTCGGGGCGAACTTGGCGCCGGTCACGGTGACCTGGTCACCGGGGTTGCCGGTTGCGGTGCCGAGCGTGATGGTGCGCTCGTTGGCACCCGGCTGGTCCGTCGCGGTGATGGTCTCGGAGACGGGCGCGGGCGGGTTGGTGACCGTGCAGGGGGTGTCCAGCTCCATGATGTAGCTGGTGTGGATGTTGTAGTCGCCGGGCGAGAGCGTGATCGAGCCGGGCGCGGTGACCGTGAAGGTGCCGGTCATCGAGAACGGCGGGAACGGCGCCTTGCCGGGCACGGGCGGGTTCTTCTTCGGGCCGGTGACCGTGACGCTGCCGGGCTGGGCTCCCCCGAGGGTGACCTTGCCGGTGGGCGTCATGATGTCGGCCGGCAGCGCGAGGTCGACCGGGTTGCCGGCGGCCGGCTTGGTGACGGTGTACGTGACGGTGACGGTGTCGCCCACCTTGGGTGCGGCGTTGTCGACGGTGATCTGCGCCGTCGTGGTCCCGTCGATCGGCGGGATACCCGCGATGGGCGGCGGTACACAGTGGGTCGCGAAGTCCACCGGAGCGGCGGCCGCGACGAGCGCCTGGGCGGGTGCGGCGAGCGAGCTGGCGCCCGCGGCCAGGGCGAGGACCCCCAGTACGGCGGTCCAGCGACGGCGTCGGCCGGCGGACCACGGGGATCTTGGGGCGGCTGAAGGCATGACTGCCCCCTTCTGACACAACCGATGGGTGCGGACGCGGCGGCTCTTCCGCGGCGGCAGTGGCCATTGACGGCCGGTGGCCGGAAGAAGTCAATGGAATCGAAATGCACCAACTGATGACCCATCAGGTTCTGTCAAGATCCCTGCTTCCACAGGCCGGAGGAGCGGACCGGCACCACTGTGGAAAGTGATGCCGGACCTGTCACTTCCGTATCCCAGGCGGTCCCGTCGAACACACACGGGCACAAGGCAACCGTGAGGGTCGGGCAGCCCAAGGCAACCGTGGGGTCAGGCCCGGGCCGCCCGGCGTTCGCGCAGCTGCGCCACCAGCCCCGCGCAGCACACGGCGAGGAAGGCCACGACGAGGCCTCCCAGCACCAGACCCGTCCAGTCGGCGGACCCTCCCCGCACCAGACCCGCCACGGCCGGGATCCCGGCGGCGAGCCCGGCGACCACCAGCACCACCGCGGCGCCGGCCCGGAGCATCCGCCGCCGCATTCCCGTCACCAGCTCGGCGCCCGCACCGAAGGCGAGCAGCAGGGGCGCCGCATCGGACGGCGCGAGCCTTCCTCGGACGCCCCGGTCGACCAGGTTCAGGACGACACCGACCACACCGACGGCAAGCACGACCCACATCCAGGTGCGACGGCCGCGGCGCTCCCCGCGTACGGGCACGGTCAGCCGGCCTGGACCGTCGCGCGCAGCGCCCCGTCGGGCCCGGCCAGCAGGACCGGGGTCCCGGCGCCGCCCAGGTCCCGGACCGCCGCGCGGTCCGCGTCCGGGACCGCGTCGATGTCGGCGACGACCGCTGCGGCCTCCAGGGACCGGGCGCCGCTCGCGACGGCCATGGCAACGGCGGTCTGCAGCGCACTGAGCTTGAGCGAGTCAAGGGCCACGGTCCCGGCGACATAGGTGCGGCCGGTCTCGTCGCGCACCGCGGCACCCTCGGGCACGCCGTTGCGGGCCCGGGCACTGCGCGCCAGCGTGATGATCTTGCGGTCCTCGGGGCCGAGGTCGGTGCTCTGCGTCATGCCCCGAGCATAGATCGGCCGCCCGGAGCGAATCCGGGCGGCCGGTCGTCTGTCAGATGCGCGGACGTCAGCCCTGGGCGCCCTTGACGAGCTTGGCACCCATGCGCGTGACCAGGTCGCCGAACGACGCCTCGGACTTCGGCTTGCCGATCGCGATGTGCGCGGCGCGGGCGACACCGGTGCCCTGGCGCGCGACGAGCATGTTGATCTTCACGTCGGCCCCCAGCCCCTCCATGGACATCCCCATGGTGAAGGCGTGCGACTCCTCGCCGGCCTTCGGAGCCGACAGCTTCGCGAACGTGACCTTGGTCTTCTCGCCGTCCTGCGTGAAGACGGCCGCCTTGCAGGTCTCCAGCGCCGTGCCGATGGCCTTGGTGAACTCCGCGGCACCGGTGCCCTCGAAGGTGAAGACCTGCTCGGAGAGGTTCTCGTTCTCGCCCTTGGTGGAGAACTCCATGTTCGGTCCGCCGGTACCGCCCGGGAGCGTCCCCGCCATCATGTTGGCGATCGGCTGGCACTCGGGCTTGTCGGCCGTCGGAGGCTTCGTCGTGTCGGCCTCGGCGGTCTTGCCCGTCCAGCCGGCCGGCAGGTCCTTGGCCTCGAGGGTCGCGGCCTTCAGCTGCTCGGCGGTGAGCGGCGTGGTGGGCGCCTCGGCCGGCTTCTCCTCGCCGCCCTTGTCCTGGGACTTCTCACCGGACGCGGCGGGCTTCTTCTCGTCCTCGCCACCGCAGGCGGCAGCCGTGAAACACAGCGCGGAAACAGTCACAGCGGCGGCGACGCCGCGGAACATACGCGTACGCATGATGCAGAACTCCCCAAAAAGTGTGCTCAGTGGGGAGCTTCCCCCCTCCCCGGTAACTGGAGTGACGATACACAGACTCCGAGGTCAGCCCGCCACCGGATAGATCGACCCCCGCCTGCCCTCCGGGCCTGCCAGCCATCGGAGTTTCGCCGCGGTGTCGACGTCCGTTTCCGTGTCGGACAGCGGCGTGTGCATCACGATCGCCAGGTCCGGACGGGCCGGGACACGCAGTTGGGTCGACTCCATCAACAGCCGTCCCACCACCGGATGGTGCATCTCCTTGCGGATCTGACCGCCGGGCGCGATGTCACGCCGCTCCCACAGCGCGGTGAACTCCGCGCTCGCCGCCTTCGCCTCCTCGACCACCGCCCGGAAGCCCTCGTCGTCGGGACACTCCGAACACGCGGCCCGGAACTGCGCCACGACCTGCGGTGCGACCTCCTCCCAAGCGGGCGTCCAGGAGCGGTACATGGGGTCGGTGAAGAACGCGACGAGACAGTTCTGGGGGAGACCGGGGCGCATGCCGAGCACCGCAGCCGCCGTGTCGTTGTACATGATCAGATTCCAGTAGGCGTCCATGATGTGGGCGGGGTACGGCATCCAGGCGTCGATCAGCCGCCTCAGCCCCGCGCACATGTCCCGGTCCCCCGGATCCACCTCGGGCGCGGGCGGGTTGAGCCCGGCGAGCACGTACAGATGGCGGCGCTCGGCGCTGCTGAGCCGCAGCACCCGGCCGACCGAGTCCAGCACCTGCGGTGAGACGGTGATGTCCCGGCCCTGCTCCAGCCACTGGTACCAGGAGACGCCGACGCCCGCGAGGACCGCGACCTCCTCCCGGCGCAGCCCCGGTGTGCGGCGGCGGGCCCCGCCGTCGGGCAGCCCCGCCTCGGCCGGGCTGATCCGGGCGCGCCTGCTCATCAAGAACTCGCGCAGTTCGCCGAGGCGATGGGCCTTCATCGCATCCTGCCCGGCCGACGTGGTCACGTACTCCCCCTGTCCGTAAACCTGGTGCTGCGACCAACAGGATAAGTGCCGTCTCCCCAGGCCGCCTTGGGCCGCCGCAAGGTGTGGACCATGCCACTTGACACCTTCCCCGCGACCACGGCGGCCGGCGCCGCGGCCGTGCCGCCGCGACTCGACCGCCGGTCGCGGCTGATCCTTTTCGTGCTGTGCGCCGCGCAGTTCATGGTCGCCCTCGACTTCTCCGTACTGAACGTGGCCCTGCCCGACCTCGGCAGGGACCTCGGCCTCGACCGCTCGGCGCTGCAGTGGGCGGTGACCGCCTTCGCCCTGCCGTCCGGCGGCTTCCTGCTGCTCTTCGGCCGGATCGCCGATCTGTACGGGCGGCGGCGGCTGTTCCTCGCCGGGCTCGCCGTCTTCGGCGCGGCCTCGCTGCTGGCGACGCTGGCCTGGAATCCCGCCTCGTTCCTCGCCGGGCGCGCCCTGCAGGGTTTCGGCGCCGCTGTCATCGTGCCCACCGGGATGTCCCTGCTGACCACGACGTTTCCCGAAGGCCCGCAGCGCGACCGGGCGCTGGGCATCAGCGGCACCCTGCTCTCGCTCGGATTCACGATCGGCATGGTGCTCGGCGGTGTGATGACCGACACCCTGGGCTGGCGCTCCACGATGGGTCTGCTGGCACTGTTCACGCTGATCGTGCTGCCACTTGCCCCGAAGCTGCTGCCCGGATCCCACGCCACGGGGGGCGACGAAGGTGCCGCCACGGCACGACCGCGGCTCGATGTCCCCGGCGCGGTCACCGTGACCGGTGGTCTGCTGGCGGTCGTCTACGCACTGTCCACGGCGGCGCAGCGCGGCTTCGGCGGGGCGGACGTACGTCTCGCGCTGGCGGCCGGAGTGGTGCTGCTGATCGCCTTCGCGATCGTGGAGTCCCGCTCCGACGCACCTCTGGTCTCGCTGCCGATGCTGCGCCGGCGGACGGTGGCGTGGGGAAACCTGGGCGGTCTGGTGACCTTCTCGATGATGAGCACGGTCGTGTTCGTCCTGACGCTCTACCTCCAGGAGACGCTGGGGCTTTCGGCCTTCCGGACCGGTCTGGTGTTCGGCGTCCAGGGTGTGCTCTCGGTCGCCGCGGGCGCCTTGGCACCGAAGGTGCTCGCCCGGTTCGGCGCCCGTCGCACGCTGGTGTTCTCTCTGCTCGGGCAGGGCGTGTTCGTCGCGGCGCTGCTGGGCGTGGGTGCGCAGTCGGGCGCGCTGCTGGCGACGGTGGGTGTCTCACTGGCGAGCATGTGCCACCTGGGCGCGATCATCTCGTACGGCCTGACGGTGACGTCCGGCGTCCCGGACGGGGAACAGGGCCTGGCCACCGGCCTGGTCACGACGACGCAGCAGGTGGGGATCACGGTGGGGATCCCTCTTCTGGGGGTGCTGGCGACCACCGGGGAGACGCTGCTGGCCGGTGTCCGTACGGTGCTGGCGGTGGACGCGGCGGTGGTGCTGCTGGCGGGGATCGTGATCGCCGCGGGCCTGCGCCGGGCGCGACCCTGACCACGCGGGGCCGGTACCCGTCCGGGACCGGATCGGGCACCGCCCGTGGGGTGTTCCCGCACCCCACGTGCGGTGTCCCGGGGTGCGCGACCTACGCCCGGTCGAGCCGCAGCCGCTCCGCCTTCGGCAGCCCGGCCACGACCAGGTCGTACGAGTCCTCGATGAGCTCCCGGATCATCTTCTCCGGGAGCTCGCCCACGGCGACCGTGTTCCAGTGACGCTTGTTCATGTGCCAGCCGGGCACGATCGCCGGATGGTCGGCGCGCAGCTGCACCGCGATCTCCGGCTCGCACTTGAGATTGACGGTCAGCGGTCTCGCGTCCAGCGCGCTGAGGGCGAACATCTTTCCGAGGACCTTGAAGACGGAGGTCTCCGGCCCGAACGGGAACTCCTCGGCCGCGGCGTTGAATTCGAGGCAGAAGGCCCTCAGCCGGACCGCGTTCATCGCCCTCGTCGCACTCATCCCGCCGTCTCCTCCTCGGCTTCCTTCTCCACCGGTTCCGCGAGCACCGTGACGATCTTGTTGCGGCGGCCGGCCGGGGACTCGGCGGTCAGCCGCAGCGCCCGGCCGTCCGGGAGGTCCACCACGGCGCCGGCGCCCGCGATGGGAACCCGGCCCAGCGCCTTGGCGAGCAGTCCGCCGACCGTCTCCACGTCCTCGTCGTCGAGCTCGTCGATGCCGTACAGCTCGCCCAGGTCACCGATGTCGAGCCGGGCGGTGACCCGGAAGCGTCCGTCGCCGAGCTCCTCGACCGGCGGCAGCTCGCGGTCGTACTCGTCGGTGATCTCGCCGACGATCTCCTCGAGGATGTCCTCGATCGTGACGATGCCGGCGGTGCCGCCGTACTCGTCGATGACGACGGCGACGTGGTTGCGCTTCTGCTGCATCTCGCGCAGCAGATCGCCGGCGTTCTTGGTGTCGGGCACGAACACGGCGGGGCGCATGGCCGTGGAGACGAGGTCGGCCTCCGCGTCCCGGTTGATGTGCGTCTTGCGGACCAGGTCCTTGAGGTAGACGACACCGACGATGTCGTCCTCGTTCTCCCCGGTGACGGGGATGCGGGAGAACCCGGAGCGCAGCGCCAGGGTCAGCGCCTGGCGGACGGTCTTGAACCGCTCGATGCACACGAGGTCGGTGCGCGGGACCATCACCTCGCGCACCAGGGTGTCGCCGAGCTCGAAGACCGAGTGCACCATCCGGCGCTCGTCGGCCTCGATCAGGGACTCCCGCTCGGCGAGATCGACCATCGCGCGCAGCTCGGCCTCGCTCGCGAACGGGCCCTTGCGGAAACCCTTTCCGGGCGTGAGCGCATTGCCGATGAGGATCAGCAGCTGCGGGATCGGGCCCATCACCCTGGCCAGCGGCAGCAGGACGTACGCGGAGGCCGTCGCCGTGTTCAGCGGGTGCTGGCGGCCGATGGTGCGCGGAGAGACGCCGACGGCGACATAGCTGACCAGCACCATCACGGCGATGGCGACGAGCAGCGCCGCCCAGGTCTCCGCGAACTCCTCCAGGCAGGCATAGGTGACCAGCACCCCGGCGGCCATCTCGCAGGTCACCCGCACCAGCAGGGCGACATTGAGGTACCGCGTGGGGTCGGCGGCGACCTGCTCCAGCTTGTCGGCGCCGCGCCGGCCGGACCGTACGGCCTCGGCGGCGCGGAAGCTCGAGACGCGGGCGATACCGGCCTCCGCGCAGGCGGCGAGCCACGCGACGACGACCAGCGCGACCGCGCCGATGATCAGTTGACCGCTCATGAGACGGTCGGCGCCGGGGAGGGGCCGGTCAGGCCCTTCTCCGCCCGCCAGCCGTCGACGATGGCCGCCTGGAGACCGAACATCTCGGCCTTCTCGTCGGGCTCCTCGTGGTCGTACCCGAGCAGATGCAGCACTCCATGGACGGTCAGGAGCTGGAGCTCCTCGTCCATGGAGTGCTGCGTCGGGGACTCTTCGCCCTGCTTCTTGGCCACTTCGGGACAGAGCACGATGTCACCGAGGAGCCCCTGCGGGGGCTCCTCGTCGTCCTTGACCGGGGGACGGAGCTCGTCCATCGGGAAGGACATGACATCGGTCGGACCGGGCAGCTCCATCCACTGCAGGTGCAGCTGCTCCATGGCGTCGGCGTCCACGACGATCACCGAGAGCTCGGAGAGCGGGTGGATACGCATCCGCGCGAGTGCATAGCGGGCGACGTCGAGGATCGCCTGCTCGTCGACCTCGGCTCCGGACTCGTTGTTGACGTCGATCGACATGGTGCTGTTCGGCTACTTCCCGTTTTGGATGTCGTACTTCTCGTACGCGTCGACGATACGGCCGACGAGCTTGTGCCGTACGACATCCTGGGAGGTGAGCAGGGAGAAGTGCACGTCGTCGACCCCGTCCAGGATCTCCCGGACCTGACGCAGACCGCTCTTCGTACCGCCCGGAAGGTCCACCTGCGTGACGTCGCCCGTGATGACGATCTTCGAGTCGAAGCCGAGCCTCGTCAGGAACATCTTCATCTGCTCGGGGTTCGTGTTCTGCGCCTCGTCGAGAATGATGAACGCGTCATTCAGGGTCCGGCCCCGCATGTAGGCGAGCGGCGCGACCTCGATCGTGCCCGCGGCCATCAGCCTCGGGATGGAGTCGGGGTCGAGCATGTCGTGCAGCGCGTCGTACAGCGGTCGCAGATACGGGTCGATCTTCTCGTACAGCGTGCCGGGCAGGAAGCCGAGCCGCTCGCCCGCCTCGACGGCGGGCCTGGTCAGGATGATGCGGTTGACCTGCTTGGACTGCAGCGCCTGCACGGCCTTGGCCATGGCGAGATACGTCTTGCCCGTACCGGCGGGGCCGATGCCGAACACGACCGTGTGCTTGTCGATCGCGTCGACGTAGCGCTTCTGGTTGAGCGTCTTGGGACGGATCGTCCGGCCGCGGCTCGAGAGGATGTTCTGGGTGAGCACCTCGGCCGGGGTCTCGGCGCCGGGCTCGCCCGTGCCGTCCTCGGCCGCCTTGAGCATGGCGATCGAGCGTTCCACTGCGTCCTCCGTCATCGGCTGCCCGGTGCGGAGCACGAGCATCATCTCGTCGAACAGGCGCTGGATCAGAGCGACTTCCCTGGCGTCGCCCGCCGCGCTGACCTCATTGCCCCGGACATGGATGTCGGCCTCCGGGAAGGCCTTCTCGATCACGCGCAGCAGGGAGTCACCCGAGCCGAGAACCGTCACCATCGGATGCTTGGCGGGGACGGTGAAGTGGGCTCGCGCCTGCTCCGGCGCGGGTGTCTGGTCTATGGGTGTCTGAGTCATGGGCCGGCTCTGTGGCCTGCACATACCTCCCGTTGCAGGGTTCTCGCTGCTCGACAACCTCTGGACCCAAGAGTACGACCTGACACCGACAAGAACCGAGGGCTTTTCCGGGGCCGGACGGGGCCCGGCGGGGCGGGACGGAGCCGTGGACTCAGGCCGAGCGGCCGAAGCCGATCGTCGGAACGGCCCGGCGCAGCGGCCAGGGCCTGGCCGGGGCAGGCAGCAGGGCCTCCAGGAAGGCGTACCGGCGCAGCGCCGCCGGGTCCTGGTCCGCGATCTCCTGGACCTGCTGCCACCAGGCCGCGATCTCCGACCAGCCCGGCGCGGACAGCGATCCGCCGAACTCCTGCACCGACAGGGCAGCGGTCAGCCCGGCCAGCGCCAGCCTGTCGGCGAGCGGCCAGCCCGCGAGCGTGCCGGTCACGAAACCGGCCACGAACACGTCGCCCGCGCCCGTCGGGTCCAGCGCCTCGACCTCGATGGCCGGAACCTGGGCGCTCTCCCCGGTCGCGCCGTCCACCGCGTACGCGCCCTCGGCACCCAGTGTGACGACGGCGAGCGGAACGTACTCGGTCAGGGCGCGGGCGGCGGCGCGCGGGCAGTCGGTGCGGGTGTAGCGCATCGCCTCCTCGGCGTTGGGCAGGAAGGCCTCGCAGTGGGCCAGGTCGGCGAGGTCGGCAGGGTCCCAGCGGCCCGTCTCGTCCCAGCCGACGTCCGCGAAGACGCGGGTGCCCGTGCGGGCGGCCTGGGCGATCCACTCGGCGCGGGTGCCGGGGGTGAGCGAGGCGACCGCGGCCCGGGCGGGCGGCGGGCAGTCGGGGGCCGACTCGGAGGGCGGGGCCTCGTGGCCGTGGGACACCATCGTCCGCTCGCCCTCGTACGCCATGGAGACGGTGACGGGCGAATGCCAGCCGGGCACGGTGCGGGAGAGCGAGAGATCGATGCCCTCGCCCTGCTCGAGGGCGTCCCAGCAGTACTCGCCGTAGTGGTCGTCGCCGAAGGCCGCGGCGAGCGAGGTGCGCAGGCCGAGCCGCGCCAGGGCGGTCGCCATGTTGGCCACGCCGCCGGGGCTCGATCCCATGCCGCGGGCCCAGGACTCGGTTCCGCGCACGGGAGCGGAGTCGAGGCCCGTGAAGATGATGTCCAGGAAGACGCTGCCGGTGAGATAGACGTCGCAGGGCGGGTCGGCGGGGGTCCGCAGGCCCGCCAGGGGGTCGAGGCAGGCGGCCTGCCGGGTCGGCTCTCCGTCGCGAGTGATCACCGTGCGCTCCCGTACGTGGTGCAGCTTCACGCCAGTCTGCACGATGGGGATGCACGCAGCCCGTGCGCCGCCGGAGGCGGTGGGCGTGGCGGCCCCTGCGCCGAAGGGGCGGCCGTCCGCCCGCCGCCCGGCCGGGCGGCGCCTCACCAGCGCGGTACCGGCGGTGCGGTCCAGCCCGGCTCGGCGGCCCGCATGGCCGCCGCGTCGTCGCGCTCGCGCAGGGCTCCGTCGTCGTCGAGCCAGCGCCGGTGCAGCCGGGCGAGCTCGGTCCGGTCGAGCTGAACGCCGAGCCCGGGCAGGCCGCTCACGGCGAGCCGGCCGTCCTTGAAGCGAAGACGCTCGGTGATGACGTCCTCGGTCTGCCAGGGGTAGTGGCTGTCGCAGGCGTGGTCGAGGTTGGGTACAACGGCGGCGACCTGGGTCATGGCGGCAAGGCTGATGCCGAGGTGGGTGTTGGAGTGCATCGACAGCCCGATCCCGAACGTACGGCAGATCGCGGCCAGTTCACGGGTGGCCAGCAGTCCGCCCCAGTAGTGGTGGTCGCAGAGCACGACCTGCACGGCGCCGCGGCCGACGGCTTCGGGGATCTCGGCGAAGGTGGTGACGCACATGTTGGTCGCCAGCGGCACGTCGGTGCCCGCCGCCACCTCGGCCATCCGGGCCGTCGTACTGGCGGGGTCCTCCAGATACTGCAGTACGTCCCTGAGCTCCTCGGCGACCCGGAGTGAAGTCTCCACGGACCAGGCCCCGTTGGGGTCGAGCCGCAGGGGCCGCCCGGGGAACGCCTCGGCGAGGGCCCGGATCGCGGCGATCTCCTGCTCGGGCTCGAACACCCCGCCCTTGAGCTTGAAGGAGGTGAAGCCGTGGTCCTGTGCGAAGCGCCGGGCCTGCGCGACGATGCCCGCCGGGTCGAGAGCGGCACCCCAGTCGTCCGGTTCCCCCACCCCGCCCGGGTGTCCGGCCCAGCGGTAGAAGAGGTAGGCGCTGTAGTCGACGGCGTCCCGGACCTTTCCGCCGAGCAGTGCGTGCACCGGCAGCCCGAGTGCCTTGCCCGTCGCGTCGAGGCAGGCGACCTCGAAGGCGGAGACGACGGACAGCCGCAGTTTGCCGGCGGTCTGGACGCCGCGCAGGCCGCCGGCGTCGACGGCGTCGGGGCCGGTCGCCTCTGGAGAGTCCGTGCAGACGAGCGCGGCAAGCTTCTGGAGGTTGTTCATGTCCGTGACCTGACGGCCGGGCAGCGCCTTGGCCAGCGGGGCGGCCAGATCAAGGTATTTGGTGTCCCCGTAGGTCTCGCCGACACCGGTGACGCCGTCGGCGGTGACGATCTCGACGATCAGTCGCGGCGTGTACGGCTGGTGCACGCCCTGGGTGTTCAGCAGGGGCGGGTCGGCCACCAGGATCGGCGTGAGCCGTACGCCGGCGATCGTCAGGTCCACGGTGGCGCCTGCCTGCCCCATGCTGTCTCCCCACAGAAGCAATGTCCACGGCGATGCCCACGGACGAGAGCGTCCATGGATAAGAACAGAGACTAGATACACGAACAGTATGCATCAACGCTCCCTCACCCGGCCGCCGGCACGCACCACGAGCCCGCCCTCCACCCCAGCAACCACCAACGCCCCCTGGCCAGGCCGAGCTCGGGCAGCGCCGTACGCGCTCACGCCCCGGCCGGGCCACCGTCCGGCCGGAGAGGGACCGGCCGGAGAATGCCCAGCAGCATCCGGACCAGTTCGTCGACGAGTTGGTCGAGCGTCGCCTCCACCCAGCCGGCACTCCAGTCGTGGAGCAGGCCGTTGACGCTCCCGATGAACGCCGCGGCGGCGATCCGGTGGTCGCGCGCCTGAGCCTCACCCCGTTCGGCAGCCGCTGCCGCCTCCGCGCAGATGAGGTCCACCCATCGGGAGCGTCTGGCCAGGCGCTGCCGATCCAACTGCGGGCTGACGCCGATGATTTCGATGAAGGCGATCCGGATGCGCCGCGGATCGCCGGTCACGTTCGCCGCGTACGCGCGGAAGACCGCCGCGACCCGCTCGGCCACCGGCAGGTGGGCCGACTCGGCGAGCGCGGCCAGCGCCGCATCCTCGGCCCAGTCGTTGACCTGCAGATGCAGCGCGGCGAGCACATCTTCGAGCGTGCGGAACTCCTCGTAGAACTGGCGGGTCGACAGTCCGGCGCTCTCGCTCAGCGCCGCGACCGTCGTCGCCCGGTAGCCGGGGCTGTCGCCGAACAACTGGAGTCCGGCGTCCAGGAACCGCCGGCGCCGCTCGGCCTGCCGCTCCTGCGCCGATCTGCCCGCATAGCGGCCGGTCGGCTGTCTGAGCCTGCCTGTCACTGGCATCCCCTCCCGGTCGGGCCCGATTTTCCCGTGCGCGAAGCCTTGTGGAACGTGTTACCCGCGGTTACCTTCCAGTAGCTCAATCTGAACGCGGACGTATTCAGACTGCGCCCGGCGACTGACGGGCCGCCCCCGTGGAAGGAACCACGATGTCTGTCTCCAGCACCCGGCGGATCCTCGGCTGCTTCGCCGCCGCCCTGACGGTGGCCGTGTCAGGATCCGTCACCGCGGCCGCCGCACCCACGACGGATGCGGACTCCCCGGGCCTGCGCGAGGTGATGTTCGTCGGCAACAACTGGGACGGCACCGCCGATGTCATCGCCTCCTCCGGCGACCTCGCGAAGATCGCGCGGATCAACGTCATCCCGGACAAGGACCAGCGGCTCACAGAGATCTACCTCAACCCGGTCAAGCTCGCCTTCTTCCTCGGCATCCGGCAGGGTCCGGGCGAGGGCCACGACCAGTTCGTCGACGACATGTACTCGACCCCGGACGGGTCTGCGATGGTCGTCTCCCGCCCGAGCTTCGCCGATGTCGTGTCCATCGATCTCGCCACCGGACGGATCAACTGGCGATTCCCCGTGTCGGGTTACCGCTCCGACCACATGGCCGTCTCCCCCGACGGCACCCGGGTCGCCGTGTCCGCTTCGACCTCCAACACGGTCCATGTCCTCGACATCGCCACCGGGGAGCAGGCCGGGTCGTTCAGGACCGGGGACAAGCCGCACGAGAACGTCTACACCGACGGCGGCCGGTACCTGTGGAACATGTCCATCGGTGAGGTCAACACCGCCCTCGACGACCCCTTCTGGGACTGGACGAAGGGCGACCGCCGGATCACCGTCGTGGACACCAGGACCTTCCGCCAGGTCAGGGTCATCGACATGCGTGAGCGGCTCGACGCCTTCGGCCGGCGGGACCTGTCCGACTCGGTCCGGCCCGTCGCGTTCGCACCCGACGAGTCGAAGCTGTACTTCCAGGTGTCGTTCTTCAACGGCTTCCTGGAGTACGACACCGCCTCCGACCGGATCACCAGGGTGAAGACCCTCCCCAAGAACCCGGCGACCAGCGAGGACCGCACCACCTGGGTCAACGACTCCCGCCACCACGGCATGTCCATGAGCCCCCAGGGCGACAAACTGTGCATCGCCGGGACGATGGACGACTACGCGACGATCGTCGACCGGGCAACTCTCCAGGAGGGCCCGCTGGTGACTGCGTCGAAGCCGTACTGGGCGACGGTGAGCGGTGACGGGAAGTCCTGCGTCATCTCCGAGAGCGGCGCCGACAGCGTCACCGCAATCGACTTCGCGACCGGCAGGAAGGTGGCGACCGTCCGGGTCGGCGACCATCCGCAGCGGGTCCGGATCGCCCATGTGCCGGCCGGATGGACGGGTCCTTCGGCGCACTGACCGCTCGCAGCCCCCAGCTCCCGGACCGGCCGATCAGGCGGCCGGTCCGGGTCTCACGACCGTTTGGGAACGGGCACCCGCCACAGGTCCTGGGCGACGGTGAGCTCCCCTTCGAACCCGGCGGCGCGCGCCTGCCGTTCGAACTCCGCGCCCGGTGCCTCGCCGGGCACCGCGGGCACGCTGTAGCGCTGCGAGAAGTGCGTGAGCACCAGGTGCCGTACGCCCGCATCCCGTGCCGCCCGGGCCGCCTGGCCTGCCGTCAGGTGGCCGTGCTCGGTGGCAAGTTGCTCGTCGGCGTCGAGGAAGGTGGACTCGATGACGAGCATGTCGCAGCCCTCGGCCAGCACATGGACGCCCTCGCACAGACGGGTGTCCATCACGAAGGCGAACCGCTGCCCCCTGCGGATCTCGCTCACGTCGTCCAGCGTGACGCCTCCGACGGCCCCCTCACGCTGCAGCCGGCCCACGTCCGGGCCCTTGATGCCGTGCGCGGCGAGCTTCTCGGGCAGCATCCGGCGGCCGTCCGGCTCGACGAGGCGGTAACCGTACGACTCGACCGGGTGCGAGAGCTTGTGTGCCTCGAGGGTGTACGAGGCGGTGCGCGCGATCACGCCGTCGGCGGCGACCGGGCGCTGGTTCAGCTTCACGGTCTCGCGGTAGGCCGTGGCGTACCGCAGCCGGTCGAAGAAGTGCTCGCCGCTCGCCGGGTAGTGCGCCGACACCTCGTGCGGGACCCGGTCGAGGTTGATCCGCTGAATCACCCCGGCGACACCGAGCGAGTGGTCGCCGTGGAAGTGCGTGATGCAGATCCGGTTGATGTCGTGCGCGGAGACCGAGGCACGCAGCATCTGGCGCTGGGTGCCCTCGCCCGGGTCGAACAGGAAGCCCTCGCCGTCCCAGCGCAGCAGATAGCCGTTGTGGTTGCGGTGCCGGGTCGGGACCTGGCTGGCGGTGCCGAGCACCACCAATTCACGTACGGACAAGGTCGGTTACCCGGGAGGCCACTGGAGACCGCGGCCGCCCAGCACATGGGCGTGGGCGTGGAAGACGGTCTGCCCCGCGCCGCTTCCGGTGTTGAACACGATGCGGTAGCCGGTCGCGTCGACCTTGTCCTCGGCGGCGACCTCGGCCGCCTCGCGCAGCACATCGGCGAGCAGCTCGGGTGAGGCGGCGGCGAGCGCGGCGGCGTCCTTGTAGTGGGCCTTGGGGATGACCAGGACGTGCGTCGGGGCCTGGGGGTTGATGTCGCGGAAAGCGACGGTGGTCTCGGTCTCCCGCACGACCGTGGCCGGCACCTCGCCGGAGACGATCTTGCAGAACAGGCAGTCCGCCTGCGGTTCTCCGGCCATGACGCCGATCCTCCTCGGGGTGTGATCGCTTCCGACGGCATCGTATCGGGCATGGCCTTCCCCGGGGGCGTGGCGCTTCCGGCCGGCGCCGCGCCCCGGGGCAGGGGCTACGGCAGGGCCGGCGGGGTCTTCGCCGGGTTCTCGGCGAGGACCGCCAGGGCCATGCGGACCGCCTCGTCCAGCTGCGGGTCGCGCCCGGCCGCGTGATCCTGCGGGGCCATCACCACTTCGACGTCCGGGTCGACGCCCCGATTCTCCACGTCCCAGCCGTAACCCTCCAGCCAGATCGCGTACTTGGGCTGGGTCACCAGCGTGCCGTCGACGAGCCGGTAGCGGCTGTCGATGCCGATCACGCCGCCCCAGGTACGCGTACCCACCACCGGGCCGATGCCCAGCGCCTTGATCGCCGCGTTGACGATGTCGCCGTCCGAGCCGGAGAACTCGTTGGCCACCGCGACCACCGGCCCGCGCGGCGCGTCCAGCGGATAGCTGTGCGGCTGCCGTCCGCGCGGGAGGTCCCAGCCGACGATCCGGCGTGCCAGTTTCTCGACGACCAGCTGCGAGGTGTGGCCGCCGCGGTTCTCCCGTACGTCCACCACCAGCCCCTCCCGCGCGACCTCGACCCGCAGATCGCGGTGGATCTGGGCCCAGCCGGGCGCCTGCATGTCGGGGACGTGCAGATAGCCGAGACGGCCGCCGGACTTCTCGTGGACGTACGCCCGCCGGTCGGCGACCCATGCGTGGTAGCGCAGCGGTTCCTCGTCGGCGAGCGGGACCACGACGGCATGCCGCGGATCGCCACCGCCCGCCGGGGAGACGGCCAGTTCGACCGGCCGGCCCGCCGCACCGACGAGCAGCGGTCCCGGCCCGGTGACGGGGTCGAGGGGTCGGCCGTCGACGGCGAGCAGCGCGTCGCCCGCGCGCAGGGCCACGCCCGGCGCGGCGAGCGGGGAGTGCGCGCTCGGGTCGGAGGTCTCGGAGGGCAGGATGCGGTCGATGCGCCACAGGCCGTCCTCGCCGCGCGAGAGATCGGCGCCGAGCAGACCCTGCCGGGTGGACCGGTCGCCGTGTCCCCCGCGCGGGGTGACATACGCGTGCGAGGTGCCGAGCTCGCCCTGCACCTCCCAGAGCAGATCCACCAGATCGTCGTGGGTGGCGACCCGGTCGAGGACCGGGCGGTAGCGCTCGAGCACACCGTCCCAGTCGACACCGCTCAGATCCGCGCGCCAGAAGTTGTCGCGCATCAGCCGCCCGGCCTCGGCGTACATCTGCCGCCACTCGGCGCCCGGGTCGACCGTGGCGCGCACCCGCCCCAGGTCGACGGTGATGTTGGTGTCGCTGTCCTCGTCGCCCGACGCCCGGCGGTCGCTCGGCACGACCTTCAGCTTGCCGTCGGTGCGCAGCAGCACCCGCTTGCCGTCGCCGCTGACCCGGAAGTGATCGGCGTCCGACGAGAGCTCCTCCACGTGCCGCTCGACGAGGTCGTACCGCTCGAGGGCGGTCTTGGGCCACGGGTCGTCGGGGGTGGCCCTGGCCGTACCGAGGACGCCGCTCACCGGGTGGCGCAGCCACAGCAGTCCGTCCCGGGCGGCCCGCAGCGTCGAGTAGTGGGCGGCCTCGACGGGGAACGCCACGATCCGGTCGGCGAGCCCGTCGAGGTCGATCCGGGTCACGGGAACGCCGCCGTTCTCGCCGCCCTGCTGCTGGTCCTTCTCGTCGTCCGCGTCGAAGGCCCGGCCATGGCGCTGCGGACCGAACGGCGACGGCGTGGCGGCGGCCAGCGTGATCAGATGCGGACGACAGCCGCCGACGAAGGCCAGGTCGAAGACATGGATGTCGTAGACCGGGTCGAAGGCCCGCTCGGACAGGAACGCCAGATGCTTACCGTCGAGCGTGAACGCGGGCTGGAAGTCGGCGAACCGCAGCGGCGTCGCCTCGGAGACGGTGAGGTCGCCGGCGTGGGCGAGTTTGATCTGGCGCAGCGGGTCCGGGCCGGGGTGCGACCAGGCGAGCCAGGCGGAGTCGGGCGAGAAGACGAGCCCGGAGGCGTCGCCGTGGTCGCTGCGGTCGACCTCGCGCACCTCGCCCGACTCCCGCTCGACCAGCAGCACCCGCCCGTCGTGCGAGGCGACGGCGGCACGGCTGCCGTCGGGCGCGACAGCGAGGCTCAGTACGCGGCCGAGCCGGCCCGCGGCGAGCCTGCGCGGCGGAGCGCCGGCTGCGGCCCCGGTCGCCGGGGCGAATTCGAGGGCGTCCTCGCCCTCGGCGTCGGTCACCCAGACGACATGCTCCTCGCCGTCCACGCGGAAGGTACGCGGCAGCCGGCCGCGTACGCCGGGCTCGGCGGCGAGCGCGCGAGCGGGCCCCTCGCGGTGGGTGACCCAATGGATGCCGCCGCGGATCTCCACGGCGCTGCCGCGGCCGGTGTGGTCGGGAGCAGCCGTACCCAGATGGTGCTCGGCCGACAGGGGCCGGGGGCGCATGTCGATGCGCTGGCCGCCGAGCCGGATGTCCAGGCGGCGCGGCTCGGAGCCGAACAAGTCGTCCAGGAGCCACAGTTCACCGGCCGAGGTGTAGACGACCCGGGTTCCGTCGGTGGCCGCATGGCGGGCGTAGAAGCCCTCGATGCCGGTGTGGCGGCGCAGATCCGAGCCGTCGGGCTGGGAGGAGTACAGCGCCCCGACGCCTTCGTGGTCGGACAGGAACGCGATCCGATCCCCGACCCACAGCGGATACTCGATGTTCCCTTCGAGGTCCTCATGGAGGCGTACGAATTCCCCGTCGCCGCCCGGGTCGATCCACAACTTGCCTGCCGTGCCGCCTCGGTAGCGCTTCCAGGCGGCGGCCTCGCGGCCCATGGTGGCGGACAGCAGGAGCGTCTGCGGGCCGAACGCCACGGCTCCCACGGGCCCGTAGGGCAGGACGGCGCCGGGGCCGCCGTCGAGCGGCACGGCACGCGCCCAGGTGCGGCGCAGCGATGCCTGGCCGTGGGTGGTGAGGGCCAGGACGTGTCCGTCGGGGGTCCAGCCGCGTACGGACGTCTTGTGGCTGCCCCAGTGCGTGAGGCGGTCGGAGGGGCCGCCGTCGAGCGGCGCGGTGTGCACCTCGGGGGCGCCGTCGCGGTACGACGTCCAGGCGATGTGCTCGCCGTCGGCGGAGATTCTCGGATGGTCGACGGGCATGTTGTCGGCGCTGACACGCCACGCCCGGCCGCCGTCGAGCGGTGCGGCCCAGACGTCGTCCTCGGCGGTGAAGGCGATCAACTCGCCGTGCAGATGCGGAAACCGGAGGTAGGCAGGGTGCGTCACACGATCACCCTAGGGAGCGCGGCGCCGCCGGGTGACCCGTTCGGATCACTTGGCCGACGAAGAGGGGTCCGCCGTGACGGTAACGGTGACGGTCGCGGGCGGGGTGGCGGGCGGCTTCGGGGTGACGGTCGTGGTGACGGTCGGGCGCGGCACGGTGGTCGGACGGGGCGTCGTGGTCGGGCGGGGCACGGTGGTCGGGCGGTGCGTCGTGGTCGGCGTGCGGGTCGCCGCCGCGTCGCAGGCACCGAGCATGGTGGCCTGGAAGGCGATCTTTCCGTCGATCTTCGCGGTCAGATCGCCGCGTACGCACTTTCCCTCGCGTTCGTCGGTCACCTTGCCGGTGATGCGGATGTCGCCGCCGGCGGCCGTCTCGCCCCGGCAGTCGACGGCGGCGGACGGGGCGGGTGTGCGGGACGGGCTTCCGGTGGTGCCCGCGGTGGCTCGTGCGCGGATCGTGGCGGTGCAGCTGAGCCAGCGCACGTCGATGTCGAGCCGCTCGAAGGTGCTGGTGGCGGTCTTGTCGGTGGTGACGGCCACACCGACCGCCGTGAGTCCGCCGGCCGAGGCGGGCTCACAGGCCACTCCGCCGACAACTGCCAGTCCCGCAAAGGCGATCGCGGCGAGCGGGCGCCGCGCGCATCTCAAGGCCCCCATGGACATCAGAGTGCCATCGCGGCCCCGGCCGCAAAAGAGTGGTTGCGGCCAAGGTTGCCGTCCACGGTCGGCATCAGCAGGAAGCTGACCGGTACAAGCTGCCTCGTCGTCGACGCCGGCACCGTCCACATGTGGCCGGTCCGCCACCGGCACACGGGCAACGAGAACACCCCCGAGGGCTGCCGGACCGTCCTCGCGCTGCGCCGCGTGGGCACGGACGGGCGCCTCGAGATCGCGTTCCGCGACCGCCCGGCCGGATCATCTCCGGCGGGTACGCGCACTCGGGCGCGGTGGCCGCCGTCGAGGGCGAGTGGCAGACCCTCCACGAGCCGGGAGTTGCCCGCCGCCTGGTGGACGCGGCGACGGAGCGGGATCTGCTGCCGGCCGCGCGGGACGACCGAGGTGGACGGCTGGGTGCTGTACGACGCGGTGCTCGCCCGGGTGTCCGCCGCCGAGTGGTCGACCACGCCGGCGCAGAAGTGAGGGCTCACGCACGAGGGCCTGGCCGACGGGGGCTTGAAAAGCAAAGGCTCACGCCAAGAGCACTCGGCCGATGAGGGCTTGAGAAGCGAGGGCCCCGGCGGTGCCGGCAGGCCCGAGCGGTGGGCAGAGCCCGGTCCGCCAGGACCAGACCCGAGCGCGCCGGTGGGCA
>NZ_JBEXSW010000032.1:0-84819 GCF_040613775.1 Streptomyces sp. NPDC006208 | reverse complement strand
CAGAGCCGGTCCATCAGGACCAGACCCGAGCGCGCCGGTGGGCAGAGCCGGTCCATCAGGACCAGACCCGAGCGCGCCGGTGGGCAGAGCCGGTCCATCAGGACCAGACCCGAGCGCGCCGGTGGGCAGAGCCGGTCCGTCAGGACCAGCGGCCCGTGCGCCCCATCAGCAGTGCCGTCGCGGCCGTGCCCGCCGTGGAGGTGCGCAGCACACTGGGCCCCAGTCGGCAGTGCTTGGCGCCCGCCTCCGCGAATGCGGCCAGTTCCTCGGGGGACACGCCGCCCTCCGGGCCGACGACCAGCACGATCGACCCGTCCGCCGGAAGGTCCGCGGTGGCCAGGGGCTCCGCCCCCTCCTCGTGGAGCACCGCCGCAAAGTCCGCCGCCGCCAGAAGCGCCGCCACCTGCTTGGTCGTTGCCGCGTCCGCCACCTCGGGGAAACGGACCCGGCGGGACTGCTTGCCCGCCTCCCGTGCCGTCGAGCGCCACTTGGCAAGGGCCTTCGCGCCCCGGTCGCCACGCCACTGGGTGATACAACGCGACGCCGCCCAGGGCACGATCGCGTCGACGCCCGTCTCCGTCATGGTCTCCACGGCCAGTTCGCCGCGGTCGCCCTTGGGCAGGGCCTGCACGACCGTGATGCGGGGCACGGACTCCGGCTCCTCCTTGACCGAGTCCAGTTGGACGACCAGACGGTCCTTGCCTTCCGTGTCGAGCACCACGCATTCGGCCCACCGGCCGTGTCCGTCGGTGAGAACGACATCCTCGCGGGGGCGCAGCCGCTTCACGGACACGGCGTGGCGTCCCTCGGGGCCGTCCAGCACGAAGCGGCCACCGTCGCCCGCAGTGAAATCGTCGACGACGAACACCGGCGCAGTCATCGCGCACCACCCAGCGCCGACGCGGCCCGTGCGGCATCGACTTCGGCGGCCAGGACCTCCACCAGCCGGCCGGCGGGCAGCTCGCGTGCCAGCCGGTGGCCCTGGCCCGCCCACAGCGCCATGCCCTGCGGATCGCCCGCCTTGGCAGCCGCCTTGCGCAGCCCACCGGTCAGATGGTGCACCTCGGGATAGGCGGCGGGTGCGTAGGGCCCGTGCTCGCGCATGAAACGGTTCACCAGGCCCCGCGCGGGCCGCCCGGAGAAGGCACGGGTCAGTTCGGTGCGTACGAACAAGGGGTTGGTCATGGCCTGCTTGTGCAGGGCGTTCGCGCCGGACTCGGGGCACACCAGGAACGCGGTCCCCAGCTGACCCGCGCTCGCGCCGCACGCCAGCGCGGCGGCGATCTGGGAGCCGCGCATCAGCCCGCCCGCGGCGATCACCGGCAGCGGCACGGTCTCGCGGACCAGCTCGATCAGGGTGAGCAGCCCGATCCCGGACCCGTCGGCGGCGGGGTCGTCACGGTGTGTTCCCTGGTGACCACCCGCCTCCACCCCCTGCACGCACACCGCCTGGGCGCCTGCCTGGTGCGCGGCCAGCGCCTCGTCGGGCGTGGTGACGGTGACGATCGTGAAGGTGCCCGCCTTGGCGAAGGACTTGAACACATAGGCCGGGGGGCAGCCGAAGGTGAAGGAGACGACCGGGACCGGGTCGTCGAGCAGGATGGCCAGCTTGGCCTCGTAGCCGTCGTCGCGTCCGCTGTCGGGATCGCCGAGCGGAGTCTCGTACCAGGTGGCCTCACCGGCGAGCTGCTGCATGTAGACCCCGACTGCGGCGGGGTCGGCGGTGCCGGGCTGCGGCATGAACAGATTGACGCCGAAGGGCCGGCCGGTCAGCCCGCGGAGCTGTGTGACCTCCTGGTACATGCCGTCCGCCGTCTTGTACCCGGCCGCGAGGAAGCCGAGGCCACCGGCCTCGGAGACAGCAGCGGCGAGCTGGGGGCAGGAGGCACCGCCCGCCATCGGGGCCTGCACGATCGGATACCGGCAAAGATCGCTCAGTGCGGAGGACATGAACGCATCGTGCCATGTCCCTGGCGCCCCGCCGAATCCGGTATTCCGCCGAGCCGGGGACCCCGGAGCGGCGTGGGGCGCCAGACGCCGACGCGTCCGGCGCCGCACGCCGCGGGCGGCTCGAGCCGCCCAGGGCCCGACGCCCGTCGAACGCATCCTTCAGACGCGAGAACAGCCTGCCGCCCAGGCTGACCGTGCCGGCCCGGGGACACCCCCGGACCCGGCACAACCCCGCCTAACGCCCGTTGAACGCATCCTTCAGACGCGAGAACAGTCCTTGCTGCCCGGGCTGGAACTGCCCCAACGGCCGCTCCTCGCCCCGCAGCTTCGCCAGGTCGCGCAGCAGCCGCTCCTGGTCCGGGTCCAGCTTGGTCGGGGTGGTCACCTCGACGTGCACGATCAGATCGCCGCGTCCTCCGCCGCGCAGATGCGTGATGCCGCGACCGTGCAGCGGGATCGACTGGCCGGACTGCGTACCCGGCCGGATGTCGACCTCCTCCACGCCGTCGAGCGTCTCCAGCGGGCACTTCGTGCCCAGGGCCGCCGCCGTCATCGGGATCGTCACCGTGCAGTGCAGATCGTCGCCGCGCCGCTGGAAGACCGGGTGCGGCAGTTCGTGGATCTCGACGTACAGATCACCCGCGGGGCCGCCGCCGGGGCCGACCTCGCCCTCGCCCGCGAGCTGGATACGGGTGCCGTTGTCCACACCGGCCGGGATCTTCACGGTCAGGGTGCGCCGCGAGCGGACCCGGCCGTCGCCTGCGCACTCGGGGCACGGGGTCGGCACGACGGTGCCGAAGCCCTGGCACTGCGGGCACGGCCGCGAGGTCATGACCTGGCCCAGGAAGGACCGGGTCACCTGCGAGACCTCACCGCGGCCGCGGCACATGTCACAGGTCTGCGCCGAGGTACCGGGCGCCGCGCCCTCACCGGAGCACGTCGTACAGACGACGGCCGTGTCGACCTGGATGTCCTTGGTGGTGCCGAAGGCCGCTTCGTTGAGCTCGATCTCGAGGCGGATCATGGCGTCCTGGCCGCGGCGCGTGCGTGACCGGGGGCCGCGCTGCGACGCCGTACCGAAGAACGCGTCCATGATGTCGGAGAAGTTGCCGAAGCCACCCGCTCCGAAGCCGCCCGCGCCGCCGCCGGCCTGCGACAGCGGGTCGCCGCCGAGGTCGTAGACCTGCTTCTTCTGCGGGTCCGACAGCACCTCGTAGGCCGCGTTGATCTCCTTGAAGCGCTCCTGCGTCTTCGGGTCCGGATTCACGTCCGGGTGGAGTTCGCGCGCGAGACGGCGGAAGGCCTTCTTGATCTCGTCCTGAGATGCGTCGCGGCGCACGCCGAGTACGGCGTAGTAGTCCGTGGCCACTTACGACTCCGCCAGGATCTGTCCGACGTAACGTGCCACTGCGCGTACCGCTCCCATCGTTCCGGGGTAGTCCATGCGGGTCGGTCCGACCACGCCGAGTTTGGCAACTGCCTCGTCGCCCGAACCGTAGCCGACAGCGACCACGGACGTGGAGTTGAGACCTTCGTGGGCGTTCTCATGACCGATCCGTACGGTCATGCCCATACCGCCCGACTCCTTGGCCTCGCCGAGCAGCTTGAGCAGCACCACATGCTCCTCGAGCGCCTCGAGCACCGGCCTGATGGTCAGCGGGAAATCGTGTGCGAAGCGGGTCAGATTGGCGGTTCCGCCGATCATGAGCCGCTCCTCGGTCTCCTCGACCAGGGTTTCGAGCAGCGTGGACAGCACCGCGGAGACGGTACCGCGATCCTCGCGCTCGAAGGACTCGGGCAGGTCCTGCACCAGTTGCGGCACATCCGTGAAGCGGCGTCCCACGACCCGGCTGTTGAGCCGGGCGCGCAGATCCGCGAGCGAGATGTCACCGAAGGGCGCAGGGCAGTCGATCATGCGCTGTTCGACCCGTCCGGTGTCCGTGATCAGCACGAGCATCAGACGGGCGGGCGCCAGGGAGAGGAGTTCCACATGCCGGACGGTCGACCGGGTCAGCGAGGGGTACTGGACGACGGCGACCTGCCGGGTCAGCTGCGCCAGCAGCCGTACCGTACGGCCCACGACGTCGTCGAGGTCGACCGCTCCGTCCAGGAAGTTCTGGATGGCGCGGCGCTCGGGCGACGACAGCGGCTTGACGCCGGCCAGCCTGTCGACGAAGAGCCGGTACCCCTTGTCGGTGGGGATCCGTCCCGCACTGGTGTGCGGCTGGGCGATGAAGCCCTCTTCCTCCAGCACCGCCATGTCGTTGCGGACGGTGGCCGGGGAGACGCCGAGCTTGTGCCGCTCGGTCAGGGCCTTGGAGCCGACGGGTTCCTCGGTGCCGACATAGTCCTGGACGATGGCGCGCAGGACCTCGAGTCTGCGTTCGCTGAGCATCGCGCGCACCTCCAGCTGTGGTTCCTCGGTGTTTCGCCTGGCACTCGATGAGGGTGAGTGCCAGCATTCCCCTGGCCCAGTGTACGGCTGCCGGGTATCCCCCTAGCAAGGGCGGCCGACCCGCTGTCACGAGACTGCGCTGGTGGATGCGGATAGCGTCGCCGCATGGACGTCACTTGGGAAGACTCCGGCTGGGAACGACTCGGCGACGGAATCGGCCGCCGAAGGATGCCGATCTGGGATGCCACCATCGGTTTGGTCGCCGGTGAGGACGCGATTCTCCTGTACGACACAGGCTCGACGATCCGCGAAGGGGCCGAGCTCCGCACCCAGGCGCAGGCACTCCTGGGCGGCCGCCGGGTGACGCATATCGCACTGAGCCATCCCCACTTCGACCATGTGCTGGGGACGGCCGCGTTCGCGGGAGTGGAGATCTACGGTGCGGTCGGCGTCGACGCGGTGCTGCGGCGGGACCGCGGCGAACTGCGCAGGAGCGCCGTACGGCACGGGGTGGACCCGGACGCGGCCGCGGAGGCCACCGACCTGCTGGTGGCGCCGCAGCATCTGGTGAGCGGGGAGTGGACGCTGGAGCTCGGCGGCCGCCAGGTCCTGCTGGCCAATGTGGGCCCCGGCCACACCGGTCACGATCTTGCGCTGCTGGTGCCGGGCAGCCCCGAGGTCGTCTTCTGCGGCGACCTGGTCGAGGAGTCGGGCGAACCGCAGGCGGGCCCGGACGCGATCCCGTCGCGCTGGCCCGCCGCGCTTGACCGGCTGCTGGCGCTCGGCGGCGAGGACGCGATGTACGTGCCGGGGCACGGTGCGGTGGTGGACGCGGCGTTCGTGCGCCGCCAGCGTGACGCGCTGGCGGAGCGCTTCGGTGTGCAGTAGCGCCGGCCGCACACGGGAGCCCGCTGCCCGGACCTGACGCCCCGTCGGCCGTCGGCCCCCGGCAGAATGCCCCCATGCACGCGAGGCAGTACGACCCCGACCTGACGCCGCCCTGGAAACGGTCCGGCCCCGTTCCCGAGGTTCCCGCCGAACCCGATCTGGTCGTGGAGGAGGTCACCACCGGGTTCTGCGGCGCGGTGATCCGCTGCGAGGCGGGCACGGTCACGCTGGAGGACCGCTTCGGCAAGCACCGGGTCTTCCCCCTGGAACCCCGCGGCTTCCTGCTGGAGGGCACGGTCGTCACCCTGGTCCGCCCCTCCGCGGCGGCCCCGTCCCGGCCCGCCCGTACGGCCTCCGGCTCGATCGCGGTCCCGCAGGCCCGCGCCCGCGTCGCCCGGGCCGGCCGCATCTATGTGGAGGGCCGCCACGACGCGGAACTGGTCGAGCGGGTCTGGGGCGACGACCTGCGGATCGAGGGTGTGGTCGTCGAATACCTGGAGGGCATCGACGACCTCCCGTCGATCGTCGCGGAGTTCGCCCCCGCCGCGGACGCACGCCTGGGCGTGCTGGTCGACCACCTGGTCCCCGGCTCGAAGGAGTCGCGCATCGCGGCCTCGGTGACGGATGCGCACGTGCTGGTCGTGGGCCACCCGTACATCGATGTCTGGGAGGCGGTGAAGCCCTCGTCGGTGGGCATCCGCTCCTGGCCGGCGGTCCCGCGCGGCCAGGACTGGAAGACGGGCGTGTGCCGCGCCCTGGGCTGGCCGCAGAACACGGGCGCGGCGTGGCAGCACATCCTGTCGCGCGTGCACTCCTACAAAGACCTGGAGCCGGAGCTGCTCGGCCGGGTGGAGGAACTGATCGACTTCGTGACGGCGCCCGAAGGCTCCTAGTCGCGTGGCAGGGTCCGGAACTGGGACGTGTCCAACGTGAGAACCAGCACGTCGACGGGCAGCGGGTCTCCGAATTTGGCGGTCCGCTCTACCTGGTACCGGGCCGCCTCGCCGGAGCCTGTCGGTTCGGTGAGGAGGACGCAGCGGGCGGCGAAGGGATCGACGATCAGATAGGCGTCCACCTGTCCGGCCGCGTACATCGACGGCTTGAGACGGTAGTCACGGTCGGCGCTGGTCTTGGAGACCACTTCCATGACCATCGTGATGGCGGGGGCGGGGATGAGTCGGCCGGGGCCTTCGAAAGCCCCATGCTCGTGGACCACGAGGTCGGGCTGCGGCTCGCTCGACTCGCCCGGGATGGCGATGTCCTGTGTCTGAAGCCGGTCCCAGCGAGCACGCGGAATCTGATCCTGGACGGACTGAACGATCATGTTGTGGACCCAGTCGGGCCCGGCCATCATCACGATTTCCCCCCGCAGGAGCTCCGCCTTGAGCCCTTCGGGAACGTCAAGGTTCTCGAAGAGGTCAGCAATCGATGCAACAGGCCGGTCATCCACAGCGGTCATCTCCGTGGCCCTCCTCATCCGCCGCATCCTTTGAGCAGCAGGCTAGGGACAGCCTAGGCAGGTGCACCTCAGATCCGCACGGGTTCACTCCGGAGAGTGATCAGTCCACCAGGTCCCGCACCACCGCGTCCGCCAGCAGCCGCCCCCGCAGCGTCAGCACCGCCTGCCCCTCCCCGTACGGCCCCGTCTCCAGCAGCCCGTCCCCCAGGGCGCGGTCAGCGGCCTTCCGCCCGGCCGACCGCAGCAGCGACAGCGGCACACCCTCCCGCAGCCGCAGCTCCAGCAGGATGCGCTCCACCCGGCGGTCCTCGTCCGACAGGACCTCACGCCCTGCCCCCGGCGAGCGCCCTTCCGCCAGCGCCGCCGCATAGGCGCCGGGGTGCTTCACGTTCCACCAGCGCACGCCACCCACATGGCTGTGCGCGCCGGGCCCGGCGCCCCACCAGTCCGCACCGCGCCAGTACAGCTCGTTGTGCAGGCAGCGGCCCGCGTCGGATGTGGCCCAGTTGGAGACCTCGTACCAGTCGTAGCCCGCCTGTCCCAGCACCGAGTCCGCGATGAGGTAGCGGTCCGCGTGGACGTCGTCGTCGGTCATCGGGACCTCGCCGCGCCGGATGCGGCGCGCCAGCTGTGTGCCCTCCTCGACGATCAGCGCGTACGCCGAGACATGGTCCGGCCCGGCGCCGACCGCCGCCTCCAGCGAGGCCCGCCAGTCGTCGTCGCTCTCCCCCGGGGTGCCGTAGATCAGGTCGAGGTTGACGTGGTCGAAGCCGGCCGCACGCGCCTCCGCGACACACGCCTCGGGGCGCCCGGGCGTGTGCGTACGGTCGAGAACCTTCAGTACGTGCTGCCGCGCGCTCTGCATCCCGAACGAGATCCGGTTGAAGCCCCCGGCCCGCAGCTGCGCCAGATACTCCGGAGAGACCGACTCCGGGTTCGCCTCGGTCGTGATCTCCGCGTCGTCCGCGAGCCCGAACTCCTCCCGTACGGCGTCCAGCATCCGTACGAGATCGCCGGCATCCAGCAGCGTCGGCGTACCACCGCCGACGAACACGGTCCGTACCTGCCGGGGGTCGTCGCCCAGCACCTTGCGGGCCAGCCGGATCTCGTCGGACAGGGTGTCGGCGTAGTTTTCCCGGGAGGCGAGCACGCCGCCGGAGCCGCGCAGCTCGGTGGCGGTGTAGGTGTTGAAGTCGCAGTAGCCGCAGCGCGTGGCGCAGTAGGGCACATGCAGATAGAAGGCGAGCGGCCGGTCCCCGGCGCGATCGAGGGCGGACGCGGGCAGCGCGCCGTCGACGGGCATGGGCTCGCCGTCAGGCAGTACGGAGGGCATGCCCCCCATTGTCCGTCACCGTGCCCGGTGGCCCGGTCCGGGCCACCGGGCACGGAGCAACGGGTCACCGGGCCTGGAGCACCAGCAGCGCCAGATCGTCCCTCGGCGGTGCCTCCGCGAAGGCGTACACCGCCGCCCTGATCCGTTGTGCCACACCCTGCGCGGGCAGCCCGGTGCACCCGGCGAGCACCGTGGCCAGCCCGTCCTCGTCGTCGAACATCCGCGCCCCCGAGCGCCGCTCCGTCACCCCGTCGGTCACACAGAGGAGGGTGTCACCGGGTTCCAGGTCGAAGGTCTGGCTCTCGTACGTGACATCGTCGACGACCCCGAGCAGCATCTGCGGCTCGGCCGCGGCCCGCACGGTCCCGTCGGGGCGCAGCAGCAGCGGGAGCGGATGACCGGCGCTCGCCAGCGTGCAGCGCACGCCACCCGCGGGCGAGGCGACCACCTCGCCGTACAGCAGGGACAGGAAACGGGCCTGCGGCCCCTCCGGCGCGCCCTGCCCGCCCGCCGAGGCGGCCGCCACCAGTGCGGCGGCGGACTCCGCCGCCTCCGTGGCGTCGTCGAGCAGCAGTCCGTTCAGCCGGTCGAGGACCTGGGACACCTGGTACCCCTCGCGGGCGAGCAGCCGGAGCCAGGGCCTGGCCAGCCCGGTGACGACGGCGGCCTCGGGGCCGCTGCCCTGGACGTCGCCGAGCACGAAGCACCAGCGCGCGCCGCTCCCGGCGGGAAAGATGTCGTAGAAGTCGCCGCCCACGACCCCGTCGTCGCTCGGCTCGTACACCAGGAACGAGTCGACGCCGGGGATCTGCCCCACCTTGCTGGGCAGCAGTCCGCGCTGGAGGACCTGGCTGATGGTGGCCTGCCGGGTGTACTGGCGCGCGGCGCTGATGGCCAGGGCGACCCGGCGGGCGAAGTCCTCGACGAGCGCGGCCACATCGTCGGGCACGGGGGCGAGCCCCTGGCGCGCGACGAGCAGGAGGCCCAGCGAGCGTCCGCCCGCGACGAGAGGGCACGCCAGCGCGGTGCCGTCGCCTCCGGAGCCGTCCCCGGAGCCCGGCTCCCCGTCGGAGGGCCAGGCGATCGGCACGGGCCCTCCGCGCGCATCACCGGGCAGGGGCGGTGGCTGCCGGCCCAGCATCTCCCGCAGCTCCTCGCTGCGGGACTCGTCGCTGTGCCAGACCCGGACCGTCCGCGGTGCTGTGCCTGTACCGCCCTTGCCCGCCGTGTGCTGCCCGCTCTCGCCGTCCAGCCAGATCGCGCACCAGTCGGCGAGCCGCGGCACCAGGAGCTGGCCGGCCAGGGCCACGACCATGTCCTCGTCCAGCTGTCCGGCGAGCAGATCGGAGGCTTCGGCGAGGAACGACAGGGCCCCGCGGCCGTCCCAGTCGCGTTCGTCACCCGCGGCGGACCCGGGGGGCGGGCTCCCGGTACGCCGGTGGCTGACCGGCTCGGCGACGGCGAGCGACCGGGTGTCCCAGCCGTCGACGGGCACCCGGGCCCAGACGGTCTTCTGCGCAGCGTGGTACGTGATGCCCCAGCGCTCGGCGAGTGCCCCGACGAGGTGCAGGCCACGCCCGTAGTCGGGGGTGCCCGACTGATCGGCGCTGTGCGGTTCGCTGTGCACCGCCCGGGCCGGGTGATGGTCGCAGACCTCGACCACGACGGCCGCGGGCGCCTGCGCCGTCGACTCCTCGAACCGGCAGAGCAGCTCGGCACCGGTGCCCGCGTGGACAACGGCGTTGGTGACGAGCTCGTCGACGACCAGCACCACGTCGTCGACGAACCGGTCGGTGCTGTGCCCGCCCGGCGGGCAGCCGTCACCGCCCTGACACAGCGCGCACACCCCGAGCAGGCCGAGCCCGGCCCAGTCACCGAGCACGCCGCGCGCGAACCGGCGCGCGGCGGACGGCGTGACAAGCGTGCCCGGCAGAGTGATCCGGGCGACCGGACACACGCCGACTCCCGCCGTGTACACGAGCGTGGAGCGTGTGCCGGTGTCTCGCTGCATCGGAAGGGACCCCATGTGCGGCTCCTGATCGGTGCTGGCAATGCGCCGCTTGATGACACCGACAGAGTGACAGAATGCGCCCGCACATAAGCGCCAAGTCACCGAACTGGGTGGGGTCCCGTCCCCGTCAAGGCTGATTTCCGCAGGGCGTCACGCCTCGCGCGAGCCCTCGTACATCTCCTCGATCAGGTTCTTGTACTCACGCTCGACGACCGGGCGCTTCAGCTTGAGGCTGGGCGTCAGCTCGCCGTGCTCGATGTCCAGATCGCGCGGCAGCAGCCGGAACTTCTTGATGGTCTGCCAGCGCTGCAGGCCCTCGTTGAGGCGCTTCACATAGCCCTCGATGAGCTGCTCGGTCTGCGGCGCGGCCACCACCTCGGCGTACGACTTGCCGTCCAGGCCGTTGTCCTTGGCCCAGCCGAGGATGGCCGCCTCGTCGAGGGCGATCAGCGCGGTACAGAAGTTCCGGTCCGCGCCGTGCACCAGGATGTTGGAGACGAACGGGCACACGGCCTTGAACTGGCCCTCGACCTCGGCGGGCGCGATGTACTTGCCGCCAGAGGTCTTGATCAGGTCCTTCTTGCGGTCCGTGATCCGCAGATAGCCGTCCGCGGAGAGTTCGCCGATGTCGCCGGTGTGGAACCAGCCGTCCGGCTCCAGGACCTCGGCGGTCTTCTCGGGCTGGTTGTGGTAGCCGTCCATGATGCCGGGGCCGCGCAGCAGAATCTCGCCGTCGTCCGCGATCCGCACCTCGCAGCCGGGCACCGGCTTGCCGACCGTGCCGGTGCGGTAGGCCTCGCCCGGGTTGACGAAGGAGGCGGCGCTGGACTCGGTGAGGCCGTAGCCCTCCAGGATGTGGATCCCGGCGCCGGCGAAGAAGAAGCCGATCTCGGGGGCGAGCGCCGCCGAGCCGGAGACCGCGGCGCGCAGCCGGCCGCCGAACGCCTCGCGCAGCTTGGAGTAGACGAGCGCATCGGCGATCTTGTGCTTGGTGCTCAGACCGAACGGCGCGGTGGCCGTGCCGGTGCGGCGGTAGTTGTCCTGCGTGACCTTGGCGTACTCACGGGCGACCCCGGCCGCCCACTGGAAGATCTTGTACTTGGCGCCGCCGCCGGCCCGCGCCTTGGCCGCGACTCCGTTGTAGACCTTCTCGAAGATCCGCGGGACGGCCGCCATGTAGGTCGGCTGCACGACCGGGAGGTTCTCGATGATCTTGTCGACCCGGCCGTCGACGGCGGTGACGTGGCCGACCTCGATCTGGCCGGACGTGAGCACCTTGCCGAAGACGTGCGCCAGCGGCAGCCACAGGTACTGGACGTCGTCCTTGCCGATCAGACCGGTCGCGGTCATGGCCTTGGCCATGTACGACCAGTTGTCGTGCGGCAGGCGCACGCCCTTGGGCCGGCCGGTGGTGCCGGAGGTGTAGATGAGGGTCGCCAGCTGGTCGGAGGTGATGGCGCCGACCCGCTCCTTGACGGCCTGCGGGTGCTTCTCGAGGTACTGCGCGCCGCGCGCCTCGAGCTCCGCGAGCGTGAGAACCCATCCCTCCGGGTCGGCGGCGTCCGCCTCCACCCCGGCCGGGTCGACGACCACGACGTGGTGGAGCGCGGGCAGCTCGGACCGGCGCTCACGCGCCTTGGCCAGCTGGGCGGCGTCCTCGGCGATGAGCACGCGGCTGTCGGAGTCGGAGAGGATGAACGCCGACTCCTCGGCGTTGGTCGAGGGGTAGATCGTGGTGGTGGCGCCGCCCGCGCACATCACACCGAGGTCGGCGAGGATCCACTCGACCCGGGTGGAGGAGGCGAGCGCGACCCGCTCCTCGGGCTGCACCCCGAGGTCGATCAGCCCGGCGGCAATGGAATGGACCCGCTCGGCGGCCTCGCCCCAGCTCAGGGACTTCCAGTCATCGGGACCTGACCCCGAGGCGGGTGGCACCGGATAGCGGTAGGCCTCGCTGTCCGGCGTGGCCGCCACGCGCTCGGCGAACAGGACCGCGACGGACGGCGGTCGGTTCTCGATCAGGGTCTGGGTATCGCTCACGACGTCCTCCGGGCCTGCGGCAGCACTGCACGACTGGCTGGTTCTTTAAACTGGCGAGTAACCATCGAGCCGTGCTCAGGGTAGAGCGCGTACGACCGGCGCGTAAGAGCCTGCGGGCTGCCGCTTCATAACGAACGGAGTGCAGGTCGGCTCTCCTGAGCAGTCATTCGGTGTATGCCACATGTAACGAATGGCATATCCACAGATGGCCGAGAAGCGCCCATCCGGGGACCGGACGGGCGCTTCTCGGTACGAGTGTGGCCGGCGGAAACGGCGGACGGCGCACTCCGCGCACGCCGGACGGCAACCGCCCCACGGACCGCTCGCCGCCGCCGCGCTACTTCTTGCTCTTGCCGCCCTCGTCGCTGGACAGCACCGCGATGAAGGCCTCCTGAGGCACCTCCACGCTGCCGACCATCTTCATCCGCTTCTTGCCTTCCTTCTGCTTCTCCAGCAGCTTCCGCTTACGGGAGATGTCACCGCCGTAGCACTTGGCAAGAACGTCCTTGCGGATGGCGCGGATCGTCTCCCGGGCGATGACCCTGGAGCCGATGGCGGCCTGGATCGGCACCTCGAACGCCTGCCGCGGGATCAGCTCGCGCAGCTTGGCGACGAGCCGCACGCCGTATGCGTACGCAGCGTCCTTGTGGGTGATGGCGGAGAAGGCGTCGACCTTGTCGCCGTGCAGCAGGATGTCGACCTTGACCAGACTGGACGCCTGCTCGCCGGTGGGCTCGTAGTCGAGCGAGGCGTAACCGCGCGTCTTGGACTTCAGCTGGTCGAAGAAGTCGAAGACGATCTCCGCGAGCGGCAGGGTGTAGCGGATCTCCACCCGGTCCTCGGAGAGGTAGTCCATGCCGAGCAGCGTGCCGCGGCGGGTCTGGCAGAGCTCCATGATCGAGCCGATGAACTCGCTCGGCGCCAGGATGGTGGCCCGTACGACCGGCTCGTACACCTCGGAGATCTTGCCCTCGGGGAATTCACTCGGGTTGGTGACCGTGTGCTCGACGCCGTCCTCCATGAGGACGCGGTAGACCACGTTCGGCGCGGTGGCGATCAGGTCGAGGCCGAACTCGCGCTCCAGCCGCTCCCGGATCACGTCGAGGTGCAGCAGACCGAGGAAGCCGACGCGGAAGCCGAAGCCGAGGGCCGCGGAGGTCTCCGGCTCGTAGACCAGGGCGGCGTCGTTGAGCTGGAGCTTGTCGAGCGCGTCACGCAGCTCGGGGTAGTCCGAGCCGTCCAGCGGATACAGGCCGGAGAACACCATCGGCTTGGGGTCCTTGTAGCCGCCGAGTGCCTCCGTGGCGCCCTTGTGCAAGGTGGTGATGGTGTCACCGACCTTGGACTGGCGGACGTCCTTCACACCGGTGATCAGATAGCCGACCTCACCGACGCCGAGGCCGTCGGCCGGCAGCATCTCCGGGGAGTTGGTGCCGATCTCCAGCAGCTCGTGGGTGGCGCCCGTGGACATCATCCGGATGCGCTCGCGCTTGTTGAGCTGGCCGTCGATGACTCGTACATAGGTGACGACACCGCGGTACGAGTCGTAGACCGAGTCGAAGATCATCGCGCGGGCGGGGGCGTCGGCCACACCGACCGGGGCCGGGACATCCTTGACCACGCGGTCGAGCAGTGCCTCGACGCCGACGCCGGTCTTGGCGGAGACGCGCAGCACGTCGTCCGGGTCGCAGCCGACCAGGTTCGCCAGCTCCTCGGCGAACTTCTCCGGCTGGGCGGCCGGCAGGTCGATCTTGTTGAGGACCGGGACGATCGTGAGGTCGTTCTCCATCGCCAAATAGAGGTTGGCGAGTGTCTGCGCCTCGATGCCCTGGGCGGCGTCGACGAGCAGGACGGTTCCCTCGCACGCCGCCAGGGACCGGGAGACCTCGTAGGTGAAGTCGACGTGCCCGGGGGTGTCGATCATGTTGAGGATGTGGGTCTTCCCATGGCCCTCACCCTGGGTGGGCGCCCACGGCAGTCGCACCGCCTGGGACTTGATCGTGATGCCGCGCTCGCGCTCGATGTCCATCCGGTCGAGGTACTGAGCACGCATCTGCCGCTGCTCGACCACACCGGTCAGCTGCAGCATCCGGTCGGCAAGGGTCGACTTGCCGTGGTCGATATGCGCGATGATGCAGAAATTGCGGATCAGAGCCGGGTCGGTACGGCTCGGCTCGGGCACATGAGGAGGAGTCGCGGGCACGCAGGGTCCTGATTCTTCGGCAGATGCCGGGTCGGGTGAGGCTCGGCTGGGGTCGATGTCGGATCGATACGTGGTCCATCGTCCCACGCGTACGGGACTGTGCCCGGTTTGGGCCGTCCGACCAGCGGCTGGTAGCCTGGGCAGCTGTGTCTCGTGCCCTCTCTGAGGGCGTCTCCCGTACCCGGAGGGTTGCGGGGGAGGGATACGACATCAGAGATCATCGAACCTGAGAAGGCTCTTTCGTGGCGAACATCAAGTCCCAGATCAAGCGGAACAAGACGAACGAGAAGGCGCGCCTGCGCAACAAGGCCGTCAAGTCCTCGCTCAAGACCGCGATCCGCAAGGCCCGCGAGGCCGTCGTCGCCGGCGACGTCGAGAAGGCCACCGTGGCCGTCCGTGAGGCGTCCCGCAAGCTCGACAAGGCTGTCTCGAAGGGTGTCATCCACAAGAACGCCGCCGCCAACAAGAAGTCGGCGCTGGCTGCCAAGGTTGGCTCCCTGCAGGGCTGAGCTCGTGACTGACCGCCGTTAGGGATCAAGCGGGCCCTCTCATCCGCTCCCGACCGGCACCCCTCGCGCCGCACGCGGCCTGCGTTCGCCACGCGGGTGCGGCGCACCAAGTGTGAACGAAGGCCCCGGCCGCCGTCCTTCCCCAGGACCGCGGGCCGGGGCTTTTGTCGTGCGTGGCTCCGGGGCCCGGCGCCACGGGGCGATGCCGCACTTGCGGCATGGGCACCGGCACCGCGACCAGGCGCGACCGTGCGCCTCCGACGGGCACAGGCATGCCTGAACCCGACGGGGACCGGACACGCTCACACGGAAGCCCCACGGGGCCAGGCACGCCCGTACCGAATCGCGCCGCGTCAGCGGCGGCCGGAACGGGCCGCGCGGGCGATCGCCACGACCGCCCGCTCCAGCGCGTACTCCGGGTCGTCACCGCCGCCCTTGACGCCGGCGTCCGCCTCGGCCACCGCTCGGAGCGCCGCCGCGACTCCGTCGGGGGTCCAGCCCCGCATCTGCTGGCGCACGCGGTCGATCTTCCAGGGCGGCATGCCCAGTTCACGGGCGAGATCGGCCGGCCGGCCGCCGCGGGCCGAGGACAGCTTGCCGATCGCCCTCACGCCCTGGGCCAGCGCGCTGGTGATCAGCACCGGGGCGACCCCGGTCGACAGCGACCAGCGCAGCGCCTCCAGCGCCTCGGCCGCACGGCCCTCCACCGCCCGGTCGGCCACATTGAAGCTGGAGGCCTCGGCCCGGCCGGTGTAGTACCGCCCGACGACCGCCTCGTCGATGGTGCCCTCGACATCGGCAGTCAGCTGGGAGACCGCGCTCGCGAGCTCCCGCAGATCGCTGCCGATCGAGTCGACCAGTGCCTGGCACGCTTCGGGGGTCGCGGACCTGCCGAGCGCACGGAACTCCGAGCGGACGAATGTGAGCCGTTCCGCGGGCTTGGTGGTCTTGGGGCAGGCGACCTCGCGCGCCCCGGCCTTGCGGGCCGCGTCCAGCAGGCCTTTGCCCTTCGCGCCGCCGGGGTGCAGCAGCACCAGGGTGATCTCCTCGACCGGAGCGCCGAGATATGCCTTGACGTCCTTGATCGTGTCGGCGGAGAGATCCTGCGCATTGCGCACGATCACGACCTTGCGCTCGGCGAACAGCGAAGGGCTGGTCAGCTCTGCCAGGGTGCCGGGCTGGAGCTGGTCGGCGGTGAGGTCGCGTACGTCCGTGTCGGCGTCAGCGGCCCGTGCGGCCGCCACCACCTGCTGCACGGCACGGTCGAGGAGCAGGTCCTCCTGGCCCACGGCGAGCGTGACGGGGGCGAGCGGATCGTCGGTCGAATTCTTCCTGGTGGCCATCGCCGACAAGCATCCCATGCGCCGCTGACAGCGCCGGGGGAACCGTCAGTGGGCTTCGCGCCAGCCGTCCCAGTCGGCGACGAACTCGTCCAGCGCCGCCGCGTCCAGCGTGCTGTCCGGGTCCTCGACGACCACCAGCCACTGGACGTCCTCGGCGTCGTCCTCACCGGCCAGGGCGTCCCGTACCAACTGGGGCTCGTCATTCACGCCGAACCGGTCGCCGATGGCCTCGGCGACCTCCTCAGCGGCGTCGCGGTCGGGCAGCACCAGCACATGTCTCACATCGTCCACCGCAGTATTGTGCCGCCTCCGGCGGGCTCCGTTTCCCCTTGCGCCGCTGCTCAGTCGCGGGACGGCCGGACCTCGAGGACCCGGTCCAGGCTCAGCCCGAAGTGGTGCCGGTACGCGGCCAGCACGTCGGCGTCGTCCGCGAACGTACGCTCCTCCCGCTCACCGTCCACAGTGGTGACCAGCTTGCGGCCGGAGAGGGTGACACGGCCGTCCTCGGTGAGCCGGGAGCACACGAGGGACTGCGTGAAGTGGGAGGCGGGCGAGGTGCGGTGGTACCAGGCACCGGCCTCGAAGTCGGCCAGCTCGCGCGGGCGCGGATCGAGCCGGAACTGCGGTTTACCGTCCCGCAGTACGTCCAGGTCCCCGTCGGGCGCCTGTGCGATCCGGAACGTCCCCGCCGGATCGTGCTGTTCGCCCCGCTCCTCGAGTGCGAGCGGGTGGTGGCTGTGGTCGCCGAATCCGACATCGGCCAGCCAGGGACCGGTGCCGTCGGCGGTCTCGACGCGGAGGGTCATGTGGTCGTACGGGATTCCCAGCCGCCCGCCCGGTCCGAAGACTCGGGCCTGAAGCAGCGTCACCCGGAACCCGAGGCCGCGCAGCAACGCGGCGAACGCTCCGTTGAGTTCGTAGCAGAACCCTCCGCGTCGGGCCCGGACGACCTTGTCGAGCAGAGGCTTCTCATCGAGGACGAGGTTCTCACCGAGGTGGATCGAGAGGTTCTCGAACGGCACGGTGAGCAGATGCCGCAGTTGCAGCTCGCGCAGGGCCGCAGCGTCCGTCCGCTCGGGCCGGGCGGCTCCGATACGGCGGAGATAGGCGTCGACGGTCTCCGCCGACGGCACGGACGGCCGTTGCTCCCGCTCATGTGCCTGTGGGGACGGTGTTTCCATGGGGTCCATCCTCGTCGGCGGTCCGTTGCCGCGCCATGCGCTCATGGGCCGAGACACCGCGCACCCTGGTCCTAGGCCGATCGACGGAGGACCGCCCGCCCGTGGTCGGACGCGCCGGACGGGGCCCGCTGCCTAGCGTGCGGGTATGACGACTCGGGAGCCGGCACGCAGCCGGGACCAGCGCAAGCAGGACACCCTCGCCCGGCTGGCGGAGGACCATGACGCCTGGGTGGCCACGGCGTCGCCGGACGGCGAACCGACTCTCATGCCTCTGTCGTTCCTGTGGGACCGCGGCACCCTGGTGATGTGCACCCGCCGCACCAACCCGACCGCGCGGAACATCACGCCCCGGGGCAAGGTCGCGCTCACCGTGGGCCCCACCCGCGATGTGGTGCACATCGAAGGACACGCCGAGATCGTCGAGACCTCCGAACTGGAGCAGGAGTCCGCCGACGCCTTCGCGACGAAGCTGAACTGGGACCCGAGGGACGGGCAGACGTGGGTCTTCTTCCGGATCACCCCTCATGTGGTGAAGGCCTGGCGCGAGGTGAACGAACAGGAGAACCGGCTTCTCATGCGCGACGGTCGCTGGCTGGACTGACCTCCGTCCCGGGCTCCGGCGCGGCCGGCGGAGAGTCGGCCGCCGTCGCGCCGCCCGCGGGGCTGTGTGCCGGTGCGCCCGGGAGCGTACGGATGCGCGGCACGGGCGAGGGCAGCAGCCAGACGACCGAGAGCACGGCTCCGGCCGTGGCTATCCAGAGGGTCGGGCGCAGTCCGATCGCGGTGCCGAGGGCGCCCGCGGTCATTGCTCCGAGCGGGCGGAAGCCGTGGTTCAGCGTGCGGCAGGCGCCCAGGACCCGTGAGCGTATGGCCTCCGGGATCATTGCCAGCTGGAGTGAGGAGGCCGCGATGTCGGTCAGCATCACGCCTGCGCAGGAGAGGAACTCGCCCGCGACCAGCATGCCGACGACCAGCGGCCGCGGCCCCTGGGCCATGGGTATCAGCAGCAGCGGCAGGGTGAATCCGGCGAAGCCGACCACAATGGACGGGCCGATCCCGAACCGGCCGACAACCCTGGTGGTGCATACGGCGCCGAGCAGTCCGCCGACGGCTCCGGCTCCGAGTACGGCCCCCAGAACGCCCGGGCTCAGGCCCAGTTCGGTTGTGGCGTACAGGACGAAGAGCGTGTGGAACATGAAGTTGAAGAACTGGACGGTACCGGCAGCCGCGGTCACGGCGCGCATGGATCGGTCCTTGAGCATCCAGCGCATGCCCTCGGTGAACTGGCCCTTGCCGGGTGGGGCGGGCGCCGGTTCCTCGGGCCGGATGCGTGCGAGGCAGCCCGCCGAGGCCAGGTACGTGAGCCCGTCGACGAGCAGCGCGACCGGTGCCGTGAGCGTCTGCACGAGCAGTCCCCCGATGCTCGGTCCGGTCAGCCAGGACAGTGAACGGCTGCCGTTGAGCAGGGAGTTGCCCTGCACGAAGCGCTCGGCGGGGAGCAGGGCCACGAACAGGGTGGCGTGGCAGACTTCGAAAAGGACCGTCAGCGCGCCGACGCCGAAGGCGACGACATAGAGCTGGACGAGGCTGAGCGCATCCAGGGCGTAGGCGACGGGGAGCGAGACCAGGAGCGCGGCCCGGGCCAGATCGGTGGCGATCATGATGCGCCGGCGGTCCGGCCGGCGGTCGGCCCAGCTGCCCGCGGGGATGTTCAGCAGCAGGGCAGGCAGCAGTTCGGCGGTCTTGAGCCAGCCCATCTCGGCGGCACCGGCACCGAGGACCAGCACGGCGGCGAGCGGAACGGCGATCAGCGAGATCTGGTCGCCGATCAGCGAAGCGGTCTGACCGGCCCAGAAGCGGCGAAAGGCGGTCTCGCGCAGCAGGAGCGGGACACGTGCCGACAGCCCGGCCTTCATGAGCGCTCCGTGGATTCGCGCCGGACGAAGGCGATCCTCAGGAACTCGACGGGCCGGGACTCCTCAGGGCGGAGCGAGGCATCGTTGTTCCGGTCCTCGTAAGGGGCGAGCACGGCGTTCATCTCATGGCGCACGCGCACCAGTTCCTCGGGGGTGAGGTAGAGCATGGTGTCGCCGAAGGACTCGGCCTCCTGCCATTGCTCGGAAAGGAGATGGCGGCTCTCTATGGCCTTGGTCATGCGTTCGAAGTACCGCTCCGCGACCGCGGTGCCGAGCGCGGTGGCCGCCTCCGTGACGGCCGGGTCGTCGGAGTGGTCGGGCCACTCGGTGTAGGTGGCCGTCGCCCGCCACGGCTTCTCCCTGCCCTGACCGCCCCCGGCCTCCTCGACGAGTCCGTACTTGGCCAGCATGCGCAGGTGGTACGAGCAGCTGGCCACGGACTCGCCGGTCAGCTCCGCCGCCGTGGTGGCCGTGAACGGCCCCTGGTGGCGCAGCAGTCCGACCAGCCGCATCCGGGTCGGATGGGCGTAGGCGCGTAGGGCGCGGGGGTCGGTGAGGGTGATGGTGCGGCGAGATGGCTCCATGGGCACTCCAGCGTCCGGCATGCTTGTAAAGCTATCTTTAGAAAGCTTCCTTTACAAGGATTTCCCTTGCAGGGCCTGGTCCCTCCTGGGCCGTGCTCACCCGGCCCCGCCGCCGCGCGTCACAGCACGCAGCTCCCCTCCCGCTCCCGTCACGGCGATCGCCCCGTCCCGGTCTGTCCGCAGCAGCCGCGCCCCTTGGTCCCGCAGCGCGCCGAGGGTGCGCGGCGCGGGGTGGCCGTACGGGTTGTCCCGGCCGCAGGAGATCAGCGCAAGGCGCGGCCCGGCCCCGGCCAGCAGCCGCGGATGCTGGTACGCCGAGCCGTGGTGGGCACCTTGAGCACGTCCACCGACGGGAGCGCCGGGTGCGCCCCTATCAGTGCCCGCTGGGCGGGCGGCTCCAGATCCCCGAGGAGCAGCAGTGTCAGGCCGCCGGCTGCACGGACGTGCAACGCCACGCTTGCGTCGTTCGGCCCTTCGAATGCCGTGCCCCTTCGCGCGCCCGGGACCCGGTCCGGCCACAGCACCTGCCAGGACAGCGGCCCGGCCCGCCGGCGCTCACCCGGCCACGCGGGAATCACGGGCACCCCGGCAGTCCGCGCCGCACGCCGCACGAACGCCGCCTGTTCACGCGGCTCTTCGAGCGTCGTCGTCTGGATCGCGCCGACGGCCCGGCCCCGCAGCACGCCCGCAAGTCCCGCGACATGGTCGGCGTGGAAATGCGTCACCAGCAGCAACGGGATCGATCTGACGCCCAGTTCGCGCAGGCACCGGTCCGCGAGCGCGGGGTCGGGCCCCGCGTCCACGACCACCGCCGCGCCCTCACCGGCCGCGAGCACCAGGGCGTCGCCCTGCCCGACGTCGCACATCACGAACGCCCAGCCGGGCGGCGGCCAGCCGCTGATGACCCGGGTGAACGGGGCCGGTCGCAGCACGGTGAGCACCAGCAGGAGCACACACACCACGGCAGCCCACGGGTGCCGCCACAGCCGGCGCACCACGAGCACGGCCACCGCGGTGGCGGCGGCGAGCAGCAGCCCTCCGAGCAGGCCCCCGGGCCAGTGCGCCTGCGCCCCGGGAAGCTCCGCTCCCGCACGTGCGACGGTGGCGATCCACCCCACGGGCCAGGCGGCAAGGCGTGCCATCAGCTCGGCCGCCGGTATCGCCACGGGTGCCGCGGCGAGGGCGGCGAAGCCGAGAACGGTGGCGGGAGCCACCGCCAGTTCGGCGGCCAGATTGCACGGGATCGCCACAAGGCTGACCCGCGACGCGAACACCGCCACCACCGGGGCGCACACCGCCTGGGCCGCCGCGGCGGCCGCCAGCGCCTCGGCAAGCCGGGCCGGCACTTGCCGCCTTTGCAGCGCCGCGCTCCAGACCGGGCCGATCGTGAGCAGGGCGCAGGTGGCCAGCACGGAGAGCAGAAAGCCGTAGCTGCGCGCCAGCCAAGGGTCGTACAGAACCAGCAGCAGCACGGCCGCCGCCAGCGCCGGAATGAGCGACCTGCGCCGCCCGGTGCCGATGGCGAGCAGGGTGATCAGCCCGCACACGGCCGCCCGCAGCACGCTCGGCTCCGGACGGCACACGATGACGAACCCGAGTGTGAGAAGGCCGCCGAACAGCGCGGTCCCGCGCAGCGTGATGCCCGCCCGAGGCGCAAGTCCGCCCCGTTCGGCCAGCAGCGCCGTACCGGGAGGACCGATCAGCAGGACGAGGACAATGGTGAGATTGCTGCCCGAGACGGCGAGCAGATGGGTCAGGTCGGTCGCCTCGAACGCTTCGTGCAGGTCGGGAGGCACACGTGAGGTGTCCCCCACGACCAGTCCCGGCAGCAGGGCCCGTGCGTCCGGGGCCAGCTCGTCCGTCGCCTCGCGCAGCCCGGCGCGCAGGCTGCCCGCCATGCGCTGGAGGCCGGTCGGCGGCCCGGTGATCCGCGGTGGGCCGTCCCCCGTGGTCCTGATGACGGCGGCGAATCTGTCGTCCGGCCGTAGCGGCGGCGCGAGGCGGCCTGCCACCCGCAACCGGGTGGACGGCAGCAGCCGCTGCCACCGCCCGGCCGCGGCGCCGGGCCTCACGGTCACCAGGACGGGCGTGCGCGTCGTGGTCACCACATCGCCGGACCTGGACACCCGGGTCACCTCGGCGTCCAGCACGATGACCCCCGCCGCCGTCCGGTCCCCGACGACCTTGGGACGGATCGGCCTCGGGTCCGTCGAGACGGTCAGCTCCAGGGTCACGTACGCATGGCGGCCGGCCAGTTCGGGGAGCGGTCCACGCCGCAGGTCCGCGCTGTGCAGCCCGGCTGAGGCGCCCCCGGCGGCGGCGCACAGCAACACTGCGGCAGCGGAGGTCGCATTGAGCCCCCGACGCCTCCGGCGGGTCCGCCCGGACGCATCGGCAACCCCTGCGCCGGCCGGACCGGCGCCGTCGGCCCGCCCGACCCGGCGGGCCCTGCCGGGTGCGGCGAAGGGCCGTAACTCCACGCTCCGCGTGCTGCCGGAGAGTGGCGTGGCCCACCCCGTGCTCGGGCCTCCCCGGCCTTCGCCATGGGCCCCACGCGGCTCGTCCGGGACAGCACCCGTCCGCATCACCCACACGCGGCGTGCAGCCAGTGCCGACGGCAGCAGGCCCGCCAGCACGAGGCACCCCGTCACCCCCGCCAGCGTCCACCACCCGGGCACCCCCACAGCGAGCGCCGCGGCGGCCCAGGCTGCCAACGCCGGTGGGACGAGGCGCAGATCGGTGGGGCCGCCCTGGCGGGGGTCGGACGCGCCCAGCCGGTGCCCGGACCGCTCGTGAACCGCCGCGCGCGTCATGGCCGCACCAGGCTCTCTAGGTCCGCGAAGCGCCGGTCGCCGATCCCGTTCACATCACGCAGCTCGTCGACCGACCGGAAGCCCCCGTGCTGCGTGCGGTGGTCGACGATGTGCTGGGCCAGCACGGGCCCGACCCCGGGAAGCGTCTCCAGCTGCTCGACCGTGGCCGAGTTGAGGCTCACCGGCCCCGCCGCGGGCCCGCCCGCTCCGCCCGGGCCCGTCCCGACCGGCCCGGGCGGAGCGGGAACGCCCACCACGACCTGCTCCCCGTCCATCAGCACACGCGCCCGGTTGAGCCCTGTGAGGTCCGTGCCGGCCCTGACGCCTCCCGCGGCAGCCAGGGCATCGGCCACCCTCGAGCCGGCCGGCAGCCGGAGCACCCCCGGCCGGAGCACCTTGCCGCTCACATCGACGACGATCCGGGCCCCCCGCTCCCCCTCGTCCGCCGGCAGGCCGGGCGAGTGTGCCGGAACGCCCGCAGGCGGTCCGGGCCGCGCGGCAGCACCCTGGCGAACCAGTTCAGGAGGCCGTACGGTCTGCGGACGGCCCGCCCAGAAATGCACCGCCGCGAACACCGCGGCGGCGACGAGGACCACGGCGAGTGCGGCGAGCGTCCTCGGCTCCAGTCCGCACCTGAGCTGCACCCACACAGGAAGCCGCTCCCGCAGGGCGAGCCACATCGGATACCGGTCCCCGCCCCGGACCTCATCGCCGGGCACGGCCCGGTCCCTCACCGCGCCCGCCGCGCCGGCGGCGCCTCCCCCGTCGCGCGGTCGGTCCGGCACAGCAGTCGTCTCCGGCCTGTCGAGCAGTGCCACCCGCACGCGGTGCGACGAGCCGGCCCGGCCGGGCCCCGTCCCGGCTCCCCCTCGTCGTCCCGAGGAGCCGTCCGCGACAGCTCCGGGCACCCGGGCGCCCGCGTACTCCACGACTCCCCCGCGCCCGCGCGCCGCTCCCATGAACAGCGCATCCGCACGTCGGCGCAGGGCGGTGGCCGACGCGGCCGAGGCGTGTCTGCCACGACGGCGGCCGAGGCGTCGGCCGTGACGTACGCGGCTGTCCGAGGGCCGGGCACGGCCCGGTCCACTGGTTGCGGAAGGTGATCGAAGAGCCATGTCACAGGACGGTAGGCACACTCGTCCGAACCCGCTGAGCACGCCTGATTCCTGTGGACAACTGACCCGTTGTGGACAACTTGGCCACTCGTGCGGGTGAGCTGACACGACAGCGCTCAGCCCGCCGCGCCCACCGCCGCCCCCGTCAACTCACCGTGCCCACCAACTCACCGGCCCTCAGCGCGGCGAAATGACGACGGCCAGCAGCCCCGGCCCTGTATGCGCCCCGATCACCGCACCGACCTCGCTCAGATGCAGTTCGGCGAGGCCCGGCACCCGCCCGCGCAGCCGGTCCGCCAGCGCCGCGGCCCGCTCGGGCGCGGCCAAGTGATGCACCGCAATGTCCACCGGGCTCGCGCCCGCGCGCTCTGCAGCGATCTCCTCCAGCCGTGCGATGGCCTTCGACGCCGTCCGCACCTTCTCCAGCATCTCGATCCGGCCGCCGTCCAGCTGCAGCAGGGGCTTCACGGCGAGTGCCGAACCGAGCAGCGCCTGCGCCGCACCGATCCGGCCGCCGCGGCGCAAATAGTCGAGCGTGTCGACGTAGAAGAACGCGGAAGTGCCCGCGGCGCGCTTCTCCGCGGCTGCCACCGCCTCGTCGAGCGAGCCACCGGCATCCGCCGACTCCGCGGCGGCGAGCGCGCAGAATCCCAGGGCCATGGCGACCATCCCGGTGTCCACCACCCGCACCGGTACCGGAGCCTCCTTGGCGGCCAGCACGGCCGCGTCGTACGTTCCTGAGAACTCCGAGGACAGATGCAGTGAGACGATCCCCGTCGCGCCGGCCTCCGCTTTCCGCCGGTATGCCGCGGCGAACATCTCGGGGCTGGGGCGTGAGGTGGTCACCGGGCGTCGCTTCTGCAGTGCGACTGCCAGCGAGCGGGCCGAGATCTCCGTGCCCTCTTCCAGCGCCTGGTCGCCGAGCACAACGGTCAACGGCACCGCTGTGATGCCGTGCCGCTCCATCGTCGGGGGTGGCAGGTAGGCCGTGGAATCGGTGACGATCGCGACATGGCGGGACATGAGCGGGAGGTTACCCGCAGGCGCCCCCGGGCGGCAGCCCGGGCCCGCCCCACCGGTCGTCGTCAGCCGTCAGTTCGATGTCTCCGGACGCGGTGCCTTCTCCCACGGGTACGCGAACTGCTGCCGCGGGTCACGCGCGGTGATCTCCCGCGGCTGTCCGGTCACCGGTGCCTCCGCTTCCTCTTCGGGCCACGTCTGGCCGGCCACGGTCCCGTCGGCAGGGCGCCCCGCGTCGGGCCAGGACGCGGCCCCCGTGCCCGTGCTCCCACCGGGCCCCGGGCCGGGCCCGGCCGGACGTGCCGCGTCCACCCCGTCCTCCGCGAGTGGCTCTTCGGCCGAGTCCGGTGCCGACCAGTGCCGCAGCGCCCCCGCCTCCAGATCGATCTGCGCGCTCAGCACGTCCAGATCCTCGTCGGCGAACTTCTGAGCCCGGTCCCGAGCCGCCCACCGCAGCGACTCGGCCGACTGCGTGATCCGCTCCGTACGCTCCCGCAGCCCGGGAAGCAGTGAGGCCACCGTCGCCCGGTCCGGCTCGCGCTCCAGCCGCTTGAGCTCGTCGTCCAGTTCATGGCCGTGGGCGCTGAGCCGGCCGAAGAGCGCCAGCGACTCGGACAGCGAGGCGTCCTCGGTCGCGCCCGCCCTCAGGGCTTCCTGGGTCGCCCGCATCGACGTACGCAGCGAGAGCCTCAGCTGCGCGAGCTCGCCCGCCACGCCGACCTGTCCGTAGCTCTTCGCGCGCAGCGCCGTCTCCTCGACGGTCCGGCGTGCCTGGCTGACCGTGCGCTCCACGCCCCGCTTGGCGGCTCCGACGGCCTTGACTGTGACGAAGACACCCAGTGCCACGAATGCGAAGAAGAGCAGCGCCAGGATGAGAATGACGGCTTCCATGTGCGCCCTCCGGCATCGAATGCAGTCGTCGGGTCCGTCCGGCGTGTCCGGTCCGGCTGCGTTCCCTCCACCGTAAACGGAGCAGGCAGGCCGAGGGTTCCAAAGGAACCCCCAACCTGCCCGTAGGGGAATGCCCCGAGCCGCTACGCAGGGACGATGTTGACCAGCTTCGGTGCCCGGACGATCACCTTGCGGATGCCGGCACCACCCAGCGCGGCGACGACGCTCTCGTCACCCAGGGCCAGCGCCTCCAGCTCCTCGTCCGAGATCGACGGGGAGACCTCCAGCCGCGCCTTGACCTTGCCCTTGATCTGCACCACGCAGGTCACGGACTCGTCCACGACGTACGCCGGGTCGGCGACCGGGAAGTCCTGGTGCACGACCGAGTCTGCGTGCCCCAGCTTGTGCCACAGCTCCTCGGCGATGTGCGGGGCCAGCGGGGCGACCAGCAGCACCAGCTGCTCGGCCACCGACCGCGACACCGCCCCACCCGACTTCGTCAGGTGGTTGTTCAGCTCTGTCACCTTGGCGATGGCGGTGTTGAAGCGCATCCCCGCCATGTCCTGGCCCACACCGTCGATCGCCTTGTGCAGGGCGCGCAGGGTGTCCTCGTCCGGCTCGGCGTCGACGACTGTGACCTCGCCCGTCGACTCGTCGACGATGTTGCGCCACAGGCGCTGCAGCAGGCGGTACTGGCCCACCACCGCGCGCGTGTCCCAGGGCCGCGAGACGTCCAGGGGGCCCATCGCCATCTCGTACAGACGCAGCGTGTCGGCCCCGTACTCGGCGGACATCTCGTCCGGAGTGACGGCGTTCTTCAGGGACTTGCCCATCTTGCCGTACTCACGCTTGACGGGCTGACCGTTGTGGAAGAACTTCCCGTCCTGCTCCTCGACCTCGGCCGCCGGCACGTACACACCACGGGAGTCGGTGAACGCGTAGGCCTGGATCATGCCCTGGTTGAACAGCTTGTGGAACGGCTCGGCCGAGGAGACGTGCCCCAGGTCGAACAGCACCTTGGACCAGAATCGCGCGTACAGCAGGTGCAGTACGGCGTGCTCGGCACCGCCGACGTACAGGTCGACGCCCCCGTGCGGCTGCCCTTCGCGCGGCCCCATCCAGTACTGCTCGATCGCCGGGTCGACCAGCTTCTCGCTGTTGTGCGGGTCCAGATAGCGCAGTTCGTACCAGCACGAACCCGCCCAGTTGGGCATGGTGTTGGTCTCGCGGCGGTAGCGCTTGACTCCGTCGCCCAGGTCCAGCTCGACATCGACCCAGTCCTCATTGCGCGACAGCGGGGTCTCGGGCTGGGTGTCGGCGTCGTCCGGGTCGAAAGTGCGGGGCGAGTAGTCGTCGACCTCCGGCAGCTCCAGGGGCAGCATCGACTCGGGCAGCGCGTGGGCGACGCCGTCCTCGTCGTACACGATCGGGAAGGGCTCGCCCCAGTAGCGCTGCCGGCTGAACAGCCAGTCACGCAGCCGGAAGTTGATGGTTGCCTCGCCGATGCCCTTGGCGACCAGCCACTCGGTGATCTTGGCCTTGGCCTCGGCGACGCCCAGGCCGTCCAGCGAGATCTCGTCGTTGGCGGAGTGGATCGCCGGCCCCTGCCCGGTGAAGGCCTCGCCCTCCCAGCCCTCCGGCGGCTGCACGGTCCGGATGATGGGCAGCTCGAACGCCTCGGCGAACTCCCAGTCGCGCTCGTCCTGGCCGGGGACGGCCATGATCGCGCCGGTGCCGTAGCCCATCAGCACGTAGTCGGCGACGAAGACGGGGATGCGCTTGCCGGTGACCGGGTTCAGGGCGTACGCGCCGGTGAAGACACCGGTCTTGTCCTTGTGCTCGGTCTGCCGCTCGACGTCGCTCTTGGTCTGAGCCTGCTTGCGGTAGGCGGCGACGGCCTCGGCCGGAGTGGCCGCGCCGCCGGTCCACGCCTCCTTGACGCCCTCGGGCCATTCGGCCGGGACGATGGAGTCGATCAGGCCGTGCTCCGGGGCCAGCACCATGTAGGTGGCACCGAACAGCGTGTCCGGGCGGGTGGTGAAGACCGTGATCCGCGCGGAGTCGTCGCCGTCGACGGCGAAGTCCAGGCGTGCGCCTTCGGAGCGGCCGATCCAGTTGCGCTGCTGCAGCTTGATGGCCTCGGGCCAGTCCAGCGCGTCCAGGTCGTCCAGCAGCCGGTCGGCGTAGGCGGTGATGCGCATGTTCCACTGGCGCAGCTTCGCCTTGAAGACGGGGAAGTTGCCCCGCTCGGAGCGGCCGTCGGCCGTCACCTCTTCATTGGCCAGTACGGTGCCCAGTCCGGGGCACCAGTTGACCGGCGCGTCGGAGGCGTACGCCAGGCGGTACTGGCCCAGGACCTCGGCACGCTCGACGGCGCTCAGCGCGCCCCACGCGCCCCCACCGGGAACCTCGCGCTCGCCGCTCTCGAACCGGGCCACCAGCTCCTCGATCGGGCGGGCCTTCTGCGTGTTGTCGTCGTACCAGGAGTTGAAGATCTGCAGGAAGATCCACTGGGTCCACTTGTAGTAGTCCGGGTCGATCGTCGCGAAGGAGCGGCGCGTGTCGTGGCCCAGGCCCAGCCGTCGCAGCTGGCGCTGCATGTTCTTGATGTTCGCCTCGGTCGACACCCGCGGATGCGTACCGGTCTGCACGGCGTACTGCTCTGCGGGCAGGCCGAAGGCGTCGAAGCCCAGGGTGTGCAGGACGTTGTGTCCGGTCATGCGCTGGTGGCGGGCGAAGACGTCGGTGGCGATGTACCCCAGGGGGTGCCCGACGTGCAGACCAGCACCCGAAGGGTACGGGAACATGTCCATGACGAACTTCTTCGGCCTGGCCGCCACAGCCGCGTCCCCGGCCAGATCGCCGCGCGGGTTGGGCGCCTCGTACGTCCCCTCGGCCTCCCAGGTGTCCTGCCAGCGTGCCTCGATGTCGGCCGCCATCGCAGCCGTGTAACGATGCGGGGCTGCCGCCTCGGCAGCCGAATTCATCTCGCTCATGATCCTTAAAGCTCCATCGATCGTCTCTGCTTGCGCTCTGTCATCCACCGGCGAAATGAAAAAACCCCTCGCACAGGAGGGGACGCCGCGCCGATTCCGACCGGATCTTTCATCCGTCGGGACTGATCAGCGCGGCTCGCTAAGCAGAAGGCGTACGGCACGCATGGCGTCAGGGTACCGCAGCGGGCGAACCGGGCGCATGGAGGAGACCCCGAGGCACCGCGACCGCCCACGGTGCGCCCACGCCCCGCTAGATTCGTCGTCACATGAGCGCCACATCTGGATCACATCAGAACCACATCAACATCACACAGGCACCACTTGAACGCCACGCCCACGCCGTCCGTAGATCACTGGAAGGCCGGAAACACCACCCGGCGCCCCGACAACAACGGTCAACCCGTCCGGGTTACTCCGCGTATCGACCTTATCCAGGGCAACCCCAAAGTCAGTTGCCTGTACTTCACCTCTATAAACGCCGAAACCTCGTACTGACTGGTATGCCTCGACCTAGAGTGCGTCAACGGGACCGCTATCCCGCACCATTCGGAGTCGCCCCATGAACCCTCGTCTCAAGATGCGTATGTCGCCCGATCCGAGCCCCGGACTCAGCCGCCCGGTGCAAGGCGGCCTCTACGTAGCCGCGTTGATCCTCATACCCCTGCTCGCCATCGGAGGCAGCGACAGTTTCCGCGCAGCGCTGGACTTCACCACCGGGGTCCTCTCTCTGGTGTCACTGACCGCCTCGGTCGCATGGGGACTCATCGCCACCGACCGGCTGTTGCTTTCCCCCCGCCACCGCCTGCTCGCGCAGGGCATCCACCGGACCACCGCGATCGCCTCGCTCGGCTTCCTGCTGCTGCACGGCACCGTGAAGGTCTCCCTGGGGCATGTGGAGTTGATCGGCGCCCTCATCCCGTTCGGCCTCGGTGTCACCGGCACCTCCGCGCTCATCGGCTTCGGCTCGCTGGCCGGATTCCTGATGGTGGTCGCCGCCACGACCGGAGTGCTGCGCAGCGCTCTGGCCGGCAACGTCCGCGTCGCCGGCCGCTGGCGGCCGCTGCACATGCTTGCCTACCCGGCCTGGTGCTCCGCACTGGTCCACGGGCTCTACACCGGCCGGCCGGCCGCGACCTGGGTCGTGACCATGTACTGCCTGGCCCTGGCCGGTGTGGCGGTCGCCGTCTCCGTACGGCTGCTGCCGCGGTCGGTGCAGCGGCGCATCGCGGCCAGGATCGAGGCGCTGACCGGTGCCGCGGGGGACGGACCGGCAGCAGCTGACGAGCAGGCGAGGCGCGACATGCTGACGGCCCCGCTCCCGGGCGTCAGCGGCGTCGGCGGCGCGGGCGGGATGAGCGGAAGGAACCGCTCGACCGTATCCGCCGGCATGGACCGTATGGACCGCGTGAGCGGTGTTCCCTCACAGCGCACGTTCGAGCGGGACCTCCAGGCGCCTCTCGGCCAGTCACGGCCCCAGCCCCCGCGGATCGCTGCCCCCTCCCCCCAGTTGTACGAGGCCCCGCGTCCCTCCGGGCCGGAGCCGGAGCACACCTCTGCACCGGGCGGCGGCCGCGGCCCGGGGATGTCCGCCGCCTACCGTGCGGTCTCCCTCGGGGCCGAGTCGGCGCCTCCGCTCGCCGAGCGGGTGCCGATGACCGAGGAGATACCTGTGGTGTCCGAGACGGGTCCCCTCCCCGGCTCCTGGCCCACCCCCTCACCGCCTCCCCCGGCCCAGGCCGTGCGGCCCACGCCGGCCACCCCGCCCACGTACGACACCCCGCCCCCGCCACTGTTCGACACGGCGCCCGCCTACGGCTCCCCGCCCTCGTACGACACGGGCAGCGCCTCCTTCGGTGCCGGTTTCGACACAGGATCCGCCGGGTTCGACGCCGGATCCTCCGGCTACAGCGCCACGGCCGGTGGCTACGACGCCGTGTCCGGCGGCCTGGGCGCCCAGTCCACGTACGACGCGACCGCCATGTACACCCCCCCGGCCCCGTCGTACGACGCCGGCGTCTCTTACGATCCCCTCGCCACGAACGAGGCCGCTCCCCCGTACACCACGTCCCCGTACGACACCGGCGGCATCCCCACGTACGACACCGGCAGCATGCCCACGTACGACACCGGCAGCATCCCCCCGTACGAGGAGACCGCCGCCATGCCCGGACTCTTCCAGCCCCCGGCCGGCGAGCCCTGGAACGCACCCGCAGGAGAACGACCGTGAACGCCCCGCTCCCCGACGTCCCCGAAGTCCGTGTGGTCGGCCTTCCCCAGCTGACCCAGGGCTTCGACCTGGTCGAACGGCTCGATCTGCCCATGCACCTCAAGGTGCACGGGCCGCTCGAGCCGGTCAGCGGTGAGCGGCTCGCACAGCTCGCCGAGGAGATATCCCTCACCGGCCGCGGGGGCGCGGGCTTCCCGTTCGCCAAGAAACTGCGGGCCGTCGCCAAGTCCGCGATCCGGCGCGGAGTGCGCCCCGTCGTCGTCGTCAACGGCAGTGAGGGCGAGCCTCCCTGCCGCAAGGACACGGTGCTGCTGAACCGTGCGCCCCATCTCATCCTGGACGGCGCGCTGCTGGCCGCCGAGGCGCTCGGTGCGCGCACCCTGGTCGTCGCGGTGACCCGCAACTCCACCGAGATCTCCATCCGTGCCGCACTGGCCGAGCGCGGCCTGTCCGACCGGCGCGGGCAGGCCCTGCGCGCCCGCGTGGTGCGCACCCCCGAGCGCATGGTCTCCGGTGAGGCGTCCTCGGTCATCCGCGCCGTCAACGGCGGCCCCGCACTGCCGCCCGGGCGCCGCGAGCGGGCCGCCGAATCCGGTGTGGGTGGCGCCCCGACGCTGCTGTCCAACGCCGAGACCTTCGCCCAGCTGGCCGTGGCCGCCCGTCTCGGCTCACGCCGCTACTGCAACACCGGGCTGGACTCCGAGCCCGGCACGGTCATGCTGACCATCTCCGGCGCCGTCGCCCGCCCCATGGTGGTCGAGGTACCCACCGGCGTCCCGCTGCGGTACGTGCTCCAGCTGGCCGGCGCCCCGCCGCTCCCCCAGGGCGTGCTCACCGGCGGCTACCACGGCAACTGGATCGACGCGGTCGCCGTCCACGAGTCCGTCGTCTCCAAGCAGTCCCTCGCGGCCGTGGGCGGCGCTCTCGGCGCCGGAGCGATCCTTCCGATCGGCCCCGAGACCTGTCCGCTGGGCGAGGCACTGCGTGTGGCCAACTGGCTCGCCGCCGAGACCGCGGGCCAGTGCGGCCCCTGCCGGCTCGGTCTGCCCGCCGCGGCCGGCGGCCTGTCCGATGTCATCAACGGCGGCGGCCCCGCCGCTCTGGAGGCCCTGCGCGAGGTCACACAGGCCGTGAAGGGCCGCGGCGCGTGCAAGCACCCCGACGGCTCCGCGCGGTTCTTCGCGTCGACCCTGTCGGCGTTCACGGACGATCTCGCCGCGCACGTCCTGGACGGCGGCTGCGGCCGCGAGACGACCGGTGTGCTGCCGCTGCCCAACGAGGGCTACCAGGACGAGGTGGAGTCGATCCCGAGCGGCGAGAAGGTCTTCATCGACTGGACGCTGTGCCAGGGCCACGGCCTGTGCGCGGACATCATTCCCGAGCTGATCCGCATCAACCCGGACGGCTTCCCGTCGGTCGCCGACGCCGTGGTGCCGATGCACATGCGCGGGCGTGCGGAGCGGGCTGTACGGCGTTGTCCCGCGCTGGCGATGCGTCTCGAGCAGACGGCGCCCGCCGCGCCGCCGAAGCCCTCCTCGCGCCCGGAACTGCCCAGCGCCGGCCGCAAGGCCCTGGGTCCCGGCCGCGGTTAGCCGCCGGAACGCGGACAAAGAAGCGGGCCACCCGACTCGGGTGGCCCGCTTCTTTTGCACTTCTTCTGTGGAGCTAAGGAGAATTGAACTCCTGACCTCCTGCATGCCATGCAGGCGCTCTACCAACTGAGCTATAGCCCCTTGCTGTGCCGCTTCGTTCGCGGGTTTCCCCCTGGCGACGTCGACAACATTAACGCCCCTGCTCGCGCATCACCAAATCGTTTCCGGAGCAGCCCGACAAAGTCCGTAATGTCCGGTTCTCGTGATGATCCGTCAAGCCGTGGCGAACGAGTAGAAGCGCTTGAGGGTGCAGTGCTCGTCGAGCAGGCGCCCGTAGATCGGTTCACCCTCGAGTTCCCGGTAGGTCTCGATGGGGTCCCCTTTTATGATCAGCGCCCGCGCGCACTCCTCGCACCAGTACTGGTAGTCGGGGTTGATCGGGTCCATGTCGCGGACGATGGGCGTGCCGCTGCCGCACCAGTCACATTTACGCCTGTGTGCACCCATAGTCAGCTCCAGCTGTGGCCGCAGGCCGTGCACACGTAGGACACGCCTCCATTGTCACCGAGGACCTGGGCGACATGGGCCGAACCGCAGGACGGACAGTTGAGGCGAGCACAGGCCTCCATCGTGGCAAGCAGGTCGTCGGCCTCATGGGCCTCCTTGCCGCCGGACATCGCGCGCTCCCTCCCGTACGGCCGGTGTCCCCTCCGGCCGTACGATTCTGCCATGGCCACGCGAGAGGGTCAGCGGCGTTTGCGAAGGAGATCGGTCACCAAGGCCAACGCAAAGGATCCCGCCCCCTGACGGGGGCGGGATCCGGGTTGTGGAGCTAAGGAGAATTGAACTCCTGACCTCCTGCATGCCATGCAGGCGCTCTACCAACTGAGCTATAGCCCCGCGTGTTCTTCGCGCTCCGCGCTGCGAACAAGAAGAACTTTAGCCTGCGACCTGCCGGAAAGTGAAATCCGGGTCCGGGGGCAGGCTCCGGCGCTGGGCGCCCGGCCTGCCCGAAGGCTCAGGTGTGCTCAGGTGTCGTCGCCGAGCACCGGCTCGGGGAGCGTGCCGGCGTTGTGCTCGAGCAGCCGCCAGCCGCGCGCGCCCTCGCCCAGCACCGACCAGCAGCAGTTGGACAGGCCGCCCAGGCTCTCCCAGTGGTGGGCCTCCAGACCGAGGAGCCGGCCGATGGTGGTGCGGATGGTGCCGCCGTGGCTGACCACGACGAGGGTGCCGTCGTCGGGCAGCTTGTCGGCGTGGTGCAGCACGACCGGCGCGGCCCGGTCGGCGACCTCGGTCTCCAGCTCGCCGCCCCCGCGCCGCACAGGTTCGCCACGCTTCCAGGCGGCGTACTGCTCGCCGTAACGCCCCACGATCTCTTCGTGCGTCAGGCCCTGCCAGACGCCCGCATAGGTCTCCCGCAGGGCCGAGTCGTACGAGACGTCCAGGCCGGTGATTCCGGCCAGCTCACCGGCTGTCGCCGCGGCCCGCTTGAGGTCGGAGGCGACGATCGCGGCCGGCTTCAGCGAGGCGAGCAGCCGCGCGGCGCGGCGCGCCTGCGCGTGCCCGGCCTCGGTCAGCTCGATGTCCGTGGAGCCCTGGAAGCGGCGCTCCAGGTTCCAGGCCGTCTGGCCGTGGCGCCACAGGACGACGCGGCGGCCGCGAGCGGGCTTGGCGGAGCCAGGCCCGGAACCACCGGTGCCCGGGCCGCTCGCACCGGTGGCGTCCGCCGTGAGGCCGCTCCCGTTGTCGCTCCCGTTCAGCTCAGCTCACCGTCCGTGCCGGCCGAGAGCTGTGCGTGCTCCTGGGCCTTGCCGCGGGTCTTCAGGGCATCCTCGGGCAGCGGCATCTCGGGGCAGTCCTTCCACAGCCGCTCGAGGGCGTAGAAGACGCGCTCCTCGCTGTGCTGGACGTGCACGACGATGTCCACGTAGTCCAGCAGGATCCAGCGGGCGTCGCGGTCGCCCTCGCGGCGCACCGGCTTGGCGCCGAGCTCCTTGTTCAGCCGCTCCTCGATCTCGTCGACGATCGACTTGACCTGGCGGTCGTTGGGAGCGGAGGCGAGCAGGAAGGCGTCGGTGATCGACAGCACGTCGCTGACGTCGTAGGCGATGATGTCGTGCGCGAGCCGGTCGGCTGCCGCCTGGGCGGCGGCGTTGACGAGCTCGATGGAACGGTCCGTAGCGGTCACTAGCAGGCTTTCGTCGGCGGTCGGGAACCCTTCAAGGGTCTCACGGACCGCCGACAGCCCACGAAGGGATTGTTCGGCCTGCCCGGCCCCGGCTACTCGATCTCGTAGTCGGAGCCGAGGACCACCGAGACATCCGCGTTGGTGGCGGCCTTGCCCTTCTTGACCGCACTCGCCGGCAGATTCAGCGTCTTGGCGACCTCTGAGGCCTTGGCCTTGGACGCCTCGTCGGCATAGGTGACCTGCGAGGAGGTGGCCGTGGCCGCCTTGCCGCCGTCGACGACCGCGTAGCCTCCGTTGACCAGGGCGATCCTGGCCGTTTCGGTCGCCTTGGAGTTGCCACTGGCGTTCTTGATGCCCACGCGGACCGCGCCGCCCGCGTCCGGCGCGCTCACTGAGCCGCCCAGGATGTCCTTGACCACACTGCTCGCGGCCTGGTCGGTGAGCGTGCCGTCCTCCTGCACCGGCAGCAGGGCGGTCCTGTAGTCCCCGCCCTTGGCGTGCTCGGCGAGCCCAGCCAGGGATGCGCCCAGGTCGTTCTCGTCCAGCGAGGGGTCGAGGATCTGGGCCAGGGTCTCCACGATCACGGTCGCCGACTTCGGGTCGTCCGGGAACTTCTTCAGCACGCCCTGCATGACCTGGCCGAAGCGCTGCAACTGCTTCGCCTCGGCCTCACCCGGACCGAGGTAGGTGGCGTAGGCGACGGCCGTCCGCCCGTTGAGCGTCTGGTTCTCACCCTTCTTCACCAGCGGAGCGGCGCCCTTCTTCGCGCCCGGCACCTCGGTGTCCGTGGTCAGGTCGATCGTGCCGACCAGCTCGACGAGATTCTCCAGGAACGGGGTGTCCAGCCGCCAGGTTCCACTGATCTTGGCGCCGAGGAGGGTGCCGATCGCCTCGCGGGTACCGGTGGAGCCGTCGTCCTCGACCGACTTGGCGAGGGTGGTCGCCGTGCCGTCGTCGTTGGCGACCGAGAGGGCATTGGGAAGCAGGACCGTGGTGCCCTGCTCGGTCGTGACGTTGTCGACCAGCAGCAGGGTGGAGGTGCCGGCCTTCTTGGTGTTGTGCAGATGCACGACGATCACATCGCGCTTCTGCGGGCCGCTTGCGGCGGTGCCGCTGCCCTTGGAGTCCGAGAGGCCGGGCAGCTTGCCCGCGTACCAGAGGTAGCCGACACCGCCGACGAGGGCGAGGGCCATGGCGACGACCAGAGCGACGCCCCGGTTGCGACCGCGTCGCTTGGCCTCCTCACGCCGCTCGGAGCGGCTCTCGGTGAATTTCAGCCAGTCGATGACGTCTTCGGAGTCCTCGTCCGGCTCCTCGATGAACGAGAACTGCTCGGTCCGGTAGTCCCGTTCGGCTTCCGGGCGACGCTGCTGCGGAACAGAAGTCTGCTCCGGCTGCGTCCGGCGCTCCTGCGGCTCGGGCGGGGCGGGCTGCTGCTGCTGCTGCTGCTGCTGCTGGGGGATGCTCCACTGCTGGGTTGTGTCGACGACCGAAGGCTGGGTGCCGGTGTCGTAGCCGTAGCCCTCGTAGCCGCCGTAGCCATAGCCCTGGGCCGGGGGCTCGGGCTGGGTGGGCTGCTGGGGGTAGGGCCGGCCGTACGGGTCGTACCCGTACGTCTGCCCCTGCCCCTGGCTCTGCCCATGCCCATGCCCATGCCCCTGGGCCTGCTGGTCCTGCTGCGCGTAGGGGTCGTACTGCTGGGGCTGCTGATACACCGGTTGCCCGTACTCGTCGTAGCCGATGATCTGCGGCTGCGGATAGTACGGGTCGTACGGGTTGTGCTGGTCGTTCACCGGTGCCCCTCTCCGTGGCTCACTCGCCCCGGTACAACTGGCGCTTGTCGATGTAGCGCACCACACCGTCCGGAACCAGGTACCAGACCGGATCTCCCTTGGCGACCCTTGCGCGGCAGTCGGTGGAGGAGATCGCCAGTGCCGGGATTTCCACCAGCGAGACCCCGCCCTCCGGCAGACCGTCGTCCGTCAGATCATGGCCCGGCCGGGTCACTCCGATGAAATGAGCGAGCGAGAACAGCTCTGCGGCATCGCGCCATCCGAGGATCTGCGAGAGCGCGTCGGCGCCCGTGATGAAGAACAGGTCCGCGTTCTCGTTGAGTGCGTGCAGATCCCGCAAGGTGTCGATCGTGTACGTCGGCCCGGGTCGGTCGATGTCGATACGGCTGACCGAGAACTGCGGGTTGGACGCCGTGGCGATGACCGTCATCAGATAGCGGTCCTCGGCCGGTGACACAGTCTTGTGGGTCTTCTGCCACGGCTGTCCGGTGGGTACGAACACCACCTCGTCGAGGTGGAACAAGGCGGCCACCTCGCTGGCGGCCACCAGGTGCCCGTGATGGATCGGGTCGAACGTCCCGCCCATCACACCGAGCCGGCGCCTGCCGGAACCGGAACCGGTGACCACTATCTGCTCTCCCATGCGTGCAGAGCCTACTGGCACGGCCGGCCGGCGCGGTCTCAGCGGTCGCGGTTGAAACGGGTGGTGATCCACAGCAGCAGGAGCAGCACGAACAGAGCGCCGCCGCCGGTGAGGTAGGGGTTGAGGCTGTCGTGGTTGCCACCGTGCTCGGCGCCCTCGGCGAGAGTGACCAGGTTGGCGGCGGTGCTGGCGAGACTCATCTTCAGCAGGACCTATCGATCGGGAGTCGGAGCGGAGAGACTTCGGGCACATCGTATGCGGGCGCCCCGGGCACGCTCACGCCGACTCAGTCGTTGAGGTTCCCGTCGGCGCCGTTGTCGCAGCGCCCGCGGTTTTCCGGGGTGGGATCCACCGTCGTTCCGCGGTCGTTCGACGGTTATCCACAGCCCCCGCCGCGCCGCAGCCCCAGCACTTACGCTGGGGTCCGTCAGGGGGACGAGCCACGACTCGCAGGACAACAGGGGGCACCATGAGCGACACCCACGAGCACGTTCCGAGCAGGCAGCGCAAGCGCTTCCCCGGTATCTCCTCGCGGGCCTACGAGCATCCCGCGGACCGCTCGGCGCTGGTCGCGCTGCGCAAGCTCAGCGGGTTCGACACCGTCTTCAAGGCACTGAGCGCACTGCTGCCCGAGCGCAGCCTGCGGCTGCTGTTCCTCTCCGACTCGGTGCGGGTGAGCGACGCCCAGTTCGCGCACCTGCACAGCATGCTCCGCGATGCCTGCTACATCCTGGACCTGGAGAAGATCCCGGCGATGTATGTGGCGCAGGACCCGCGTCCCAACGCGATGTGCATCGGCCTGGACGAGCCGATCATCGTCGTCACCACCGGGCTGGTGGAGCTACTGGACGAGGAGGAGATGCGCGCGGTGGTCGGGCACGAGGTGGGCCATGCCCTCTCGGGCCACGCCGTCTACCGCACGATTCTGCTCTTCCTCACCAACCTGGCGCTGAAGGTGGCCTGGATCCCGCTCGGCAATGTGGCGATCATGGCGATCGTCACGGCGCTGCGCGAGTGGTTCCGCAAGTCCGAGCTCTCGGCAGACCGCGCGGGCCTGCTGGTCGGCCAGGATCTGCAGGCGTCGATGCGCGGTCTGATGAAGATCGCGGGTGGCAATCATCTGCACGAGATGAACGTGGACGCGTTCCTCGAGCAGGCCGAGGAGTACGAGGCCGGCGGCGACCTCCGGGACTCGGTACTGAAGATTCTGAACATGCTGCCGCGCTCGCACCCGTTCACCACGGTGCGTGCGGCCGAACTGAAGAAGTGGGCCGAGAGCCGCGACTACCAGCGGGTCATGGACGGTCACTACCCCCGCCGCTCGGAGGACAAGGACACCTCCGTCAGCGACTCCTTCCGTGAGTCGGCCTCGCACTATGCCGATTCGGTGCGCACCAGCAAGGATCCGCTGATGAAGCTGGTCGGCGACATAGCCGGCGGCGCGGGCGACCTCGGCGGGAAGCTGCGCGACAAGTTCACCGGCGCTTCGGGCAGCGGGAAGGCTTCCGCGGGCGGTGACGGAGGCGGTCAGGGCGAGGGCTGAGCGTCGGGCGACAGCGCCCCGCACAGGGCCGGGGTGGCCGGGCCGATCGCGTACGGGTCGGTGCCGGCCGGCCCGTCCGGGCCCGCCCGTTCACCGGCGAGCAGCGGCTGCAAGGCGTCCGACGCGTCGGAGGAGCAGGACTGCGGGCCGGCCTGGAGATAGCTGACCAGCAGTTCGAGGCGGTGCAGCCGGAGATCTTCGCGGTCGAAGCGGAAGTGCAGTTCGCGCCGGACGGTGAACAGCGAGGCGTCGGCCGCGCGGGGCCCGCTCGCCTCCTGGGACCGTGGTCCGCTCACTTCGACACGTTGACCGCCGGCACCGTCCGCCTGGGAATCTCCGGTGGCGGCCGGGCTCAACGCGTAGACGAAGGTGTGGTCCGACGTCACTTCCAGCACGTCGCTCCCGGTCTCGGTGACCTGCAGCGTGCCGCGTACGCGCACCTCGGGGTCGGCCAGCGCCACCTTCGCGGCGTCGAAGCGCACCAGCCAGCCGGTGGCCGAGTGGCGGCCGTCGGCAGTGGGCGTGGCGACGCTCCGGTCGAACTGCGGCAGCTGGTCGGGGGCGAGGAGCACCCGGACGGGACGGACCGCGCCACCGGTGAGCACATCGGGGTCGAGCGAGGATTCCACGAGGTAGTCCTTGACCGTGGTCAGCGCGGTCATCACCTGTCCCTCGGAGAAGTGGGCGGTACGGCGCACGGCGGGCAGGGCGATCCCGGCGGCGCCGGTGCGGAAGTGGGCGGCCGGACTGCGCGAGAAGAGGGCTTCGGGGGTGCCGCCGGGGACGGGACCGCGCGGTGCGAGCGGGATCAGGGTGATCCTCATCGGGTCCGCCGCCGTGCTCCGGCCCGGCTGGTACGGATGGCGGAAGCCCAGATAGATCGCTGTACCGAAGGCGATCACGATCACCAGGACGAGCAGCAGGATCGACTTGGAGGCGCGCCACCCGCTCCAGGCGGGGAGGCTGCGCACGGCGGGCGCGTGCTCGCCCATCCGCTCCATCGCGGAGTATTCCTGCATCCGGGCAGCCCGCACGAACGATTCGTCGAAGACAACGGATCGATACTCGTCCTCGCCGCCGCCGGGGAGACCCTCGGGTGTCCCCTCGGGCGGCTCGCCACGCCCAGCCATACCTTCAGGGTAGGTCTGACAGGGGCACGGTAAACGCCGCGGTGCACGACAAGTTCCGACGAGTTGCGACCCGTTCTTACTCCGTGGTCAGGGGGTGTGCTGCTCGGCGGGCACCGGTGGTGCGGAGCGGGCGTCGGAGACCTCCGGGCCATGGCCGCTGCCCGTGACGGTCGCGCCCGTAGGGGTGGCGTCGACGCCGGTTGTCGTGGGCGCCGGAACCGTCGGGTCCTGGCGGTTGCCCGAGGCTCCCCGGTAGACGGCCGTGAAGGCGAGGGCGACCATGCCGATGCCCATCACCAGGGCCAGTACCCAGGCCACCGGACGGTGCCAGCGTGCGGTGCCGCGGTAGGGACGCAGGGCGCCGCCGTGCCTGCCGTACGGACCGGTGAAGTCGTCGTCGGGGTCGGTGTCGTCATCGTCGTCGCGGGTCCCGCCCCTGGCATACGCGCGGGGACCGTACTCATCGTCGTAGAGCTCGTCCTCGGCTCCCACTGTGCGGGATCCCGAGCGGGCGGCCTCGGCCTCGGCGCGCGCCTCGGCCGCGGCGAGCAGTCGCTCCACCGCGGTCGGCTCATGGAACGTGGCGGCCCGGACGAAGTCCTCGTCGAACACCACGGAGGCGAAGTCCTCTTCCGCGCCCCCGCGGTCGTCGTCGGGCTCCCAACCGTCCGGGAACGGCCTGCCCCCCACGTCGTCCGGCACGCCTTCAGAGTAGACCTGGCCGGTGGGTTTGGGCAGGGAGAGTGCGAACTCTCCCCGCCTGGGTGACGCTCTTCGCGCCCGCGCTGACGGTCACCGGATGTGACCGTCTCCCGTCACGATGTACTTCGTCGAGGTCAGCTCCGGAAGCCCCATGGGCCCACGCGCGTGCAGCTTCTGCGTGGAGATACCGATCTCCGCGCCGAAGCCGAACTGGCCGCCGTCCGTGAAGCGCGTGGAGGCGTTCACAGCGACCGTCGTGGAATCGACCAACCGGGTGAACCGGCGCGCCGCCGCCTGCGAGGTGGTGACGATCGCCTCGGTGTGGCCCGAGGACCACAGCCGGATGTGGGCGACTGCCGCGTCGAGCGACTCGACGACCGCGGCGGCGATGTCGTAGGAGAGGTACTCCGTCTCCCAGTCCTCGGCGGTGGCGGCCACGATGGTGGCCTTGGTGGCGTCCGCGTACTCGATCACCCGCTCGTCGCCGTGCACGGTCACCCCGGCGTCGGCGAGGGCGTCCAGGGCGCGCGGCAGGAAGGCCGCGGCGATGTCCCGGTGCACCAGGAGCGTCTCGGCAGCGTTGCACACGCTCGGGCGCTGCGCCTTGGAGTTGATCAGGATCTCGACGGCCATGTCGATGTCGGTCTCGGCGTCCACATAGACGTGGCAGTTGCCGGTGCCGGTCTCGATGACCGGGACGGTGGACTCCTCCACGACCGTGCGGATCAGGGAGGCGCCGCCGCGCGGGATGAGCACGTCGACCATGCCGCGGGCCCGCATCAGCTCCCGTACGGAGTCCCGGCTCTCGCCCGGCACGAGCTGCACCGCGTCGGCCGGCAGACCGGAGCCTCCGACCGCGTCCCGCAGCACGCGCACCAGCGCCGTGTTGGAGGAGTACGCCGAGGACGAGCCACGCAGCAGCACCGCGTTGCCCGACTTGAGGCAGAGCGCGGCGGCGTCCACGGTCACGTTCGGGCGGGCCTCGTAGATGATGCCGACGACGCCGAGCGGGACGCGCACCTGCCGCAGATCGATGCCGTTGGGCAGCGTCGAGCCGCGCACCACCTCGCCGACCGGGTCGGGCAGCGCCGCCACGTGCCGCACATCGGCGGCGATCGCCCGCACCCGCTCCGGGGTCAGCGTGAGCCGGTCGATGATCGACTCGCTGGTCCCTGCCTCGCGGGCGCGCGCGATGTCCTCGGCGTTGGCGGCGACGATCTCGCTGGTACGGACCTCGAGCGCGTCCGCGATCGCCAGCAGTGCGTCGTCCTTGGCCGAGCGCGGCAGTGGCGCGAGGTCGGCGGCGGCGGCGCGGGCCCGATAGGCCGCCTGGGCGACCGGGGACATGTTGTCGTACGGCGTGACCGAAGAGAGCGACGTCATACCCGCAGGGTAATGCGCCCGGCGGGGGCACCCGGAACGCATCCCGTACCGCGAGACACAAGCCTCAGAAGGGGTGTACGCCCACCGGGGCCGCCGGCGGCGGACCGTAGCCCTCCGCGATGCGCTGGTGGTAGGTCTCGCGGTCGATGACCTCGAGCCCGACGATCTTCCACGGCGGCAGTTTGGCGGTGGACCGGTGCTCGCCCCACAGCCGCAGTGCCACGGCGGCCGCGTCGTGCAGGTCGCGCGCTTCCTCCCAGTAGCGGATCTCCGCATGGTCGTTGGCGTACCGGCTGGTGAGCAGGAAGGGATGGTCGTGAGCGAGCTGTTCCAGACCGCGGCGGACCTCCTTCAGCGGGCTTTCTGGGCCCGAGACGCTGAGCGTGATGTGCCACAGCTTGGACAGCGGGCGCTCGCGGGGATGCTCCGGCGCGGGGACGCCTTCCGCACGGACTTCGGCGCCCGTCTCCGTACCCGGTTCCTCGGGCGCGTCCGTACGGGCGTCGGTCTCCGCCGCAGCGCCGGCTGCGACGCTCGTCAGGGCTCGTTCCTCGCCCATGGCGCGGCGGGCGCGGGGCAGTCCCCCGTTCCCTCGGGTCACGTCCCCAGGGCGCGCTCGTCTCACCGGCGGCCTCCTGTTGCTGCGTTGTTGCCCTACCCCGCAATTCCCCCGCAACAAAGTTGACCAGCCCGCGGCGGCGCATGGGGCGGTTTTGGTAAAGGTCTCTGCCGCAAGGCGGGACTTTCCGCCGTTTCGGTGGCCCCTCAGGGTTTGATGACGACCAGATCGTCCCTGTGTACGACCTCCCGTTCGTACGCCGGCCCCAGCTCCTTCGCCAGCTCGCGGGTCGAGCGGCCGAGCAGTTGCGGGATCTCCTTGGCGTCGAAGTTGACGAGCCCGCGTGCCACAGGACGGCCGGCCGAGTCGCGTAGCTCGACCGGGTCCCCGGCGCTGAACTCGCCCTCGACCGCGGCGATTCCGGCCGGCAGCAGCGACTTCTTGCCCTGCACCACGGCCCGGACCGCGCCGTCGTCGAGCGTGAGCGAGCCCTGCGGGGTGGAGGCATGGGCGAGCCACAGCAGCCGGTCGGCGGAGCGGCGCCCGGTGCGGTGGAAGTACGTCCCAGTGGCGCGGCCGGCGAGCGCGTCGGCCGCGCGGCTGGCGGAGGTGAGGACCACAGGGACACCGGCTGCGGCCGCGATCCGGGCCGCCTCGACCTTGGTGACCATTCCTCCGGTGCCGACTCCGGCCTTGCCGGCGCTGCCGATCTGTACATGGGCGATGTCGTCCGGGCCGCGCACCTCGTCGATCAGGGAGGTGCCGGGTCTGGCCGGGTCGCCGTCGTAGAGGCCGTCGACGTCGGAGAGCAGGACCAGCAGATCGGCGCGGACGAGATGGGCGACGAGCGCGGCAAGGCGGTCGTTGTCGCCGAAGCGGATCTCGTCCGTGGCCACGGTGTCGTTCTCATTGACGACCGGGACGGCGCCCATGGTCAGGAGCTGGTCCAGGGTCCGGTAGGCATTGCGGTAGTGGGCCCGGCGGCTGGTGTCGTCGCTGGTGAGCAGTACCTGGCCGACGCGTACGCCGTAGCGGGCGAAGGAGGCGGTGTAGCGGGCGACGAGCAGGCCCTGGCCGACGCTGGCGGCGGCCTGCTGCCGGGCCAGGTCCTTGGGGCGGCGGGCCAGCCCGAGTGGCGCGAGTCCGGCGGCGATGGCGCCGGACGAGACCAGGACCATCTCCTTCTCACCGCCGCTGCGGACTTTTGCGAGCACGTCGACGAGTGCGTCCACGCGATCGGCGTCGAGCCCGCCGGTTGCGGTGGTCAAGGAGGACGAACCGACCTTGACGACGATCCTGCGAGCCTGGGTCACCTGCTGTCTTGCCACTGTCACAAGGCCGAATCTATGTCAGTCGGCGCCGGCCGCGCGCACCTATTCCGCCCGCTGGACAGCCGGCCGCACGCACGGGGGCGGCCGGTACCGATTTCCGAATGCGCAGGGGGAGTTCCGGACAAACGATAGAGTGCCAGTGGGCGGTGGCCCGCGTGTATGCGGCCTGCCTCCGGCCCCCACCTGCGACTCAGGGATTCCACAAGAGACGGGGCACTGTCGTGTCGGTAAAAGTGAGTGTCGTCATTCCGGTTTACAACCCGGGCAAGTACCTCGATCCCTGTATTGACTCGCTGGTCAGCCAGACGCTTCCACCGGAAGATTTCGAAGTACTTTTCGTCAATGACGGATCCACCGACGACACCCCGGAACGACTCGACAAGCTCGCCGCCCGGTATCCGCACTTCCGCGTGATTCACATCCCGAATTCCGGCTGGCCAGGCAAACCGCGGAACGTCGGCGTGGCAGAGGCCAAGGGCGAATACGTCCAGTTCCTCGACCAGGACGACCACCTGAGCACCGACGCGCTGCGCCGGCTCTACGAGATGGGCCACCGCAATCGCTCCGACATCGTCATGGGCAAGGTGGCCAGCAACTTCCGCGGCGTTCCGCACGGCGTCTTCCGCCAGGACCGAGAAAAGTGCACCCTGCTCACCGCACCGCTGTACGACAGCCTGACACCGCACAAGATGTTCCGGACAGCCTTTCTGCGGGAGCACGGCATCGCCTACCCCGAGGGAAAGCGCCGCCTCGAGGACCAGCTGTACATGATGAAGGCGTACTTCCCCGCCGAGGTCGTCTCGATCCTGGGGTCGTACACCTGCTACCACTACTCGAAGCGCGACGACGGAAACAACGCCGGATCCGCCAAGCTCGTCCCGGACGGCTACTACGGGAACCTCCGCGAGGTCCTCGAGGTCGTCGTCGCCAACACCGAGCCGGGCGCGCTCAGGGACCGGATCCTGCGCCGGTTCTACCGCGTGGAGATGCTCACGCGGCTCAGCGAACCGGCTGTGCTGAAGTACGAAGCCGACTACCTCCGGGAGATGACCGACGCCGTACGGCCCCTCGCCCTGGACTTCATGGACAGCTCAGTGCACGACGGGCTGGGCCCGATGCTGCGGCTGCGTTCCACCGTGCTGCGCGACGACAATCCCGAGGGACTGCTCGAACTCGCCCGCTTCGCATCCTCGGTCAAGGCCGCCGTTCGGCTGGACAACCTCGCCTGGGAGCCCGACGGCCGGATCGCGGTCACGATCGCGGCACGCCTGGTGCACGGCGACGACCGGCGGCCGCTGACGCTGCTGCGCCGTGACGGGCGGATCCATCTGCACCCGGACGTCACCGGAGACCTGCTGCCCGACGGCGAGCTCCTCGACGTCACCGACGACATCAAAGCCTTCAAGGCGGAGCTCGCGCTGCGCAACCGTGAGACGGCCGTCGAATGGCACTGCCCGGCCACGCTCGAGGCACAGGTCGAGGACCTGGACGGCGACGACGGCTGCGAGATCGTGCTGCGCGGCATCGGCCGGCTCTCCTCCGAGGCAGGCCGGGGAGGCCGGGCCGCCCTAGATCGCGGCTTCTGGGACGCCTGGGTGTCCGTGTGGGGCCTCGGACTCCTGCGGAAGGTCCGGCTCGGCGCCGACCGCGCACCGCATGTCGACGAGCAGTGCCTCCCCGCGCTGCTCTCCTCGCCGGCCCGCCCGGTGATCCCTTACTTCACGGATCCGCACAGCAATCTCACCCTTGATGTGGCAGGGCGCGCCAAGAAGATGGCCACCTATCTCGGGCGCCGACCCGTGCTGCGTATGCCCGGCCGTCCGGTGCAGCTGCGGCTGGAGGTCTTCACCACCCGGGCCACCGGGCCCGCCGATGCGGAGCTGGTGCTGAGCGAGCTGCCGCCCCCTTCGGGTCCGACCGCGTCGGCCGACCTCTCCGGCGCTCCGTCTGCCGCAGAGGTGCCGGAAGCAGCCGGCCCGTCCGCCGTGCACACCTTCCCGGCCTCGGTGCGCCCCGTCCATGGCCGGGTCCATCTCACCGTTCCGGCCCGGGTGCCGGGGGCTCCGGCGGGCTCCTGGCAGCTCTCCGTGCGGCTGGACGGCCCGAAGGGACCCGACCTGCCGTTGTCCCGGGTGAGCGTGGACCGTGCCGGGCGGCTGCGGCTGGACGACACCCTCCCCATGCCCGACGCCCACTTGCAGCGGCAGCTGACGATGCAGCAACGCCGGGCCGCACTGCGCGGTGCCGCACGGGCCGTGGCGGGTCCGCTGGTACGCCGACTGCCGCCCGCTGCGCGTCGCAAGGCCCGCCGCCTCGCGGCCCGGGTGCTCGGCTGACCTGCTGATGTAATGCGGGTGCGTGATCATGCGGCTGCGTGATCAAGGGACATGAGTCGACAGCAAGGAAGGGAACAGATGCGGCAGCTCTCCATCGCCGGGGCCTGGGTGCACGAACCGAAGATCTTCCCGGACAGCCGGGGCAGTTTCCACGAGTGGTTCAGGGCACCCGACTTCGCCGAGGCGGCCGGACACCGGCTGCGGCTCGAGCAGGCCAACTGCTCGGTCTCCAGCCGGGGCACGCTGCGTGGTATCCACTTCGCCGATGTGCCGCCGAGCCAGGCCAAATACGTCAAGTGCGTGCGCGGTGCGGTCCTCGACGTCATCGCCGACATCCGCGTCGGCTCCCCGACGTTCGGCCAGTGGGAGGCCGTCCGCCTCGACGACGTGGACCACCACGCCGTCTATCTGTCGGAAGGCCTCGGCCACGCCTTCATGGCTCTGACGGACGACGCGACCGTGGTCTATCTGTGCTCCGAGGGGTACTCCCCCGAGCGGGAGCACGGCATCAACCCTCTCGACGCCGGGCTGGGTATCGAGTGGCCCGAGGGCATCACACCACTGCTCTCGGACAAGGACGCCGCGGCGCCCACGCTTGCCGAGGCCGCCGAGCAGGGGCTGCTGCCGCGGTACGAGGAGTGCGAGGCGTACTACGCGCAGCTGCGCGCCCGCGGCTGACGGCCGCCCGGGCACGGGCACCGCAGAGCCCCCGAGATCCATGACCTCGGGGGCTCTCTCCGTTCAGCAGGAAGCTCAGCCCGTGAGCTTCTCGAGGCTCCGGCGCACAGGTACGAAGGCGGAGCGCGGGCGGCGCAGTGTGCGGGCGCGGACCAGCCCCGGCCAGAAGTCCGCGCCGAGCAGGGCCTCGGGCTGGACCGCGTGCTTGCGCACCAGTACCTCGTCCGGGACGTCCTGCGGGTCGGGGACGACGTACTCCTCGATGATCTTGTCGTACGCGTTCTTGAGCACGGTGTTCCCGGGGTCGGCGCCGAAGACGGCCACCACTCCGGTCGGCGCGGTGTCGATCTCGACGACGACCAGGTCCGGCCGGTACTTGCGAAGCACCTGGACGACCTTGTACACGTCACCCGCCCAGAACTTGGTGTGCCGGTCGCGGGCGGCCTCGTCGACACTCCGCGGCAGCATGTCGTCCAGCACGATCACGCTCGACCAGCGCGAATGCCGCTCGACGTTCATGAAGTCGCGCAGCGCGTATTCGAACAGGTGCATACCGTCGATGAACGACAGCTCCAGCTGCGGCTCGCCGCCCAGAAGGTTCATCGGATCCTTGCGGGCGAGCGCGCGAAACGGATTGCGGCCGTTGCGCAGATGCACGAGCGGGTCCTTGCGGGCGAAGAAGTCGTCGCTGGTCGCCCTTACGAGGTGCACATCGCAGCTGATGCTCGTCACGACCCGGAACGCCGGATCGATCGCGACGGAGGGAACCCGGGAAAGCGCCAGGCTGCGCCCGTCGTTGACCCCGATCTCGAGATAGTTGCGGGGTTTGTAGATGCGGTGCAGTTGACGCAGGAAGCCGTGGCGGTCCACCGATGGAGCCCTTCGCTGGGAATCAAATTCATTGATTCCCAGCGAAGTTAGCGTGTACGGCACCCGAACGTAAACATCTACTGGCCAGTAGCACCCATTCTGTCGGCCTTTCCGCGCTCCGCTTCGACCAGTTCCGGGAACGCTTCTGCGAGCGCGGCACGCCAGGCGCGGATCGGTTCGATGCGCGTCCCCTGCCACCCCTCGTGGCCGAGCACGCTGTACGCCGGCCGGGGCGCGGGCCTGACGAAGGCCTCGCTGGTCGTCGGACGCACCCGCTCCGGGTCGGCGCCCAGCAGCCGGAAGATCTCCCGCGTGAATCCGAACCAGGTGGTGTCGCCACTGCTCGTGCCGTGGCGGACGCCGCCGGTCACCGTGCCCGCGAGCGTCCCCTGCCCCAGCCGCACCAGCCGGTCGGCCAGGTCCACGGTCCAGGTCGGCTGGCCACGCTGGTCGTCCACCACGTCCAGGGTGTCCTTGACCGCCTCGAGCCTGATCATCGTGCGCACGAAGTTCGGCCCGCCCGCGCCGTACAGCCAGGCCGTACGGACCACCTGGCCGGTCTCGGGCAGGATCTCGCGCACCGCCCGCTCCCCCGCCAGCTTGGTGCGTCCGTAGGCGCCGCGTGGTCCGGTCGGTGCGTCCTCCGCGTACGGCGCGGCCGCGTCGCCGGCGAACACGTAGTCGGTGGAGACATGGAGCAGGACGGTGCCGGTCTCCTTGGACGCCTCGGCGAGCACCCGCGGACCCGTGCCGTTGACGGCGAGCGCGGCATCCTCCCGTTCCTCCGCACCGTCGACGTCCGTCCAGCCGGCGCAGTTGACGATCACTGCCGGCCGGTGTTCGTCGAGTGCGGCACGAACCGCTTCCGGGTCGGTGATGTCGAGGTCCGCGTGGGCGAGGGGGACGGCCGCGGTGCCGTCCGCCGCCAGCCTGGCGAGAACGTCCTGGGCCAGCATGCCCCGGCCCCCCGTGACGAGCCAGCCGCTCACAGCGCCGCACGCTCCTTGAGCGGCTCCCACCAGGCACGGTTGTCGCGGTACCACTGCACGGTTTCCGCGAGACCGGTCGCGAAGTCCTTGCGCGGCGCGTAGCCGAGCTCCTCGCGGATCTTGGCGCAGTCGACCGAGTAGCGGCGGTCGTGGCCCTTGCGGTCGGTCACGTACTCGACGCTGGTGTCCCAGTCGGCCCCGCACGCCTCGAGCAGCAGCGCGGTGAGCTCCTTGTTGGACAGCTCGGTGCCGCCGCCGATGTTGTAGACCTCGCCCGCCCGGCCCCGGGTGCGCACCAGCTCGATGCCCTGGACGTGGTCGTCGATGTGCAGCCAGTCACGCACATTCCCGCCGTCGCCGTACAGCGGGACCTTGTGGCCGTCCAGCAGGTTGGTGATGAACAGCGGGATGACCTTCTCCGGGAAGTGGTGATGCCCGTAGTTGTTGGAGCAGCGGGTCACGCGCACGTCCAGGCCGTGGGTGCGGTGGTAGGACAGCGCGATCAGGTCGCTGGAGGCCTTGGCCGCGGAGTAGGGGGAGTTGGGCTGGAGCGGGTGCGTCTCGGGCCAGGAGCCCTCGTCGATGGAGCCGTAGACCTCGTCGGTGGAGATGTGGACGAATGTCGTGATGCCGGCGCGGTGGGCCGCGTCGATCAGGGTATGGGTGCCCACCACGTTCGTCCGCACGAATTCGGCGCCGCCGTCGATGGACCGGTCCACGTGCGACTCGGCGGCGAAGTGCACGACCTGGTCGTGCTCACCCATGAGCCGGCCGACGAGCTCCGGGTCGCAGATGTCGCCCTTGACGAAGGCGAATCCGGGGTGGTCACGGACCTCGTCGAGGTTGGCCTCGTTGCCCGCGTAGGTGAGCTTGTCCAGCACGGTGACGGCCACGTCGCCCGGGCCGCCGGGGCCGAGCACCGTGCGGACGTAGTGGGAGCCGATGAAGCCGGCGCCGCCGGTCACCAGGATCTTGGTGGTCATGAAGAGATCTGCACCTTGCTGTGATCGCCGAGCACGAGTCGGTGGGCGGACGGGTTGCGTGGGGCGGGGGTGACCTCGACGTCGCGGCCGATGAGTGAGGCCTCCACCCGGCGTACACCGGTGATGGACGAGCCGCGCAGCACGATCGAGTACTCGATCTCGCTGTCCTCGATCCGGCACCCCTCGGAGACGGAGGTGAACGGGCCGACGTAGGCGTCGCTGATGACGGTGCCGGCGCCGATGACGGCCGGACCGATGATGCGGCTCCTGCTGATCTCGGCTCCCGCCTCGATACGAACGCGGCCGATGATCTCGCTGCTCTCGTCGACCGTGCCCTCGTTCACGGCCTCGACGCTCTCCAGCACCGACCGGTTGACCTCCAGCATGTCGGTGACGTTGCCGGTGTCCTTCCAGTAGCCGGAGATGGTCGTGGAACGCACGTCGCGCTGCTGGTCGATAAGCCACTGGATGGCGTGGGTGATCTCCAACTCCCCGCGCCAGGACGGCTGGATGGCGCGCACGGCCTCGTGCACGGCAGGTGTGAAGAGATAGACGCCGACGAGCGCGAGATCGCTCTTGGGGTTCTCGGGCTTCTCCTCGAGGCCCACGACACGGCCCTCGCCGTCGAGTTCCGCGACGCCGAAGGAGGTCGGGTTGGGGACCTTGGTGAGCAGGATCTGCGCATCGGGACGTTCGGTGCGGAACGCGTCGACGAGGCCCGTGATCCCGCCGACGATGAAGTTGTCGCCGAGATACATCACGAAGTCGTCCTCACCGAGGAACTCTCTTGCGATGATCACGGCATGGGCGAGCCCGAGTGGCTTCTCCTGTGGAATGTAGGTGACCTTCACCCCGAATCGGGATCCGTCGCCGACCGCCTCCTGGATCTCCTCCGCCGTGTCTCCGACGATCACGCCGACTTCGGTGATCCCGGCGTCCGCGATCGCTTCCAGGCCGTAGAACAGCACTGGCTTGTTCGCCACAGGAACCAGTTGCTTGGCCGAAGTGTGCGTGATGGGACGCAGGCGAGTGCCCGCCCCTCCGGAGAGTACGAGTGCCTTCACGATGCCCGTCCTCGAATCGATTGTGTTCCCCCGGCTGATATCGATCAGCCGATTCGACTTTACCCACCGTTCGCGCATCCTTACGCAATCGGTGTATTCCGCCCCGATCTACCGCCCGGTTCTCAACCGCCGTGCGCGGCGCCGGATCCCGCGCACCGCCCGTGCGAGTGACAGGCGCCCCGCCGGCAGCACGCGCCGGCTGCCGGACCAGTCCGGCACCGTCACGGCGTAGACCGAGTCGGGAATGCCCGCCCCTGCGTCCCGGAAGTGCGGAAAGGACAGGTACGGGCGGCCGGAGCGGCCACGGTGGATCACCTCCGGGATCCGCTCGGCCCGGGTGAAATCCAGATGGTCCTTGAGCAGGTCGAGCCGGCCCATGGCGACGCAGGTGAGGACGAGCCGTTCGCCGACCTTGATCCGGTCGGCCACGCCCTTGGTCCAGTACGCCCGGGTCATCGGCGCGGCCAGCTCCATCCTGTGCAGCTGTTCGCGCTCGGGACGCCGCAGCACGGCGGGACCGAACTGCTGGAGCAGACCGACCGTGAACGGCCTGACCATCAGCAGATCCCGCTTGGGCCCCGGCGGCTCGAGGCGGGCGATCAGCCGCATCAGGGCGTGCAGCGCCTCGAAGCGCTCGGGGTAACTGCCCCTGCTGGTCGCGTGTTTGCCGTCCTCACGGCCGACGAGGTAGTAGCAGTCGTAGTCGGCCACCACGGACACGCCGCCGCCTGCGAGATACGCCTCCATGGTGAACAACGCGTCCTCACCGGTCGCGAGTGTCTCGTCGAATCGCAGGCCGAGCCGCGTCAGCGTCGCGCGCCGGAACAGCTTCTGGGCGCTGAGCGCGTAGATGACCCGGGAGGTGTGCACATCGGCGTGTTCGAGGGTGCGGGTGAACATGGATCCGGGCACACCGCGGCCGACGCCGGCCATCCTGCCGAGCACCACGTCCGTACCGGCGCGGTCGGCCATGGCGACCATCCGCTCCAGCGCTTCGTCACCGAAGTAGTCGTCCGCGTCCAGGAAGAAGACATAGCGGCCGCGGGCACGGCTCAGGCCGAGGTTGCGCGGCCCGCTGGGGCCGCCGGAGTTGGGCTGGTGGACGACCGTGGTCGGGACCTTGGACCTGGCGGCGAACTCCTCCAGGTACTCACCCGTGCCGTCGGTCGACCCGTCGTCGACCGCGACGATCTCGATGCGGTCGGCCCCGAGGGTCTGCGACTCCACCGATTCCAGGCAACGGACCAGGTAGGGCATGGCCTCATAGGCCCCGACCACTACCGTGACGTCAGGCGCAGGATTGTCATTCATCGACATACAAGACAACGTGACATGAACAAAGGTTGCCTTGTTCGGCCCTCCGAGCATTCGGGGTAATCGGCGCACATACCCCAATGGGACATGAAACGGCCTGGCGGCGCCCTTCAGGGACGCCGCCAGGCCGCTGCTGTGATGTGCGATGTGATGCGGGTCTCTCAGCCGCCCACGGGAGTGTCGTCGAACCCGGGCGTCGGCTCCGCCTCCGCCTCCGCGAGGCGCTGCGCCACCCCCGCGTTGCGCGCCTCGGCCTTGGCCGCCAGCGTCTGCACAGCCGCACTGAACTGCTCCATGGAGGTCGGCTCGTCCGGGCCGAGCAGGTACTCCTTGAGCTCGTGCCGCGCCTCTGCCCGCGTGTCGGCGGCCCGGTCGGCGACGGCTTCCAGCAGCTCGTCGAGCTCGGCAGCGCTGTTGGAGAGGATCACCGCGGCGCGAACGGCGGTGTTCTGGCGCTTGAACTCCGCCTCGCCCAGACCCGCGGAGTCGGTGACCGCGTACGGCTTGCCGCTCGCGATGAAGTCCGACACCACGCTGGAGATGTCCGAGACCATGCCGTCCGACTCGTTGAAGCAGTCGTACAGCCGCGGCTCGGGACCGGTGATGACCTTGTGCTCCCACCAGCCGAAGGAGCGCCAGTACGCGGCGTTCCAGTCGTCCTTGAGCTGCGCGGTCTCCGCCTCGCGCGCCGGGTCGGCCACCGACTCGCGCGACAGCTCGGCCTCGTCCCCGCCGACGCGCGAGGTGCCCGCGAGCTCGGCGAGGCGTGCCTCGATGCGCTGCAGTTCGGCACGGGCCTCGGCCTGTCCGGCCGCATGGGACGCGGACTCCTCGGCCCAGCGCGGGTCGGCGGCCCGGGCCGCGGCGGCCTGCTCGACCAGCGCGGTGACGCGCAGGTGCACGGCCTTGGCCTTGGGGCTGCGGGTGCCGGTGAACGGGTGCGGCTTGTAGATCAGCCGGACCGGCTTCTGCGCGTTCAGCAGCCGCTTGACGATGTTCTCACCGGCCAGCAGCAGGGAGGTGTTGCCGGGGTTGTCGTCCCAGCCCTCCCACGTGGGGGCGTAGAGCACGGTCGGGACCGGGTTCGCGGGTGCGCCGGTCCAGGTGTTGATCGGGGCCAGCTGGGGACGGCCCACCTCGACGATGTCCTCGCTGCGCACACCGACGTCGGCGAGGGCGTACCGGTCACGTCCTGCGCGGCCGGCGGTCCACACCTCGTCGTACGCCTTGCTGAACGGGTTGACGCTGGCGAGCTTGTCGCTGTCGCCGTGGCCGATGAAGACATGCTTCATGGTCGGTACCCGCAGCAGGTGGATGTTCTTGCCGACGTTGGCCGCGTACAGCGCGACCCGCACGGACGACAGGTCCAGATTCATCAGGTGCACCCCGCCGGGCACGCACAGCACGGGCACGGAGGTGGAGGCGAGCTGCGGCACGATGTTGCGCTCACGCAGCAGGATCACCGGCCGGCCCTCGACCTTGGCCATCGTCTCGAGCCACATGTTGACCTGGTACGCCGAGTCCCTGGAGCCGGAGAAGTACAGCATCACCGTCGGCTTGTACTCGCCGAGCCAGGTGTCGATGCCCTTCAGCACCTTCTCCGCGGGCGGTACGAGGCGGCTCGGCCGCAGATAGGGCAGCAGCGCGGCCACGTAGCCGAGAGCGAGCACCGAGGTCAGCGCGAGACCGGCGTAGGCGAAGATGTTCTGCTTCAGCCCGATGGCGAGGATCACGCCCACGACTGCGAAGACGTCCAGGTGCAGCATCTTCTCCGCGGAGCGGTCCAGCAGGCCCTTGGGCGGCGCGTCGGGGATGCGCACGTACTTCTTCAGGTCGATGTTGCGGGTGACGACCGGCAGCCTGCGGCGCAGGCGCAGCAGGGTGACCATCGCACCGTGCGGCGCCTGGAGCCCGTAGAAGCCGAGCAGGCAGGCGACCGTCACGTAGAAGACCATGTCGTCCGCGAGACCCATGCGTGCCATCAGCAGGATGAGCAGCAGCTGGCGCACCAGAAAACGGATCGACAGGCCGGCCCGCACCTTGGCGAGCCGATTGATCAGATAGCTGGAGCGCTGGTGCAGAAAGCGGTCCGACAGATAGGTCACCGCAACCGCTGCCCCGAAGAACCAGAGGTTGGGGATTATCGCGGCGAGCATGACGCACGGGAATCCGAGCATCAGGAGCAGCGCCGCGGCCAGCTCGGATCCGCTGCCCACGCGTGCCATGCGAATGGCCTTGGAAATCACGAAGAACCTGCTCCAGGGGTACCGAATATGTGCCTTGCGAAGGACGTGTGAAGGAGGACCTCCACGGATTCGGGCCCCCGCAGTGCGCGCTGTGTAACGGCGACTACAGAGGCCCGAATATGAATGTCAATAAGTATTACACATCTTCTTGACGGTCCAGCACAGCGGCGAGGGCCTGCTCGAAGCCCGATGCCTCGGAAGCGCCCCGGGTCGGGTCCTGCTGCCGTACGTCGATGACATGGCCGGTCAGCTCGGACAACAGCACGTCCAGCGAGGTACGGGCCACGGCCTCGGACGAGAGCAGCGTACCGGCGGGCTCGGTGCCGAACGCCTTGGTGCGCATCGGCGTGGCGGTGCGCTCGGGGTTCACACAGTTCACCCGGATGCCGTCGCCCGCCCACTCGTCCGACAGAGCCTGGGTGAGGTTCACCATGGCGGCCTTGGTGGAGGAGTAGAGGCTGTACTCGGCGCGGCCGCGGGTGTAGCTGCTGGAGGTGTAGAGCAGCAGCTGGCCCTTGGTCTCCGCCAGGTACTTGTGCGAGGCCCGCGCGATCTGCACCGGAGCCAGGTAGTTGACGTTCAGCGCTTCCTGGATGGTCGTGTTGTCCGTCTCGGCCAGCTTGCCGATGCGCAGCACGCCCGCGGTGTTGATCACGTAGTCGATACGGCCGGTCTCGGCGTACGCCTTGGACAGCGCGTCGTCGACGTGCTCCGGGTTCTCCACATGGGTGCCGGTGGTGGAGCGGCCCAGCGCGTAGACCTTGGCTCCGTAGGACTCGGCGAGCGAGGCGATGTCCGCGCCGATGCCGTACGAACCGCCGAAGACGACCAGGGTCTTGCCGGCCAGCAGCTCGCGGTAGGCGGCTTCGTCGGCCTGGGCCGGGGCGGCGGTCGAGGCGAGCTGGAAGAGCTTGTCCGCGATGAAGACGTCGACCGGCTGGGTGACCTTCATGTTGTACTCGTCGCCCGCGACGACGTAGATCGGGACGTCCGGCAGGTACTTCAGCACGACGGAGCAGTCGTCGGTGGCCTGGAAGTTCGGGTCGCCGGCCGCGACCTCGTACGCCCTGCGGATGGTGGAGAGCTTGAAGGCCTGCGGGGTCTGGCCACGGCGCAGCCTGGAGCGGTCCGGGACGTCGGTGATGAACTCGCCGTCCTCGCCGTGGGTGCGGGTCACGATGATCGTGTCCGCGGACGGGATGGCGACATCGACGGCCTGGTAGCGGTCCAGGGCGTCCACGCAGTCCCGGATCACCCGCTCGGAGATCAGCGGGCGCACGGCGTCGTGGAACAGGACGTTGCGGTCCTCGCCCTCGGCAAGGCCCTCGCCGAGGGCCTTGATGGCACGCTCGGTCGTCTCGTTGCGGGTCGCGCCGCCCTCGATGACCCTGGTGACCTTCGTCAGACCCGCCTTGGCGATGATCTTCTCGACGTCGGGCACGAAGCCGGGCGCCATCAGCACGATGACGTCGTCGATGGAGTCCGCCTGCTGGAAGATCGACAGTGTGTGCTCGATGACGGCCTTGCCTGCGATCTTCAGCAGCTGCTTGGGGATGGACAGACCCACGCGCTGGCCGGTGCCACCGGCGAGCACGACTGCTGTGGTTCGGGGTTTGGCTATGTGCTGCACAGACACAGACGACCTACCTTGCGAGGGCTGGGGAACAAAACTGATGGTTGCACCCTGCGTTACCGTCCCGCAAGGCGGGTGTCGCCCACCCCACGGATCGGAGATACCTTCTGTTCACCCGGTGATCTGGGCACTTGGCCACGCGGCACCGCCCTGGAGGAGTGACGGACGCCACACACATGAGTGGCATGAACCACCCATGAGCGGGATAGCGGCGGGTTACAGGTCCACCACATTGAGCGCGAGATCATTGGACACCGTGTAGTAGACCCTGACCCTGACCTGGGGCTGCCGCTTGCGCAGCGCCCGCTTGACCATGGCGCGCACCAGGCTGCCGGTGCGCCGCTTGGGCCGGACGATACGAGGGTAGGAGTAGATGTCCTTCTTCATCACGACGTCGTCCAGCACCTTGCCGATCTTGACCGGCTCGCTGTTCGGTGCGTAGCGGACGAGCAGGTCCCACACGTCGTGCGCGGTCAGCTGCGCGGCGACGGCTTCGGCCGGGGTGAAGGTGAACCGGAAGCCGTGCTCCCCCTCCTTTTCTCCGGCGAAGGACAGTTCGCCCGCGGGCTTCCCGCGACGGCGCAGCAGCAGCGCCGGGGCGTCGGACACGGTCGCCGCGCCGTACAGACTGCCCGTCAGGGTGATCCGCATACCGTCCAGCCGGACGTCGTCGGCCTCCGCATGCACGGGCCGGGACCAGGCACGCAGCATCAGGGCGCTGCCCTTCGCCTTGTCCTCGTACGGCACGAGGTTGTGGACGGGCCCGCCCCCCGCGGGTCTCTGCGCGGCGTGCATCGCCCCCCGCTGGTCGATGACGCGGGCGGTGACGCGCCCCCTGACCTTGGTCGTGGCCATCTCGACGAAGAGGTTCCACTGGCCCTCGGGGAAGACCTCACCGGCCGGGATCCGTGCCGCGCCGCCCCCGTCGAAGTCGAAGGTGCGGACGTCCGACTGGACACCGGTACGGGTGCACACGAGCGTTGCGCCCTGTTCCAGGCCCTCGGGGAGCGGGGTCGCCAGCGTGACGGTCACCTCGCCGTCGCCCGCGACCACGACATCGGCGACCGGAGCGATCCCCGGGCCCGTCTCGCGCCGGGACGCGTCCTCGACCAGCTCCGCGAACAGCGCCTCGTACTGCTTGGTGACCACACCCGGATCGAAGCGGCGCGCGTTGTCGGCAGCGGCCTTCGCCATCCCGCGGCGCAGCCCCTCGTCGTCGATCAGCCGCAGCAGGCCCTGGGCGATCGCGGTGACGTCACCCACCGGGACGAGCAGCCCGTCGACACCGTCCTGGATGATCTCGCGCGGGCCGTAGTCGCAGTCGGTGCTGACCATCGGTACGCCGCAGCGCATGGCCTCCACCAGCGTCATACCGAAGGACTCGTGGCGCGAAGTGGAAACCGCGATGGCCCCCTTGGCCCATTCGGGTTCGATCGGCGAGTGGGCGCCCATGAGGTGGACCTGGTTGTAGAGCGCCAGTTCGTCGATGCGGGCGCGGAGCCGTTCCCGCTGGTCACCGGAGCCGTAGATCCGCAGCACCCAGTCGGGGCGGACGGCTGCGACCTTGGCGAAGGCGTCGAGCAGCACGTGGTACTGCTTCTCGGCCGAGAGCCGGCCGGCCGCGACGATGGTCCGGCCGGTGCCGTCCGAAGGCGCGACGGCCGGCTCGGGAACGCTGTTGGGTATGGACAGCACCCGGGTGGTGGGCAGCGGCAGCTTGTCCCGCCAGACCGCCGCGTCGCCCTCGGAGACCGTCACAAAGGCGTCGATGGCGTCGAGGTGCTCGTACATCTCCTCGCGCAGCGCCCCCTTGTGGTGGTTGTGCGTCATGTGCTCCTGGCCGACCCGTACGGCGCCGGGCGGGGCGAACTGGGCGACATAGGCGACGAGTCCTGGGCGGGTTCCGATGACGATGTCCGCGTCGGAGTCGGCGTAGTGGGCACGTACCCGCTCGTCGACGAGCTGGTTGTACTCCTTGTAGCGGGCCTCGGCGTGCGGGAAGGCCTTGGACGGCTGGGAGAAGAGAGGATTCCCCAGGTCGTTGCCGGGGCTGTCGGGGCGGGTGTCGGCGAGCGGCACGACAGTGATGCGGGGATCGATCGCGAAGGCGGCGGTGTCACGGTGCTGGAAGACGGAGACGATCTCGACCTCGTGGCGGTTGGCCAGCTCCCCAGCCAGATTCAGCGTCGTGCGGATGGTTCCGCCTATGCCGTAAACGGTGTGAATGAGGAAGGAGATCTTCATCGGTGCTCCGCTCAATTCTGCTCAGGAACCAACGGGCGGTCACGTTTCGGCTCGCAGGCTCGGCGACGCTTGTCCTGGCGAGGGCACCCCAGCCGGAATATTACGACATGTACCAACTTGTCCGCCTTGTCGCGGATTGCCGGACCGGTTGGGCAGTTCTCCCGCCTTCACCCGGATGAGACGGCCGGAAGGTGTGAACGGTTGGCTCTCCACACGACGGGAAGCGTGTGACCCGGGCACACAGAGGCGCATGTGCGGCGCCGCCGCCGTTGGGAGCGGGCCTGAGGCGCCCCGCACCGGCCCCGCCCGGCGCGGGGCGCCTCACGACCTTGCACCGGCTCCCCCGCAAGCCGCCGCCCACCTGCGAAAACGGCGCAGCCACCCTCGCACCGCTCGGCCCGAGGTGGGCTCACGTGCTCAGGGTGGCTGCGCCGGACTCCGCTCAGCGTCGACGGAGGTTCAGGGGGACCAGGTCCTGTCCGGGCCTAGAAGGGCTCGAAGCCCTTGAACTCCTTCATCGCCTCGTCCCGCTCCGCGTCACGGTCCCGGCGACGCTGCGCCGCCGGACGCGGGGCCTCGAAGCGGTGGTCCTCACCGCGGCGGCCGAGCATCTCCGCGCCCGCCGTCACCGTCGGCTCCCAGTCGAAGACGACCGCGTTGTCCTCGGGGCCGATGGCCACGCCGTCGCCCGACCGGGCGCCGGCCTTCATCAGCTCTTCCTCGACACCGAGACGGTTGAGGCGGTCCGCCAGATAGCCAACGGCCTCGTCGTTGTTGAAGTCCGTCTGGCGCACCCAGCGCTCCGGCTTCTCGCCGCGCACCCGGAAGAGGCCGTCCTCCTCCAGCGTGACCGTGAAGCCCGCGTCGTCGACCGCCTTGGGGCGGATGACGATACGGGTCGCCTCCTCCACCGGCTTGGCGGCCCGCGCCTCGGCGACGATCTCGGCCAGCGCGTAGGACAGCTCCTTGAGGCCCTTGTGAGCCACCGCGGAGACCTCGAAGACGCGGTAGCCCCGCTGCTCCAGCTCCGGGCGGATCATGTCGGCGAGGTCCTGGCCGTCGGGAATGTCGACCTTGTTCAGGACCACGATCCGCGGGCGGTCGTCGAGGCCGCCGTACTGCCGCAGCTCCTCCTCGATGACATCGAGGTCGGAGGCCGGGTCACGGTCGGACTCGAGCGTCGCGGTGTCCAGGACGTGCACCAGGACCGAGCAGCGCTCGACATGGCGCAGGAACTCCAGACCCAGGCCACGGCCCTGGCTGGCGCCCGGGATCAGACCCGGCACGTCCGCGATGGTGTAGACGGTCGACCCGGCCGTCACGACGCCCAGGTTCGGGACCAGCGTGGTGAACGGGTAGTCCGCGATCTTGGGCTTGGCCGCCGACAGGACGGAGATCAGCGAGGACTTGCCCGCGCTCGGGTAGCCCACCAGCGCGACGTCGGCGACGGTCTTGAGCTCCAGGACCACATCACCCGACCGGCCGGGCTCGCCCAGCAGGGCGAAGCCGGGGGCCTTGCGGCGGGCGGAGGCCAGCGCGGCGTTGCCGAGGCCTCCGCGGCCGCCCTCGGCGGCGATGTACGTGGTGCCCTGGCCGACCAGGTCGGCGAGCACATTGCCCTGCTTGTCGAGGACGACGGTGCCGTCGGGGACCGGCAGGACCAGGTCCTGGCCGTCCTTGCCGGAGCGGTTGCCGCCCTCACCGGGCTTGCCGTTGGTGGCCTTGCGGTGCGGGCTGTGGTGGTAGTCGAGCAGCGTCGTCACCGACTGGTCGACGACCAGGATCACGTCGCCGCCGCGCCCGCCGTTGCCCCCGTCGGGCCCGCCGAGCGGCTTGAACTTCTCCCGGTGAACGGAGGCGCAGCCGTGGCCTCCGTTACCCGCGGCGGCATGGAGCTCGACGCGGTCCACGAAGGTGGTCATGGAAATGCCTCCAGTTGGTGACGTACGTAGGGAAATGTCTAACTGTCAACACACGAAAGGCGGACCTGCTTCCCTCTCGGGAAGTGAGGTCCGCCCCTCGAAGTGAACCGATCAGGCGACCGGAACGATGTTCACGACCTTGCGGCCACGGTGGGTGCCGAACTCGACCGCACCGGCCTGCAGGGCGAACAGCGTGTCGTCGCTGCCGCGACCGACGCCCGCGCCCGGGTGGAAGTGGGTGCCACGCTGGCGGACCAGGATCTCACCGGCGTTCACGACCTGACCGCCGAAGCGCTTCACGCCGAGCCGCTGAGCGTTGGAGTCGCGACCGTTCCGGGTGGACGATGCGCCCTTCTTGTGTGCCATCTCTCCTCAGTCCCTTACTTCGCAGCCGTGGGGATGCCGGTGACCTTGATCGCCGTGTACTGCTGGCGGTGACCCTGGCGACGGCGGTAGCCGGTCTTGTTCTTGTAGCGAAGGATGTCGATCTTCGCGCCCTTGTGGTGGTCCACGACCTCGGCCGTGACCTTGATACCGGCCAGCACCCACGGGTCGCTGGTCACGGCGTCGCCGTCGACAACGAGCAGGGTCGAGAGCTCGACCGTGTCGCCAACCTGGGCAGTGGAAATCTTGTCAACCTCAACGATGTCGCCGACAGCAACCTTGTGCTGGCGACCACCGCTGCGCACGATGGCGTACACGCGGATCTCTCTCTCGCTCGGAACGAATCCCCTGATGCCAGCCGCTCACACGGGCCGGGCCCGGATGATCCGAATGGACGAGCGGCCTCTCCCGGCGGACCGGGAGGGAGTTGCTCAGGGGTGGGCGCATAAGGAAACACGCCGAGGGACTAGGTTACGGACCGCCGTCCCGGGGGTCAAACCGGGTCCTCCCGGGGCCGTCGCCTCCATGGTGTCCGCGGACCTCCCCTGCACGTCCGCGGGCACTGGGGGGGCCGGAGAACGGCCGTGGGCCCCTCCCTGACGGGAAGGGCCCACAAGCCGTTGAGCGTCGTGCCTACGAGGCGTCCGCGGAGACTTCCGGAAGCGACGTCTGCTCGGCGGCCACGGTCTTCTTCGCGACCTTCTTCGCGGCCGTCTTCTTCGCCGTCGTCGTCTTCTTGGCAGCCGTCTTCTTGACCGCTGCCTTCTTCGCGGTGGCCTTCTTGGCGGTCTTGCGGGCCGCCTTCTTGGCCGGAGCGCCGGCCTCGGCCTCGTCGCCCGTGACCTGCTCGGCCGCGTGCTCCTCCGCCTTGGTCCCGGCCGGCGCGACCACGACGACAGCGGCGTCCTCGGCACCCGAGGGCGAGCCCGCGGGGGCGGTGACCTTACGGGTCACCCGGCGGCGCGCGCGCGGCGGGGCCACGACCGGAGCCTCCTGCGCGGCGAGGGCGGCAGCCGCCTCCACCACTTCGGGCTCGGGCAGTGCCTCGGGCTCGGGAGCCTTGATCGTCGTCTCCGCCGGCACCGGCTCGGACGACGCCGGGGAGCCGGCCGGAGCCGACGCCCTGCGGGTGGCCCGCCGGCGGGTACGGCCCGTGGGGGCCGCCTCCTGGGCGGGCTCGGCCTCAGCCGGGGCCTCGGACACGACCGCGCGCTCGGGCTCGGGCTCGGCAGGTGCCTCGGTGACCGGCTCCGCGACCGGCTCGACGACCTCGGTCACCTGCGGCGCACCGGCCGGGGCCGACACCTTGCGGGTGGCACGGCGACGGCCGCGGCCCCGGGTCGCAGCGGCCTCGGCCTCGGCGGCGCTGCTGTACAGCTCCTCGTCCGGGGCGAACGCGGGCTCGGGGAGCGCGACGGGCGCGGCGGCCTCCGCCACGACCTCTGCCTCGGTCTCCTCGGCCGCGACCTCGTACTCGTGGACGTGCTCAGCACCGGCCGCACCGCCGCGTCCGCGCTTCTTGGAGCGCTTGCCACCGCCACCGACGGCGCTCGGCTGCTCCATGTGCACGATCACACCGCGGCCGTTGCAGTGGACGCAGGTCTCGGAGAACGACTCCAGCAGGCCCTGACCGACCCGCTTACGGGTCATCTGGATCAGACCCAGCGAGGTCACCTCGGCCACCTGGTGCTTCGTACGGTCCCGGCCCAGGCACTCCAGCAGCCGGCGCATGACCAGGTCCCGGTTGGACTCCAGCACCATGTCGATGAAGTCGACGACGACGATGCCGCCCAGGTCACGCAGCCGCAGCTGGCGCACGATCTCCTCGGCCGCCTCCAGGTTGTTCCTGGTGACGGTCTCCTCGAGGTTGCCGCCCTGGCCGGTGAACTTGCCGGTGTTGACGTCGATCACGACCATGGCTTCGGTCTTGTCGATCACCAGCGAACCGCCGCTCGGCAGCCAGACCTTGCGGTCCAGCGCCTTCATCAGCTGCTCGTCGATCCGGTTGACCGCGAAGACGTCGACCTCGCTGGTCCACCGCTCCAGGCGGTCGGCCAGGTCGGGCGCAACGTGCGAGACATAGCCGTGGATGGTCTCCCACGCCTCGTCACCGCTGACGACGACCTTGGTGAAGTCCTCGTTGAAGATGTCCCGGACGACTCGGACGGTCATGTCCGGCTCGCCGTAGAGCAGGCTCGGCGAGCTCGTCGACTGCATCTTCGACTTCTTCTGGATCTCTTCCCACTGCGCCTGCAGCCGCTCCACGTCACGGCGCAGCTCGTCCTCGCTCGCACCTTCGGCGGCGGTGCGCACGATGACGCCCGCGTCCTCGGGGACGATCTTCTTGAGGATGGTCTTCAGCCGCGCGCGCTCCGTGTCGGGCAGCTTGCGGCTGATACCGGTCATAGAGCCCTCGGGCACGTAGACCAAGTAGCGGCCGGGCAGCGACACCTGGCTGGTCAGCCGGGCGCCCTTGTGGCCGATCGGGTCCTTGGTCACCTGGACGAGGACCGACTGGCCGGACTTGAGGGCGGCCTCGATACGACGCGGGCCGTTGGCCATGCCCAGCGCCTCGAAGTTGACCTCACCGGCGTACAGCACCGCGTTGCGGCCCTTGCCGATGTCGACGAAGGCGGCCTCCATGGACGGCAGGACGTTCTGCACCTTGCCCAGGTAGACGTTGCCGACGTACGAGGTGGCCTGCTCCTTGTTGACATAGTGCTCGACGAGCACGTCGTCCTCGAGGACACCGATCTGGGTGCGCTCGCCGTGCTGGCGGACGACCATCACCCGCTCGACGGCCTCGCGGCGCGCCAGGAACTCCGCCTCGGTGATGATCGGCACCCGGCGGCGGCCCTGCTCGCGGCCCTCGCGGCGGCGCTGCTTCTTCGCCTCCAGACGGGTCGAGCCCTTGATGGACTGCACCTCGTCGGACGGCTCGTCGCTCTTGCGCGGCGCGCGCGGCTCACGGACCTTGACGACCGTGCGCTCCGGCTCGTCCTCGCCCACGACATCGGTGGTGTCACCGCTGCGACGGCGACGGCGACGGCGACGACGGCTGCTGCTCGTACCGGCAGCCGCGGGGGTCTCGGTTCCGGCCTCGTCCTCGCCTTCCTCCTCGCCCTCGTCCTCGCCCTCGTCCTCGGCTTCCTCTGCGGACTCGTCGGTGTCGGCGGCCTCTCCGCGGCGACGGCGACGGCCACCCCGGCGGCGACGGCGCGACGGCCGGTCCTCGTACTCCTCCGCCTCGCCCTCGGCACCCTCGGCCTGCTCGGGCTCGGCCTCTTCCGCGGCCTCCTCCTCGGCGGCCACGGGCTGCGCCTCGACGGCCTCGGCCGGCTCGCCACGGCGGCGCCTGCGACGGCGGCCGGCCGGCTCGGCGGGCGCCTCGGCGACGGCCTCGTGCTCGTCCTCGTCGATCTCCGGCTCAGGGCGCTGCGCGGCAGCAGCCGCGGCCGCGGCCGTCTCCGGGGTCTGGAACATGGGCTCGGTGAAGACGGGGGCCTGGAAGGTGGGCACGGCCGGCCGTGCGGCGCGGCGGCCACGCGCGGGCGGCTCGGCCTGCTCGGCACGGGCCTGCGTCTCCTGCCGCCCGGCGGTGAACTCGGCGGACGCGGCACGGCGGCGGGTACGGCCCCGGCCGGCGGCCTTCTCGGCGGTGGCGCCCTCGGGCTCGGCGGCGATCTGGGCGACCGCGCTCTCGGGCAGCGACTCGCCCGCCTCGGTGGCGCTCTCGTCCTCGTCGGACGGGGCGGCCTGGGGCGCACCGGCGGGCGCGGTGGCCTTGCGAGTGGCACGACGACGCGCACGCGGCGCAGGCGCCTCCTCCTCAGCGGCAGCCTCCACAACCTCCGGCTGGGCGGCCACAGTCTCGCCGGCCTCGACCTCCGCGGCCTGAGGCGCACCGGCAGGCGCCGTCGCCTTGCGAGTGGCACGACGACGCGCACGCGGCGCAGGCGCCTCCTCCTCAGCGGCAGCCCCCACCACGGACTCGCCTGCCTCGGCTGTCACCGGCTCCGGCTCTGCGGCCTCGGCCGCGACATCGGCGTCCGCTGCCTCCACGGCACCGGTCGGCGGTCCCGCGGGGCGCGACGCGGCGCGGCGCCTACGGCGCGGCGGCAGCGTGTCGCTGGGGCTGTTGTTGTTGTGTTCTTCGTTGGTGTCCCCGGCGGTGCCGGGTCCGTTCGGCTCGAGCATGCGGGCGGTTCTCCCGTCGCGCTCCCGGGCGCCGCGCCTGAATCCGGTCCGGCTGCGGCCCGCGTGATGTCCGCGGTGCCGCCGTCCGGGGCGCGGGCGCCGCACGGGAGCTGATGTCTGGCTCGCCGGTTCCGTACGCGATGTACGCACGGCCTGGCGAAAGTCTTCTGTGTCTCAGCGCGACCCGCCCCAGGTGGCTCCCGAGTGCACGGGCTGCGCTCCGACGACCGTCCTTACGCGGCGGGACCTTCCGGCGCCGTCGCAGGGGCCGTCCCGGCGGCCATGGATGGAGCGGCCAGGACTGCCTCGCGGTCGGGCGCGAGCGGGTCGGTCACCGTGCCGGACTCCTCGTCGAAGAGCCCCTGCGCCAGCCTGGTCACCGCTGCGGGGACCGGCGGCGCCAGGTCGGCCACAGCTCGGAGACCGGACAGGACGTCGTCGGGTCGCACGGCAGGTGTCACGTGCCGCACAACCAGGCGCAGTATCGCACAGGGCCCCTGTTCCGGCCTATCGGACTGTGGACGACCCGCCTGCAGGCCCGCCACGGCGCCTCGGGCGTCGAAGGTCCGGATGCCGTTCTTCGTCTTGCGCTTGACCTCGACGGTCTCGGCGGCGAGGAAGGCAGAGACGGCCGCTTCGGCGTCCCCCGCCTCCACCCCGTCGAGCCGCAGCTCCCACACGGAGGCAGTGAGCCGGTCGGCGAGACCCGAGGTACGGGCCTCGACGGCGTCGGTGATGTCGAGGCCGTCCGGAAGCGACTCGTCGAGCAGCTCGCGCAGCTTGTCGGGGTCGCGGTGCTCGGTGAGGGCGATCTCCAGATATTCGGCCTCGCTGCCCGTGCCGGTGGGTGCGGCATTGGCGTACGACACCTTCGGGTGCGGAGTGAAGCCCGCCGAGTACGCCATGGGCACCTCGGCACGCCTCAGCGCACGCTCGAAGGCGCGCTGGAAGTCACGATGACTGGTGAACCGGAGGCGGCCGCGCTTGGTGTAGCGCAGTCGGATGCGCTGCACCGCAGGTGCGGGCGGCGGGCCTTCGGGCTGTCGCTTGCCCAGTGGTTCTTCTCCTCGGTGCGGAGCGGACGCGGGCGACGCGCCCGCCCTCAACGTGCGGGGTTCCCTCGGGGCCGTCCGGCTCACCCCTGCTTGTGCAGGGAGATCTCGGGGCCGGCCGCCGCGCCGGGAACGGTCTGTGGGTGTTGCGTACCACCCAGGTTACGCGCCTGCCGCGGGGCGGCGGTCACGGACTCGGGCTGCCGGGGACCGCCGACCAGCGCGCGCCAGGCGTCGCGGCGTGCCTGCCGTACGGTGTCGCGGGCCGAGGCCAGCGCGGCACGTGCCTGGCGGCCCGCCTCGACGGCGACCTTTTTCGCCGGCCTCCACACGGCGTCGCGCACGAAGTGTCCGACCGGGGTGCACACGCTGCGGTAGAACCACCTCACCGGGCGGCCCGCCAGATTCCAGGCGAGCCACTTCAGCGCACGGCCGACGGCACGCGAGATGTATCCGGCGACGCGCCAGGCGACCTCGGCCGCCGCCACGATCTCGCGGCCCACGGGGGCGAGGACGCGCCGGTACACCCAGACGACCGGGGCCACGAGCAGGGTCTTGACCAGCCACACCGTGGCCGCCCACAGCCCGCGGCAGACGAAGGCGATGCCGTGACCCAGCGGGGTCAGCAGCTGCCGGTGGATCCACAGCACCGGCACCACCAGTCCGTACATCACCACAGGCACGACGACGTACTGCCACAGCGCCAGCCACGGCCAGTAGAACAGCGCCTTGGCCACCCAGGCCAGAGCGGCGAGGATGCCGTGACCGGCCGGGGTCAGGAGGGTGCGGTGGATCCAGGCGATGCCGTGGCCCAGCGGGGTCAGCAGCTGCCGGTGGATCCACAACGCCGGCACGATCAGTCCGTAGGTCCCCACGGGCGCGAGGACATACCGCCACAGTGCGACCCACGGCCAGTAGAACAGCGCCTTGGCGACGAATCGGGCCAGCCAGAAGGCACCCAGGGCGATGGGGGTCAGCACCTTCTCGAACAGCCAGGTCACCGGGACGACCACGAAGGTCCGCCCGAGCCACGCCAGGGCCCGGCCGAGCGGTCGCAGCAGCGTCCGGTCGATCGCCCGGGCGCAGACGACCAGCAGATCCCACACCATGCGGACGGGAAGGACCACCAGCAGCACCACGATCCGCACCGGAATCCTGACGGCCGTGGTGAGACAGCCCTCGCCGCCTTCGTAGTGCGTAGGCGGGGGTGTCTGCGGCGACTTCTCGAGCTCCATGCCAGACAGGACGCGTGAGAGCCCCGTCTGGATGCGCCACCTGCGCTTTCCGTCCCGCTCGGCCTCCGGAACACCCCCGGCGGCCTCGGTCACCTGCGCGAACCCGGCGCGAAAGAGCCCGGCCACGGGCTTTCACCTGTGGCCGGGCTCTCCCCGATTTCTCTGCCTGTCCGGCGGCGGCAGCGGCGCGCTACGTCATTTGACGGTCAGCGGCAGCAGCTTCTTGCCGGTCGGGCCGATCTGGATCTGCGTGTCCATCTGAGGACAGACACCGCAGTCGAAGCACGGGGTCCAGCGGCAGTCCTCGACCTCGGTCTCGTCCAGCGCGTCCTGCCAGTCCTCCCAGAGCCAGTCCTTGTCCAGACCGGAGTCCAGGTGGTCCCAGGGCAGGACCTCCTCGTACGTGCGCTCACGCGTGGTGTACCAGTCGACGTCGACGCCGAACTCGGGCAGCGTCTTGGCCGCGCACTCCATCCAGCGGTCGTACGAGAAGTGCTCGCGCCAGCCGTCGAAGCGCCCGCCGGCCTCGTAGACGGCGCGGATGACGGCGCCGATGCGGCGGTCGCCGCGGGAAAGCAGGCCCTCGACGATGCCGGGCTTGCCGTCGTGGTAGCGAAAGCCGATCGAGCGGCCGTACTTCTTGTCACCGCGGATCTTGTCACGCAGCTTCTCCAGCCGCGCGTCGGTCTCCTCGGCACTCAGCTGCGGGGCCCACTGGAACGGGGTGTGCGGCTTGGGCACGAAGCCGCCGATCGAGACGGTGCAGCGGATGTCGTTCGAGCCGGAGACCTCACGGCCCTTCTGGATCACGTGCGTCGCCATGTCGGCGATCTGCAGCACGTCGTCGTCGGTCTCCGTCGGCAGACCGCACATGAAGTACAGCTTCACCTGGCGCCAGCCGTTGCCGTAGGCGGTCGCGACGGTCCGGATCAGGTCCTCCTCCGAGACCATCTTGTTGATGACCTTGCGCAGGCGCTCGGAGCCGCCCTCGGGGGCGAAGGTGAGGCCGGAGCGGCGGCCGTTGCGGGTCAGCTCGTTGGCCAGGTCGACGTTGAAGGCGTCGACGCGGGTGGACGGGAGGGACAGACCGATCTTGTCCTCCGTGTACCGGTCCGCCAGGCCCTTGGCGATGTCGCCGATCTCGCTGTGGTCGGCGGAGGACAGCGAGAGCAGGCCGACCTCCTCGAAGCCGGTCGCCTTGAGGCCCTTGTCGACCATCTCGCCGATGCCGGTGATGCTTCGCTCCCGCACGGGGCGCGTGATCATGCCGGCCTGGCAGAAGCGGCAACCGCGGGTGCAGCCGCGGAAGATCTCGACGGACATCCGCTCGTGCACGGTCTCGGCGAGCGGGACGAGCGGCTGCTTGGGGTAGGGCCACTCGTCGAGGTCCATGACGGTGTGCTTGGACACCCGCCACGGCACGCCGGACCTGTTCGGTACGACGCGGCCGATACGGCCGTCGGGCAGGTACTCGACGTCGTAGAAGCCGGGGACGTAGACGTTGCCGGTCCTGGCGAGGCGGAAGAGGACCTCCTCGCGCCCGCCGGGGCGGCCCTCGGCCTTCCACGCCCGGATGATCCCGGTCATGTCGAGCACGGCCTGCTCGCCGTCACCGATGACCGCGCAGTCGATGAACTCCGCGATCGGCTCGGGGTTGAAGGCCGCGTGGCCGCCGGCGAGGACGATCGGGTCGTCGACGGTGCGGTCGGCGGCGCTCAGCGGGATGCCCGCGAGGTCGAGAGCCGTGAGCATGTTGGTGTAGCCGAGCTCGGTGGAGAAGCTCAGGCCGAAGACGTCGAAGGCCTTCACCGGGCGGTGCGAGTCCACGGTGAACTGCGGCACGTTGTGCTCGCGCATGAGCTCTTCGAGGTCGGGCCACACGCTGTACGTACGCTCGGCGAGGACGCCTTCGCGCTCGTTCAGTACCTCGTAGAGGATCATGACGCCCTGGTTGGGCAGCCCGACCTCGTACGCGTCCGGGTACATGAGCGCCCAGCGCACGTCACAGGAGTCCCACGGCTTGACCGTGGAGTTGAGCTCACCACCGACGTACTGGATGGGCTTCTGCACATGCGGGAGCAGAGCTTCGAGCTGTGGGAAGACCGACTCGGACATCTCGAACCTTCGTGAGCTGGCGGGGGCGACTCTCAAGCGTAACCCGATCGAGAGTGGCCCCGGCGCGGTGATCGCAACACCCTCGCAGCGACGAGGAGCAGTCGACCGTGGGAGCACACCGGACGGTCAGGACGGGATCTTCCCCACGTCCGCGGGTAAGCCGTGCACCGACAAAACGATCGTCCGCCCGCTCGGTCACGCCGCGAGCCTCACTCGGAGCCCGGGCCGCGACGCTTTCTCCCACACCGCGGGCAGCTCCCGCTCCCGCTGCGCCGCCAGGGCCTGTTCATGGCCGAAGGCGAGTCCCCAGGTGAACGCGGACTCCCCGGCCGCGTGGGCCTGGACGGCGAGGTCCCGCAGGGTGTCGCGGGCGACGACGCTGTCCTGGTGGTCGCCGAGCAGGGTCTGCACCGCCTTCATCCGTTTGGCGAACTTCCTGGCGGGCTTGCCGAGGGCCGGGGCGGTGGCCTCTCCGGCGTACCGGGCGCGTTTGGCGGCCTTGCGGGCGTCGTGCAGGGCGAGATCGCGGTCATGACCGGCAGGGAGGTCGAGGGCGTGCTCCACCCGGCCGGCCAGCCGCTTGTAGTCCCTGATGACGGCCTCGGGCAGCGCGTCGCGGGGCGCGCTGCGGGCGTCCTTGAGGAGCGGTGGGTCGTCGAGCAGGGTGTCGAGCGCGTCCAGCAGTTCGAGGTAGCGCTTGCTGTCGAGTACGGCGATCGAGCTGCGGCGGGCGCCCGCCCGGTGCGCGTTCGCCCAGATCCGCAGCCTTCCCCTGACCGGGCCGAGCCGCAGCTCCTTCGGCACCGCGTCGATCCGGGCCCGCAGCCGCTCGGCCAGCACCTCCTGGTCGCGCGCGACGCCGAGCTCTCCGGCGAGCCATTTGAGCTCGTCCCCGAACGGGTCGGTCACGTCCCGGTCGATGATCTTCCTGAATGTCTTGAAGGCACTGCGCATCCGGCGGGTGGCGACGCGCATCTGGTGGACCGCGTCGGGTAGATCGCGCCGTACGGCGGGGTCGAGCGCCACGATCGCGTCCCGCTGTTCGCGCAGATAGGCGAGGACGTACTCCCCGGCGTGCTTCTCCTTCAGCCGCGCCCCGCGGTCCCTGACGGCCTTGGCCGCCTCGGCCGCTTTCGGGGCCTTTCCCGCCGTGTCGTCCGGCGCCGCAACCGCATCGGCTGCGGCAGCGGGCTCCGGGGCGCCAGGTTCCGTTTCCGCCAGGGCCCGGGCCAGCTTGGACGCCGATGCCGACGGTTCCACGCCCGCTTTGCGCAGGCGCTTGTCGACCGCGTCGAGCAGTGCGGGGTCGCCGTCGTCGGCGAGCTCGACCTCGATCTCGGTCCAGGACGCCGTGCCACCGCCGTCCGTGAGGCGTTCGGCACTGACGGTGTCGACGCTGACCTCGGCGAGGGGCCCGCCGGGCTCGTCGACCAGATGGCTGACGTCCCGTGAGGACCTCAGCCGTACAACGGGGGTGACGGCGGCGTCGCGGGTACGGGAGCGGATCAGCCCGGCCAGCGCCCTCGGGAGCGTGTCCTCGAGCGGAGCACGGATCTCGTCGCGGATGCCGGTGGCGACGGGGAACTTCAGGTGCCATCCCTCGTCGGCGCCGCCGACGCGGCGCCGCAGGGTGATCCCGTCGGCGGCGAGGCGCAGGTCCGCGGTGTCGTAGTAGACGGCATCGAGCTCCACCACCCCTCTGCCGACGACGTCCGAGACGCCGGGCACCTTGGCCAGGTCCGGCAGCCGGGTACCGGGAGTGGCCTCGTACTTCCGCTCGATCTCGCGCTTCGTGTCCGCCATGAATTGAATCTAGTCGGACCGGCGGCTCCACGGCAGCCCCACACCCGGGTCCGCCGCCACAACAGCCCGTCGGGCGGCGGACCCGGCACGGGGCTATGCGCTTATGGGCCGCTGCACCTTGATCGACTGAAGCAGCCCGATCGCGATCCACACCGCGAACATGGAGGTGCCGCCGTACGACACGAAGGGCAGCGGCAGTCCGGCCACCGGCATGATGCCGAGCGTCATGCCGATGTTCTCGAAGGACTGGAAGGCGAACCAGGCAATGATCCCGGCGGCCACGATCGTGCCGTACAGCTCGGTCGTCTCGCGTGCGATGCGGCAGGCACGCCACAGGACGACGCCCAGCAGCGCCAGGATCAGTCCGGCGCCCAGGAAGCCGAGCTCCTCGCCGGCGACGGTGAAGATGAAGTCGGTCTGCTGCTCGGGCACGAACTGCCCGGAGGTCTGGTGGCCGTTGAACAGCCCGGCGCCGTACAGCCCGCCCGAGCCGATCGCGATCCGTGCCTGGTTGGTGTTGTAGCCGACGCCGGCCGGGTCGAGCTCGGGGTTGGCGAAGGCCGCGAAACGGTTGATCTGATACTCGTCGAGCAGCCCGAGCATGGTGACCAGGACCGCTCCGGTGGCTCCGGCGGTCAGCAGACCGAGGATCCAGCGGTTGGAGGCGCCGGAGGCGAGCAGTACGCCGAGCACGATCACCGCCATGACCATCACCGAGCCGAGGTCGGGCATCAGCATCACGATGGCCATCGGCACGACGGCGAGGCCGAGCGACTTGGCGACCGTGTGGTGGTCCGGGTGGGCCAGGTCGCCGGCGTCGACCCGGGCGGCCAGCATCATCGCCATGCCCAGGATGATCGTGATCTTCACGAACTCCGAGGGCTGGAGGGAGAAGCCGCCGCCGACCTGGATCCAGGCGTGCGCGCCGTTGATGGTGGCGCCCAGCGGGGTGAGCACCAGCAGGACGAGGACGACGGACAGCCCGTACAGCACCGGGACGGCGCCGCGCAGGGTGCGGTGACCGAGCCAGATCGTTCCGACCATCAGGGCGAGGCCGATGCCGGTGTTCAGGACGTGCCGGAACAGGAAGTAGTACGGGTCTCCCTGGTTGAGCTCGGTGCGGCCACGGGTCGCGGACCACACCAGCAGCGTGCCGATGAAGGACAGCGCGAGTGCGGAGAACAGCATCGGCCAGTCCAGCTTGCGCACCACCGAGTCGCGGGCCGTGAGCTGGGCCCACAGTCCCCCTCGCTCGGGGCCGTACCCGGAGACGGAAAATCCATTGGCGCCGGCCATGCCTCAGTCCCTTCGCGCGGGCGCGACCGCGAGCACTTGTTCGTCGGCCGGTTTCGGCTTCTTGGGCCGGTACGGCCTGATGCTCGGGGAGTCGATCGTGCCGTCCGTGCCGATCTTCGGCAGGCCCTGCTGGGGCTTCGGCAGCAGGGCCTTCTTCAGGTCCTGGTTGCCTTCCTCGTCGAGGCCGTACATCGCTTCGTAGATCTTGCGGACCGCGGGGCCCGAGGCGCCGGATCCCGTACCACCCTGGGCGATCGTCATGATGATCGTGTAGTCACGGGTGTACGAGACGAACCAGGAGGTCGTCTGCTTGCCGTAGACCTCGGCCGTGCCGGTCTTGGCGTGCATCGGGATCTTGTCCTGCGGCCACCCGCCGAAGCGCCAGGCGGCCGATCCGACGGTGGTGACTCCCGCGAGGGCCTTGTCGATCTGGTTGCGGGTCTTGCGGTCCATCGGCAGCTTGCCGTGCGCCTTGGGCTTGATCGGCTCGACCGTCTTCCCGTCGGCGCTGATGATCGCCTTGCCGACGGTGGGGTCGTACAGCGTGCCGCCGTTGGCGATGGCCGCGTAGATGGTCGCCATCTGGATGGGGGTGACGAGCGTGTCGCCCTGTCCGATGGAGTAGTTGACCGAGTCACCGGCGCGCATGAGGTTGCCCTCGAGGCAGCCCTCGTAGGCGATCCGCTCGACGTACGTGCCGTTCTTCTTGCCCTGCTTGCACCAGCCGACCTTGTTGGCCTCCCAGAAGCGCTGCTTCCACTGGCGGTCGGGGACCCGGCCGGTGACCTCGTTGGGGAGGTCGATGCCGGTCTCCTTGCCGAGGCCGAACTGGTGGGCGGTCCTGTAGAACCAGTCGTCCGTCTTCTTCTTGGGCTTCATGCCCCCGTCCTTCAGCCACTCGCGGTGGGCGAGCCCGTAGTAGACGGTGTCGCAGGAGACCTCCAGGGCGCGGCCGAGGCTGATGCTGCCGTAGCCCTTGGACTCGAAGTTCTTGAAGACCTGGCCGCCGACCGAGTAGGAGCTGGGGCAGGGGTAGTTGCCGTCGAACTCGTACCCGGCGTTGACCGCGGCGGTGGACGAGATCACCTTGAAGATGGAGCCGGGGGCGGCCTGCCCCTGGATGGCACGGTTGAGCAGCGGGAAGTTGGACTTCTTGCCGGTGAGCCTGGCGTAGTCCTTGGCGGAGATGCCGCCGACCCAGGCGTTGGGGTCGTACGTGGGCTGGGAGGCCATCGAGATGATGCGGCCGGTCTTGTTCTCCATCACCACGACGGCACCGGCGTCGGCCTTGTAGTTCTCGTCGGTGTTCCTGTCGAAGCCCTTGCGGGCTTCCTTCATCGCGTCATGGAGCTCGTACTCGGCCACGGCCTGGACGCGGGCGTCGATGGAGGTGACGAGGTTGGCGCCGGCCCGGGCCTCGTCGCGCTCGGCCTCGCCGATGACCCGGCCGAGGTTGTCGACCTCGTAGCGGGTGACGCCGGCCTTGCCGCGCAGCGCCTTGTCGTACGTGCGCTCGATTCCGGAGCGGCCGACCTGGTCGGAGCGCAGGAACGGCGAGTCGGTGTCCTTGGCCTTCTCGATCTCCTCGTCGGTGACGGGCGAGAGATAGCCGAGCACCTGGGCGGTGTTGGCCTTGCCGGGCGCGGCGTAACGGCGTACCGCGGTGGGCTCCGCGGTGATCCCGGGGAAGTCCTCGGCGCGCTCGCGGATCTGCAGGGCCTGCTGGGTGGTGGCCTCGTCGGTGACGGGGATCGGCTGGTACGGCGAGCCGTTCCAGCAGGGCTGCGGGGTCTGCGAGTCGCACAGCCGGACCTTGTCCCTGACGTCCTTGGGCTTCATGCCCAGGACACCGGCGAGCCGGGTGAGAACGCCCTTGCCGTCGTCCTTCATCTTCAGCAGTTCGGTGCGGGAGGCGGAAACGACCAGCCGGGTCTCGTTGTCGGCCAGCGGTACGCCGCGGGCGTCGAGGATCGAGCCGCGTACGGCGGGCTGGACGACCTGCTGGACGTGGTTGTTCTTCGCCTCGTTGGTGTATTCGTCGCCGTTGCGGATCTGGAGGTACCAGAGGCGGCCGCCGAGTGTGAGCAGCAGGGAGACGACGAGGACCTGGATGATGACGAGCCGGATCTGGACCCGGGGGGTCCGCCCGGTCTCCGGAATGTTGCTCACGCTGCTGCCCCCTCGGTCACAGTCGCTTGACTCCCTTGATGCGTCCGGCGCGTGCCGCACGTGTCCTGGCCGCCTTGACCCGCAGTCCGCTGCGCTGGCTGCCGATGCGCAGCCCGGTGCCTGAGGAGAGCCAGCCGGAGGACACATCGGTGCCCGACGAGCTCTGGCTGTCGGCGAGCGGGTCGTTCTCGCCGCGTCTGGCGAGGGCCATGATCAGCGGGACGGTGAAGGGTGCGAGGAGCAGGTCGTAGACGGCGGCGGTGAACAGCAGGCTGCCCAGCCCCACATGACGGGCGGCGGTGTCGCCGACGAGGGCGCCGACGCCCGCATACAGCAGGGTGGAGCCGATGGCGGCCGCGACGACCACGGCCATCGGGCCTGCGGCGGACTTGAACTGGCCGGTGTCGGGCCGCGCGAGACCGGCGAGATAGCCGATGACGCACAGCACGAGGGCATAGCGGCCGGCAGCGTGGTCCGCGGGCGGGGCGAGGTCGGCGAGCAGGCCCGCGCCGAAGCCGATGAACGCGCCCGCCACGTGGCCGTACACCATGGCGAGTGCGAGCACGACGAGGAGCATCAGGTCGGGCACGGCGCCGGGGAGCTGAAGGCGGGCGAGGACGCAGACCTGGACGACGAGGGCGACCACGACGAGGGTCGTGGAGAGCAGCATCCGGTTGAAGCGCATGACGGATCGGCTCCTACTCGTCGTTCTGGACGGCCGGGTCGGTGTCCCCGTTTCCGGGGGACTGGCTGCTGCCGGGGGAGGGACCGTCGTCCTGAGCCCGCTCCTGTTCCCCGTTCTCGGGCGGAGTCTGGCCCGGTGTGACCGTCACGGTGACGGTGGGTGTGGGCTTCGGCTTGGCGGGCTTGGGAGGCAGCACCGTGTCGCGCGGGTCGCTGCGGGGCGCCTTGACGACCACACCGACGATGTCGAGCTTGCTGAAGCCGACGTACGGGCGGACATAGACGTTGCGGGTGAGGTCGCCGCCCAGAGGTTCGACGCGGACGATCTCACCGACGGGGACACCGGGCACGAAGGGACGGTCGGCCTGCGAGCCGAAGGTGACCAGCCGGTCGCCCTTCTTCACCTTGGCCTTGCCGTTGAGCAGCTGGACGGAGAGCGGCCGGTCGCCCTGACCGGTGGCGAAGCCCAGTTCGTTGGTCTTCTCCATCCGGGTCCCGACGGTGAAGTCCGGGTCGATGGCGAGCAGGACGGTCGCCGTGTCGGGGCCGACGGTGGTGACCCGTCCGACGAGACCGTCGCCGTTGAGGACGGTCATGTCCCGGGCGATGCCGTCGTTGGAGCCGATGTCGATGGTCACCGTCCAGGAGAAGCCCTGGGCGGCTCCTATGGCGATGACTTCGGCGCCCTTGATGCCGTACTGGCCCGCTGCCGCCGTCTTGAGTATCCCGTCGAGTTCGCGGGCCCGGCTGCGGTTGCGGTCGTCGCTGCCGAGCCGTGCCTTGAGTTCGGCGTTCTCCCGCTCCAGGACGCTGATGCGATCGTGGCGCTCGCCCGAGTCGCGTACGGCTCCGATGGCGTTGCCGATCGGGTCGACGGCCGCTGCGACGCCGTTCTCGACCGGGCCGAAGACCGTGGCGGCGGCCTGCCGGGCGCCGTCGACCGGTGACTCCTCGCCGCCTCGGATGTCCACCGTGATCAGTGCGAACGCGATGGCGATCAGCAGCACCAGGAGCAGCCGGCTCTCTCGTGTGTCCCTCACGTGCGGCGGCCGTGCCTTCCTCGTCGGAATATGGGTGTCTCTATGTCAACGAACCGCCGTACGGGTTGGCAGCGCGCCCGTATGGGGGTCCCCCCACACCCGCCGGGGCGTGGGGGGAGGGTTCGCGGCGTCATCAGGTTCCGCACCTGGGCTTCGTGAACGGTGTCCACTAGCGGCGGGGCTGGGCGTCCAGCACCTGCTGCAGCGCCTCGAACTCCTCGACGCATTTGCCCGATCCGAGCGCCACCGAGTCCAGCGGGTCCTCGGCGATATGGATCGGCATACCGGTCTCGTACCGAAGCCGCTCGTCCAGACCGCGCAGCAGCGCGCCGCCGCCGGTCAGGACGATGCCGCGGTCCATGACGTCGCCGGACAGCTCCGGCGGGCACTTGTCGAGCGTGGTCTTGACGGCGTCGACGATGGCGTTGACCGGTTCCTCGATGGCCTTGCGGACCTCGGAGGCGGAGATGACCACGGTCTTGGGCAGACCTGAGACGAGGTCACGGCCGCGGATCTCGGTGTGCTCTTCCTTGTCCATCTCGAAGGCCGAGCCGATGGTGATCTTGATGCTCTCGGCGGTCCGCTCACCGAGCAGGAGTGAGTACTCCTTCTTGATGTGCTGAATGATCGCGTTGTCCAGCTCGTCGCCGGCGACCCGGATCGACTGCGCCGTGACGATTCCGCCGAGGGAGATCACGGCGACCTCGGTCGTGCCGCCACCGATGTCGACGACCATGTTGCCGGTCGCCTCGTGGACGGGAAGCCCGGAGCCGATGGCCGCGGCCATGGGCTCCTCGATGATGTGCACCTGCCGGGCACCCGCCTGCGTCGACGCCTCGATGACCGCGCGGCGCTCAACGCCCGTGATACCGGAGGGCACACAGACGACGACACGCGGACGGGCGAGATAGCGACGCTTGTGGATCTTCAGGATGAAATAGCGGAGCATCCGCTCGGTGATCTCGAAGTCGGCGATGACGCCGTCCTTCAGCGGCCGGACGGCAACGATGTTGCCCGGCGTCCGGCCGATCATCTTCTTCGCCTCTGCGCCGACCGCGAGAATGCCGCCCGTGTTGGTGTTGATCGCGACGACGGACGGCTCGTTGAGAACGATCCCCCGGCCTCTGACGTACACCAGCGTGTTGGCGGTCCCGAGGTCGACAGCCATGTCACGGCCGATGAACGACATGTTGTTCCCCATGAGGATGCGTCTGGCCTTCCCAAATCGAGCATTGATGGCTTTTTAGGACGGCGAGGTGGGTGCTGCTGCGTGGAGGCTTCCATCGTAGTGCTGCCTGCACGAACGCGCAGCGGTGGTCCACCTCAGTAATGGTGACGAGGTGTCGGAGCGATGCGTTCCCGCATTGACGACTCCTATACCGAAGGGCGACCGAAATTCCTTCGGTCGCCCCAGGTCATCATCCCTGAACGACTGACGAACTATCAGGAAAGGCCGGGAAAGAAAATCTTGAGTTCCCGAATGGCGGACTCCTCGGAGTCCGAGGCGTGGATCAGGTTCTCCCGGACGATGGTGCCGAAGTCCCCACGAATGGACCCGGGGGCTGCGGCGATCGGGTCGGTCGGCCCCGCCAGCTGGCGGACGCCCTCGATGACCCGCTCACCGTCGACGACGAGCGCGACGACCGGGCCGGACAGCATGAACTCGACGAGCGGCTCGTAGAACGGCCGGCCGACGTGCTCGGCGTAGTGCTGCTCCAGGGTGGCGCGGTCGAGCTGTCGCAGCTCCAGCGCGGTGATCTGCCAGCCGGCCTTCCGCTCGATGCGGCCGATGACCTCGCCCACGAGTCCGCGTCGGACGGCGTCCGGCTTGAGAAGGACGAGGGTGCGCTGAGTCATGGTGTGCGGCTCCTTGCAGGCCAAGATGTGTGCGGTTGGCCCGAGGCTACCCGGTGCGTGGCGACGGGCGGCACCCGGACCGTCGATCCCCGCGCGCGCAGGGGCACCGCCCGGGTGCAACGAACGGAGCAGCCGGCACAGGCACCTCTGCTACTGCGCCTGCGCCTCGCTCTGCGCAGCCCACCTGGCCTTGGCCTCGTCGATCCTGCGGCCGTAGTGCACCGAAGCCCACCAGAGCGCCGCGAACAGCACGCCGAGGAAGAACATCGCCGGCACCACGAAGCCGCTGGCGATCAGCGCGATCTGCAGCGCCCAGCCGAGCGGTATCCCGCCCCGACGGGTGATCATCCCGCACAGCAGCAGCGAGAACAGCATCGCGACGCCGCAGACCGTCCAGACCGCCGTCATCGAGACGTCATCCGACTTCATCGCGACCAGACCCGCGAAGGCCACCACGAAGAATTCACCGATCAAGGTGGATGCACAGAGCGTACGCATAAGGCCTCAGCCCCTCCCGAGCAGCAGCCGGGCCTCGCCGACCGTGATCACCGAACCGGTCACCAGGACTCCGGCGCCCGCGAACTCCGACTCCTCCTCGGCGAGCGTGATCGCCGCCTCCAAGGCGTCGTCGAGCCGCGGCTCCACGACCACCCGCTCATCGCCGAAGACCTCCACGGCGAGCGCGGCCAGCTCGTCCGCGTCCATCGCGCGCGGGGTGGAGTTCTGCGTGACGACGATCTCCGCGAAGATCGGCTCGAACGCCTCGAGCAGCCCGCGGACGTCCTTGTCGGCGCTGGTTCCGACCACGCCGATCAGCCGGGAGAAGCCGAACGACTCCGTGATGCCGTCCGCCGACGCCCTTGCGCCCGCGGGGTTGTGCGCGGCGTCCAGGACGACCGTGGGGCTGCGCCGCACGACCTCCAGGCGGCCGGGCGAGGCCACCGAGGCGAACGCCTTGCGGATGGTGTCCACGTCCAGCACACGGGCCTGCTCGGCACCGACGCCGAAGAACGCCTCGACCGCCGCCAGCGCCACGGCCGCGTTGTGCGCCTGGTGGGCGCCGTACAGCGGGAGGAAGATCTGGCCGTACTCGCCGCCGAGTCCGCGCAGCGTCAGCAGCTGGCCGCCGACCGCCACTTCGCGGGAGACCACGCCGAATTCCATGCCCTCGCGCGCGACCGTGGCGTCGACCTCGACGGCCTTCTTCAGCATCACCTGAGCGGCGTCCACCGGCTGCTGCGCCAGGATGACCGTTGCGCCCTCCTTGATGACCCCCGCCTTCTCGGCGGCGATCTCGGCGGGCGTGGAGCCGAGGCGGTCGGTGTGGTCCAGGTCGATGGGGGTGACGACGGCAACCGTCGCGTCGATCACGTTCGTCGCGTCCCAGCTGCCGCCCATGCCGACCTCGACCACGGCGGCGTCCACCGGGGCGTCGGCGAAGGCGGCGTACGCCATACCGGTGAGCACCTCGAAGAACGACAGCCGGAACTCCTGCGAGGCGTCGACCATCTCCACGTACGGCTTGATGTCGTTGTACGTCTCGACGAAGCGCTCCGCCTCGATCGGGGCACCGTCGAGGCTGATCCGCTCGGTGATCGACTGGACGTGCGGCGAGGTGTACCGGCCGGTGCGCAGCTCGAACGCGCCGAGCAGGGCCTCGATCATGCGGGCCGTGGACGTCTTGCCGTTCGTCCCCGTGATGTGGATCGAGGGGTACGCGCGCTGGGGTTCGCCCAGCACGTCCATCAGGGCCGTGATCCGGCTGACCGAGGGCTCCAGCTTGGTCTCGCCCCAGCGCGTCGCCAGGTCCCTCTCCACCTCGCGCAGCGCCTTGTCCACCTCCGGGTCGGCGGGCCGCGCGGGCACGGCGTCGCTCTGCGGCACCCCGGCCTGCGTACGCAGGGTGCGGCTGCCGGCCTCGATCACCGCCAGGTCTGGGTCGCGGTCTGTCTGGGCGTCGACGATCTCGTCGAAGGCGTCGGGCTGCTGCTCACTCACGGGGTCCAGTCTACGGACGAGCACCGACAGGGACGGGCGAGGCCCCGGGGGACGTCCCCGGGGCCTCACTCGTACGGCGTGCGCTGCCGTCAGCCCTTGGGCAGGGCCTCGAGCTGCTGGGTGATCCGCGCGATGTCCTCGTCGGCCTTGGCGAGCCGGGTACGGATCTTGTCGACCACGTTGTCCGGGGCCTTGGCGAGGAACGCCTCGTTGCCGAGCTTGCCGGTCGCCTGCGCCCGCTCCTTCTCGGCGGTGGCCAGATCCTTCGTGAGGCGCTTGCGCTCGGCCTCGACGTCGATCGTGCCGGACAGGTCCAGAGCGACGGTGGCACCGGCGACCGGGAGAGTCGCCGTCGCGCTGAAGCCCTCACCCTCCGGCTGCAGCCGAAGCAGCTGCCGGATCGCGGCCTCGTGCGGCGCGAGCGCGGTGCCGTCCAGGGTGAGGCGGGCCGGGACCTTCTGGCCCGGCTGCAGCCCCTGGTCGGAACGGAACCGGCGGACCTCGGTGACCACCCGCTGGACGAGGGCGATCTCCTGCTCTGCGGCCTCGTCGCGGAACCCGCTGTCGCTCGGCCAGTCGGCGATGACGAGGGACTCGCCGCCGGTCAGGGTCGTCCACAGGGTGTCGGTGACGAACGGGACGACGGGGTGGAGCAGCCGGAGCATCACGTCCAGGACCTCACCGAGGACCCGGCCGGAGACCCGTGCCTGCTCGCCGCCCTCGAAGAACGTGGTCTTCGACAGTTCGACGTACCAGTCGAAGACCTCGTCCCACGCGAAGTGGAAGAGAGCCTCGGACAGCTTCGCGAACTGGTAGTCCTCGTAGTTCGCGTCGACCTCGGCGACCGTCTTGTTCAGCCGGGACAGGATCCAGCGGTCCGTCGCCGACAGCTGCTCGACGGGCGGCAGTTCACCGTCGACCGTCGCGCCGTTCATCAGGGCGAAGCGGGTGGCGTTCCAGATCTTGTTGGCGAAGTTGCGGGAGCCCTGGACCCAGTCCTCGCCGATCGGGACATCGACACCCGGGTTGGCACCGCGGGCCAGCGTGAAGCGCAGGGCGTCGGAGCCGTACTTATCCATCCAGTCCAACGGGTTGACCGCGTTGCCGAAGGACTTCGACATCTTCTTGCCGAACTGGTCGCGGACCATGCCGTGCAGGGCGATGGTGTGGAACGGCGGGGTGCCGTCCATCGCGTACAGGCCGAACATCATCATCCGGGCGACCCAGAAGAAGAGGATGTCGTAGCCCGTGACCAGGACCGAGTTCGGGTAGAACTTCGCGAGACTCTCGGTCTGCTCGGGCCAGCCCAGCGTCGAGAAAGGCCACAGGCCGGAGGAGAACCAGGTGTCCAGGACATCGGTCTCCTGGGTCCAGCCCTCGCCGGTGGGTGCCTCGTCGTCCGGTCCGACGCAGACGATCTCGCCGTTGGGGCCGTACCAGACAGGGATGCGGTGGCCCCACCACAGCTGGCGCGAGATGCACCAGTCATGGAGGTTGTCGACCCAGTCGAAGTACCGCTTCTCCATCTCCTGCGGGTGGATCTTGACCCGTCCGTCGCGGACGGCGTCACCGGCGGCCTTCGCGAGCGGGCCGACCTTGACCCACCACTGCATCGACAGACGCGGCTCGATGGTGGTCTTGCAGCGGGAGCAGTGCCCGACGGAGTGGACGTACGGACGCTTCTCCGCGACGATCCGGCCCTCGGCACGCAGCGCGCCGACGATGGCGCTGCGCGCCTCCAGTCGGTCCAGGCCCTGGAACGGTCCGTGCGCGGTGATGATCGCGTGCTCGTCCATGATGGCGATGGCCGGCAAGTTGTGACGCTGGCCGATTTCGAAGTCGTTCGGGTCGTGCGCGGGCGTCACCTTGACGGCACCCGTGCCGAACTCCGGGTCGACGTGCGTGTCGGCGACGACCGGGATCGTGCGGTCGGTGAGCGGCAGGCTGATCCGCTTGCCGACCAGGTGGGCGTAGCGCTCGTCGTCCGGGTGGACGGCGACCGCGGTGTCACCGAGCATGGTCTCGGCGCGCGTTGTGGCGACGACGATGGTGTCGTCGCCGTCGCCGTACTTCATGGAGACGAGCTCGCCGTCGTCGTCCTGGTACTCGACCTCGATGTCCGAGATGGCCGTCAGACACCGGGGGCACCAGTTGATGATGCGCTCGGCGCGGTAGATCAGCTCGTCGTCGTACAGCTTCTTGAAGATCGTCTGGACCGCCTTGGACAGCCCTTCGTCCATGGTGAAGCGCTCACGCGACCAGGCGACACCGTCACCGAGGCGGCGCATCTGACCGGAGATCTGCCCGCCTGACTCGGCCTTCCACCGCCAGACACGGTCGACGAAAGCCTCACGCCCCAGATCGTGGCGGGACTTGCCCTCCTTACCGAGCTCGCGCTCGACGACGTTCTGAGTCGCGATACCTGCGTGGTCCATGCCCGGCTGCCACAGCGTCTCGTAGCCCTGCATGCGCTTGCGGCGGGTGAGGGCGTCGATCAGTGTGTGCTCGAAGGCGTGGCCCAGGTGCAGGCTGCCCGTGACGTTCGGCGGCGGGATGACGATGGTGTACGGCGGCTTCTCGCTCTTCGCGTCCGCCTCGAAGTACCCGCGCTCTACCCAGCGCTCGTACAGCTTCCCCTCTACCTCGGCCGGCGCGTACTGGGTCGGCAGTTCGGGGTTGCTGGCGGTCTGCTGCTGAGTGTTCTCGGTCACGGGGTCAGTTTAGAGGTGTCCCAGGGCCGTACTGAAACGGGAATCCCGCGCACCGGTGTGACCCCACCGCCCTGCGGGCCCTGGGCTGGGCCAGGATGTCGGGGACACGTAAACATCACGAGGGGGAACCACCATGAGCTACAACCAGCCGGGCCCGTACGGCGGGCAGCAACCGCAGCAGCCCGGACCGTACGGGCAGCCTGGCCCGTACGGTCAACCGCCGCAGGCCCCGCATCCCGGTTACGGCCGGCCGTCACAGGGTCCCCAGCCCGGATACGGGTACCCGCAGCAAGCCCCGCAGGGCGTGCCGCCGCAGCAGCCGCCCGGCCAGTGGGGCCAGCCGCAGCAACCCGGACCGTACGGTCAGCAGCCCCAGTACGGCGCCTACCCGCCCGCGCCGCCGACCCGGAGCGGCGGCAAGAAGACCGGCTTGATCATCGGCGCGGTCGCCGTCGTCACAGCACTGGGCGTCGGCGCGTACCTCCTGTTCGGCGGTGGCGGCAGCGACGTCGCCAACGACGGCCCGCACAAGCTGACGACGCCCGCGACAGTCATCAACGGCGAGTACAAGAAGGGCGAAAGCGGTGACAGCGCCTGGGAGGTCGGCGACTTCGAGGACGCGGAGAAGTGGGGCGTCAGGAATCCCGAGGAGGTGACCGCCGGCTATGAGGCGGGGAGCAAGGAGAACCCGCTGTCCCAGAAGGCCGTGAGTTTCGGCGGCGTCTACGGCGAGATCGATGACCCGGAGAAGGTCGTCGATGCCGCCATCGCCTCCATGCGGGCCGAGGTCGTGAAGGACACGGACGGGGAAACGGAGCTGGTCGGCGATCCGAAGGAGTTCGAGCCGGAGGAGCTCAAGGGCGCCGTGCTGAAGTGCCAGACGATCAGGACCAAGCCGGGCAGCGGCTCTTCCAACAGCTCCGGTCCCAAGGAGCTCACCATGACGATGTGCGTCTGGGCCGACCACAGCACGATGGCGGCGGTGCTGCCTGTCAGCGCGGCCGCGGTGATCGGGGGCGCGGCCGGCTCGCCGGAGGACGCCGCGAGCGTCGCCGCCAAGCTGCGCAACGACGTCCGCGTCAAACTCTGACGCCGGCACGGCGGCCGGTCCGTTCGCCGGAGCGGGCCCTCACGGTGTCACAAGGCCGTACTGAACGGGGCAACTGCGTAACGGTGTGACCCCCGGCGCCCCATGCTCATGCCAGTTGCGCCAGGATGTTCGGAACACATAGACATCACGAGGGGAAAACCCGTAATGAGTTACAACCAGCCGGGCCCGTACGGCGGTCAGCCTCAGCAGCCCGGTCCGTACGGCCAGCCGGGTCCCTACGGCCAGCAGCCGCAGGCCCCGCAGCCCGGCTACGGGTATCCGCAGCAGGCTCCGCAGGGCGTTCCTCCGCAGCAGCCGCCGCAGGGTTACGGCTACCCCCAGCAGCCGGGCCCGTACGGCCAGCAGCCCCAGTACGGCCAGCAGGCTCCCTACGGCCAGGTCCCGCCCCCGCCGGCGCCCCCGAAGAAGAAGACGGGCCTGATCGTGGCCTCCGCGGTGGTGGCGCTCGCGGTCATCGCGGGTGGCGTGTACTTCCTCACGGCCGGCGGCGGTGGCAGTGACGTCGCCGACGACGGCGCGCACAAGCTGATCACGCCGGCGACCGTGCTCACCGAGTACAAGAACGCGGAGGGCAGCAGCGGCGCCTCCCCGGCCGGCGACGACGACTTCCTGAAGGACGCGCAGAAGAGCGGCGTCAAGAACGCCAAGCAGGTCGAGGCCAGTTACCAGGTCAAGGACGAGGCCAACCCGCTGGGCGGGAAGTTCCTCCAGTTCGGCGGCGCCTACGGCGAGATCGAGGATCCTGAGAAGACCGTGGACGCGGTGTTCGCCAGCATCGAGGCAGAATCCAAGAAGGACGAGAGCGACGAAGCCGAACTCGTCGGCGAGCCCAAGGCGTACACGCCCGCGGAAGCCAAGGGCTCGGTCCTGAAGTGCCAGCAGATCAAGTCGAAGCCCGACGCCTCCGAGGCCCCCACCGGAGGGCCGAAGGAGTTCACCGTGTCGGTGTGCGTCTGGGGTGACCACAGCACCCTCGGCTTCGTGATGCCGATGGACATGGCCGGCCTGATGACGGGCAAGGGCACGTCGCCCGAGGACGCTGCGAGCATCACCGCCAAGCTCCGCAAGGAAGTCCGCGTCAAGCTGTAGTGAGCACGAAAGGGGTTCCCCGAGCAGGCGTTCTTCATGTGCGGTGGCATCGAGGACCTCA
>NZ_JBEXSW010000031.1:0-112571 GCF_040613775.1 Streptomyces sp. NPDC006208 | reverse complement strand
AATATTTTGTCGTGATTATAGTTGGGTTATATTACTGATGTTAATGCCCCCCCCCCCCCCCCCGGGCGGGGGGGGGCCCCCCCCCCCCCCCCCCCACGGCCGGGGAGCTGGTGCTACGGCAACTCGCCGGACCGTCCCTGGTGGTGCAAGGGTGACCAGCCGACCTCGGTTGCGGTGCGCCATCTCCGCGGCGAGGCGTGGATGTTCGGCAACGGCCTGCTCGTGCCAGGTCCCGTGGCGCTCCTCGGCCTGTGCGGCTTCGGGCTGGGGCTGCTGCTGACCCTTCAGCAGATGATGTGGCCGGACCCTGAACGGCGTCCGCGGTGGCTGCGGCGCCGCATCTACGACATCTGCGTAGTGGGAGCGCTCAGTTGGGTGGTACTACTGGCCGCGCTGGCGTTCGACGTCAACGGCTGACAACGGGTCCGCGCCCAGCCGTGCCCAAGCACCCGTACGACGACGACCTACTGTTCGCGGTGGTCACGTGTGGAGGCCACGCCGAGATCACCGTGACGTTCCCTCCGTCGCGTTGCGTGATGCCGTGGCGGCACTCAGAGGGTCGGGAAGAGCACTGCGAAGAAGAGCCACAGCAGTACGGCCCAGAAGACCGCCGCCGCCAGCGACACGAGCAGGGAGCTGCGCCACCTCAGCACCAGGAACGGGAAGAGCACCACGGCCGCCCACAGGCCGGCCACGTCGATCGACATGTGCGCGGCCTGGCCAAGGGTTCCCGCGCGCCCCGCGGCGATATGGCGCAGCAGCCGCTGCGAGACGAAACCGTACAGGCCGAAGACGATCGGGAAGAGCCACAGCGGGGTGATCGTGACCAGTTCGGACTCGGAGAACTCGTTGAACAGGACCAGGTAGACGAGGGCGGCGCCCAGCACACCGGCCATCAGCGCGGTCACGTAGAGGGCGGTCAGAGCGGTCGGCTCCGCCGTACCGGCCGGTGCGGGATCGGGCGCGGGCACGGGCGAGGCGTATGGAACATCGGCCGACGGGGCCCGGACCACCTGGTGGCAGTGGGGGCAACGGACGTGCTCGGCGCGGTAGGCCGGAGCCGAGATCAGGTGCCCGCACGAGGCGTGGAATTCCACTTGCTGACGCTGGTTCATGCGTTGCCTTCCCTGGACCGCTCTCGTATTGCTCGACGCCGGTGACGCGTCAGTCGACCGAAACAGCATCCAGCCTGTCCCGACGCGCGGCTCGTGGAGTGATCTTCACAGCGGCGAGCCTCCCCGGCATCCGGGAAACTGCGTACTCGCACACGTAGTCGCGCGGTCCCGTGGCCGGTACGGCTGGGCGAAGAGTCCGCGGTTGCCGTTCCGGGACGGTCTTGTCCGACCCTTGCCTGACCCGAGCCACCCGCACCCCACGGACCGCCGCGCCAAGCACCTCGTCCTCACCGCCGGCCGAGAGTGCCGACGGCGGCCTCGGTCTCTGTTGCCGGCACTGCTGACGACAGCCGAGGCAGGTCACCACGTCCGAATCCGTTGCCGCAGCGGGGGGCACTACCTACGTGCACGGCTACGTGACCTCACGGATGTGCCGCATCCGGCTCGCTCGGTAGAACAGGGCATGACGACATTGGGTACGGGCAAGAACTTGCCCCAGAAGATGCCGAGCGACCTGAAGCGGCGCGCGGGACTGCTCTGGATACACGGGGTCCTGGCCGTCGGCTGCGTTCTGCCGGCGGCCTTCCCGAACGGCACCGCCGACCACGGTCAGGAGAACTCCGGCAGTGTCCAGGCCGTCTCGAAGTGCCAGACATGCCATTGGTACGGCGACTAGGCCGTCCATTCCGGATTTTGCCTCAACTAGCTTCGTGGAGACGGAACATGCGTATACCTGCCCTGAGTGTCACCGTCGCGGTAGTGGCCGCGACGGTAGCGGGAGGAGCGGCTCCGGCCGCTGCCGACACGTTGGTCAGCACGGTCACGCTGGAGGCCGGCAACGGCCTCCACGACAATTCCGCGACTGTGACCTATGAACGCGTCGACGGCGCGGTGAACTCGGTCAAGATCATCTCGCTGCAGGCCTTCTCCGGCGAGCGCGACTGCGTCTGGGTGGAGTGGAACGACCCGAAGGACGTGGGGGACGGATGGACCGCCCTCAACTCCGAGCCTCCGTGTTACGGCGGCAGCATGGGGGAGACGCTCAACCGGATCATCAAGGCGCCCCAGGGCCATCAGCTCAAGGTGCGCCTGGCCGCTTACCACGACGGCGGGATCGAAGTGATCCACAAGGACATCGCAAAGCTCTAGCCGGACCGTGCGGCGACACCCGGATGCCTCAGGTGGTCCGGTGTCGCCGCGCCACCGGAGGCCACGACCGCCCAGCCCTGCTCGCAGCGGTGTGGGGAGCGTCGCTGGTCCTGGCCTCACCGCTGTCTCCGGTCCAGTGATCGCTGTCGGCCGCGGTCATCGCTCTGGCCGTGATCGTCACCTGGGTTCTTCATCTGGCCGGTTGGACAAGCCGAGCGGCCCTCGTCCCGCTGACCAGTGGGATCGGTAGGTGAAGGACCCCACCGCTCGTCAAGGGCATCGTGACTGCGTCGGCTGCCGGACGGCGGCCGGCGGCGGATGTCCCGGCATTGCCCTGTGCGGCCGAGAGTAGTGGACGTGTGCTCGGCGAGTCCTCGTGCTCGCCGAATCGAGCTCCGGTGCACGCACCGGCAGGAATGCGACGCGGTGCGGCGGCGGTTACCGGCGATTGCCCGACGCTGTGGTGCTCAATCCGGGTGTCGTGGCTCGGCCTGCTGATGATTCGGGTTCGTGAACGACTGCCGATGAGCAGCGCGCGCTTGTTGCCAGGTCTGCTGCGTGATCAGGTTTTGGTCTCGGAGTCTGTCCAGGACGATGTCTCCGCGTGGTGTCTCCACGGCACGGGTCACCGCCGTGACCGTGTGTATTCTGCTCCGCGGCCGGTCGCCGCGCCGGTCGGCTTCGACGGCTTGCGCTGCGGCGGTGAAAGGGTCCTGCGGGGCTACGTCTGCGGCTTCGGCAAGGTGTCTGCGCGCTGTGTCGCGGTCGCCGCGGGCGAGGGCTGCGTCGTAGCGCCCCATGGACAGGGCATGGCTCAGTGCGTCGCGGTCGGCGGTCATGCTGGTGCCGGGCGCTCGGCGTAAGGCTTCTGCGGCTTTGGCGAAACGAGTCTCTGCGACGTATGGCTCGTGTGCGGCGAGAGCGAGGTGACCGAGCCGCAGAAGGACGTCGGGGTTCAAAGGGCGCAGCGTGTGCAGCTGGGTCCAGACGGTCTGTGCTTCGGCGGGGCGTGCGAGTTGCTCGAGGCAGTCGCCGAGGCGCAGAAGTGCAAGGGGGCCGGGTTCGTGTCCGGGGCTGGGCAGGCAGCCGAGGGTGTGGCGCAGGTCTTGCTCGGCCGTGGTGAAGTCGGCTGAGAGGTAGGCGCTTTCGGCGCGGAGCATGAGAGCTTCGGTGGTGTCGTGGATGTGCAGGGCGCAGTTCTCGAGGACCCAGTCGAGGAGTTCTCGGGTGTGGGTGGCGTGGTCGGCCGGGTTGCCGCCGTACAGGAGTGTCCTGGCGGTGGCGATGACGAGGGGTCCGCAGTGGGGGGCTCGCTTGAGCCAGGGCTGCAGGGTGGTCAGTGCGGCCTGGGGGTGGCCGCCGGCGAGGAACTGTGCGGCGGTTTCCAGGACGGGGCGGGTGTCGCTGATGGCGATGCGGATCTCGTCGGGGGTGAGTGGTGCTGCGGCCGCGCGGTGCCATTGATCGAGGATCGCCAGAACCGTGTGGGGTTTTGGCCGACGGTCTTTCGGGATGCCGGTCGCGCCTGCCCAGGCCGGCACGAACAAGGGCTGGGGGGATGCGACGGGCTGGGGGCTGGGTGGCACTCCCAGGTGGCGTTCGGGGTCGGTGGGGCCGTGCGTGCGGTTGTCGACCGCGACCCAGGCCCGTGCGTGGAAGGATTTGACGTTCACTTCGACGCGCCAGAACTGGCCGGGCTGCAGGTCGTGCAGGGCGTGGGAGATGACATCCCTGTAAAGGTCGTCGGTGACGATGACGGCGACGTTCGCCGCCGGGAATGCGTCGATGGCTGCCCGCAAGGCGGGGCTGTCGAGCATGCGGGGGACCTCGATGGCCACGTTGGTGGAGTAGCCGAGGGCGTTCTCCCGCAGGATGCCCTGGCCGAGGCTGAGCCGGGCCCGCAGGCGGCATTCGGGCGTTCCGGTGTCGTTGTGCCGGGCGAGATCGCGGCTGAGGACGCGCAGGAGCGCGGCGATGGTGCGGGCCTCGTCGATGGTGCCGGGCAGCACGATGAGTGCTCCGTCGCCGGCGGGCTGCAGGTGCCAGTCGGCGAAGTCGGTGTCCGCTTCGGCTGCTGCGGTCATGAGCAGGGACAGGAGGCGGTGTTGCAGTTCTTCGCGCTGGGTGGCGGTGGAGCGGCGGCTCCAGGCAACGATGTCGACGCCCATGCAGAGCCGCCGCTGGCCGGACAGCATGGTGGGACCTACCAGAAAATGTCGAGGAGCTTGTCCCAGACGCGCTGGGCGGCGTTCTTCACGGACAGCCAGATGTTGTAGGCCTTGTCCTCCAGCCAGCTCAGGAACGCGCCGAGGCTGGCGAGTATCTTGTCGATCTTGCTGCGGTTCTGCTGCTCGAGCAGCTTCTTGATCTTCTTGATGTCGGCTTCGGTGACCTGCGCCATGCTCGTGCCTTCCGTGCGTGTGTTCAGGTGAAGAGCCCGCGGAGTCTGTTCCACAGGTCCTGGCCGTAGGAGCGGATCTGGCGCCACAGTTCGCTGGCCGCGTCGACCACGTCGGCGAGCCATTCCAGAAGGGAGGACACCGAGCGCAGGATGGCCGCGAGCCGGCTTTGCGACTGCCGCTCCAGCAGGCGGACGATGTCGTCCTGCTGGCGCTGGGTGAGGGTCACCGCTTGGCTTTCTTGCCCGAAGCGGTTTCCTCGGCGCGCACTTGTGCGACGTAGTCGCGTACCTCGGGGGCGGCGAGTTCGAACGGGTCGGCGGTTTCCACCGGCAGCTTCCAGGCGGCTTTGCCGGCTGCCTTGATCAGCGTGATCATCAGGTCGTCCAGCCGGTAGCGGCGCTCGGCGGAGAAGTGGACGATGTTCTTGGCCTGCAGCCCGGGGACCTGGTGGGACAGTTTGCGGGCGATGTCCAGGCAGCGGCCCTTGATGGACTTCTCCTGCTCGTCGGAGGGGTGGTTGAGCTTCGTGTCCCACTCACCGGGGCCGATCAGGTCCACCTTGTTGAGCGCGACCACCAGGCGCCGGCCTTTGCCGTCGCGCAGAGCAGGCAGGATGACCTGATTGAAGATCCGCTGGTCTTCGCCCAGGATGCGCTCGGTGGCCTCCAGGACGTACAGAACGACGTCCGCGTTGGGCAGGTGTTCGCGGTATATCTGCTCGAAGACCGCGTCCTCGGCGATGCCTTCTCCGAGGCCGGGCATGTCCAGGATGTGCAGACTGCCGCCGCCGGCGAGGGCGAACTCCTTCAGCTGTGCTTCCGAGGTGCCGCGCAGGGCGTGGCTGATGCGGAACTCGGCGGAGAAGACGTTGTTGATGGTGGTCGTCTTGCCGACGCCGGCCTTGCCGATGACGGCGACGCGCGGCGGGTTGGTGGCGCGTTCCTTGGTGACGATCTCCACGAGCTTGTCGGTGGTGTCCTCGCCGAGGAGCCGGCGCAATGCGGCCGGGGCCTTGCCGGTCTGACCCAGATGGAACATGCCGTTGACGAAGGAGTTGTCGTGGTCGTGGCTCATGGCAGTCACTGCTCCGTAGCCTTGGCGGCCAGAAGGCCGAGTCGGATGTGCTCGGTGACGCTGTCCAGCGCGTAGTGCTGTGTGGTGGAACACGGGACGATGTCGTCCTCGGTGAGCCTGGGCAGGTAGGGCGCGAGCTTGCCCAGGACGTTGCCGACCTGTTCGCGCAGTGCGACGCACTGGCCCTCGGAGGGGCGGCGTGAAGTGCTGTCCCAGCCGCCCGGTCCGATGGTGTCGGCGCGGGTGATCACGACGGTGACGCCGGTGCGCGGGCTGATGGTGTGGGCCAGGGCTTTCAGTGCCTCCTGGTCGGGGCGGAAGGCCCGTGGATGGGCGGCGACGACCCAGACCAGGTGATCGACGGTGGGCAGCAGAGCACTGTAGAGGCGGCGGTAGGCCTCTTCGGTGTCCTGGCTCTCCGCGAACCCCGGGGTGTCGACGATCTCGATGGGCGCTGCTTCACCGTGGCCGGTGGTCAGGTGGACGTTGACGTACTGCAGGTCCAGGGTGGTCGCCTCGAAACGACCGGTGTCGAGGTCGAGATGGAACAGTGAGTTGATGAGTGAGGTCTTGCCCGCTCCGCACTTGCCGAGAAATGCGACTCGCATGGTCGAGCTCCCGTCTTTCAGTGCTGTCGTTTGTACGCGTATGCCGGGCTGCGAACTCCGAGCCACTGCGGGATTCGGCAGCTTCTCGGCAAGCAGTTCGCACCAGAGCAGAGGGCCGTCGGAGAAGGAAGCTCCTGCCAGGGCTTGGGCGTTGTCGGCCCTGACGGCCGCGAGGTCGCGGTGCAGTTCGTAGGTGACCGCGACGACGATGTCGGCCTCCTGGCGGCGCGAGAGTTGTCCGGTCAGCCACGGGCCGGAGCTGGCACGGCGAGCGGCCAGCAGTGCCGGACCGGTGAACCCTGCTCTTCCCATCTGGGTGATGCCTTCGGTGACCGCCACGCACAGACGAAGCCGGTTGCTGTGGTGGCGAGCGGCGAGGCGCTGGGTGAGCCGGCGGAGGAAGCAGGCCAGCGCTGAGGGTTCATCGATACCCGGCGGCCATACTCCGGCGACGCCGCCCTCGGCGGTGGGCTGCCACCACACGTGGCCCACTGCCGGCGGCAGGCCCTCTGCGTCCACCGTGGCGAGCACGTCACCGGGTTGGCGCCGGCCGTCGTAGCCGGGAGCCAGGGCAATCACAGAGGCGCACAGCCGGCGGACACCGTGGGCGACGTCGTTCCGCTCAAGACCCCCTGTTGATCCGGGCTGCTGCGCGGATTCGCGTGTCATCCGCCCACGGTGCCCGTCCCCCAGGAGCCGGACACCGTCCCAGTTCGGGATTCAGCCCAACCCGAGTGCCACCCGGTTCAGCTTCCCCGTGTCCTTGACGACCACGCGCCGGTAGCCGACCACAACCATGCCCTGCGTCCGCAACTCCGCGAGTGCCTCGTTGACGGACCGCTCCACGGCACCCACCAGAGCAGCCAGCTCTGCCTGATTCAGGCCGACGGCTATGACCGTCCCCTCGGGGGTCTGCTCGCCCCAGTGGTCGGCGAGTTCGAGCAGGAGCCGTGCCAGCCGGGCGCGTACCGAGCCGCTGACGTACTCCAGCCGTCTGCGGATCGCCGACCGGAACTTCCGCGTGACGTAGCGCGTCACCGCGGCGGACGCCGGTGGATACTGGGCGAGATAGGCGCGGAATTCGGGACCGCTCACGCGCTGGGCAATGATGGCCCCGGCCGCGGTGACCGTCGCCGTCCTGGCACTGCCGTCCAGGACTCCGATCTCCCCCACCAGGTCGCCACGCGAGCGCACGGCAAGAAACGCCAGCTCCCCCTCCTCGGTGATCGCGGTCACCTTGACATGGCCGTCCAGCAGTACGTACACGACGTCCGGCGGCTCCCCTTGACGCATCAACACACTGCCGGCCCCGTACTGACGCCGGCTCCCCAACCACACCAGCTGCTCCCGCGCATCGCAGTCGAGATCAGCCAGGACACTGCCCGCCGGGAAATCCTTCAACGCCCAGCCCCCTCCCCCTCAAAACAGAGCGCATTACGAATACCACCCGTGAGCGGTGCTTCGTGACTTTTCGCATAATGTGCTCCGTGAGCGGATCGCAAGGGGTATAGCGGACTAAGTTGCCTATCCGTGCCGGGAAGGTTCGAGGTCGACTTCGCCCGTGCTCGAGGCCCGGCGGTTGCCTCTTCTGAGCCGACGCGCCGGTCGCGATCGTCGCCCTTTGCTGACCCCGGAGGAAGCAGAAGCGTCTGACCTGCGGAAACGCCGGAATGGCGTGAGAGGTGGTGGAAGTTCGTGGGGCGGATGAACGAGGAGATCGCGTCGGCCCGTTCGGATTGGATGAGCAGCTCCCGATCCGGTGAGGCCGAGGGCTACGACGGCGGACCGCCGGCGGCACCCGAACTGCCCGCCACGCCGCTCAAGCCGCGGGGGCGCGTGTGTTGATCTGGGGTCATGGGCATGGGGAGCGATCGTCGAGAGGTGCAGGTTCCGTGCCCCATCGCCTGCCATACGGAGGGGATGCCCGCGCGTCGAAGTGATCCACTCGGACGTGGGGCACTCCCGTACCAGGGTGCCGAGTTGCGTATGCACCCATGGGCATCGGCGTCAGTGGGGGGCAACGGCCCAGGAGAGCAGTTCGCCGACGGCGTGTCATGGTCACCGCATCAGTGCTCGGCCTCGTACCTGTGCATGCGTTCGGCCAGCGGGAGAGGTGTCTCGGCGAGACCGGTGACGGACCCGCTCGCCATGCGCGCGCACACCCCCGCGCAGGCGAGGAGTTGTTTCTCGCTGTGGTGCGAGACCACCGCCGCGTCCGTGTCCGGTGCGGCCCGGTAGTCGGTGCGGCAGACGACGCAGACCAGTCCGGCAATCATCTCCTCGGACGGTTCTGTACGGCTGTGACGGCGGTTTGAGATCGCGTCAGGCGAATACATAGAAGCGTTCCCTCTTGCTCATGGCGTGACAGCGGGACCGGAGCGATTCTTGGCGCGGGTGCCAGGCGTCTTCTTGGGCTGTCGCGGGCGGGTGGTCGGGTCGACGAATCGGCGGCGTCGTTGCGCGCTACGTGGTGACCGGCGAGTCCTACCCTCTCCCGGGGCCGATGCGCCCGACCGCGCCGTTCCTGGAGGCGTCCGCCACAAACGATGACGGCCGAGGTGCGCGGGGTATCGCCCCGGCGTATCGCCACCGTACTCTCGTCCGCGCTCAAAGCGGAACAGTCCGCCTCCAGGAGGCGAGCGAACGCTCTGTCTGTGCGCGGGGAGTACGGTGGGCCAGGGGCAGTCCGAGCCGGCGGCTGCCGTGCCACCGCCGCCCAGGGCGACTCACCACATGCTGCGGGCCACCAGCGCAGAGAGGGCGTGTGCACCGGCCCAGAGGCGGACCGCGTGGGCCGTCCCGGCGAGGCCATGACGAGACCGTCCGACCGCCTGGACGCGAAACGGTCCGGGGCCCCGGCCCGCCCGGCGTACGAGGCGGCCGGCGACGCTTCCCTGTCCGTTCGGCGCTACGCCCCGGCGAGTTCGCGCACCACCGCCATATCGCTGAAAGGGAGCAGTTCCTCACCGACGATCTGGTACGGCTCGCTGCCCTTCCCTGCCACCAGGACGATGTCGTCCGGTCCCGCGGTGGACAGGGCGAAGCCGATCGCCCGACGGCGGTCGGCGAACCGTTCGAATGGTGTGCCGGTCGCCGTAAGACCAGGGGTGATCTGGTCCAGGATCGACTCGGGGTCCTCGGTGCGGGGGTTGTCCGAGGTGAGGACGCACAGGTCGGAGTGGCTCCCGGCGATTTCCCCCATCTCCGCGCGCTTGGTGGTGTCCCGGTCCCCGCCGCAGCCGAAGACGGTGATGACCCGGCCGGTGGCGAAACCCCGGATGGTGGCCAGGACCTTCTCCAGGGAGTCCGGGGAGTGGGCGTAGTCCACGATCACGGACGTGCCGCGCGGGGTCTCGAAGCGTTCGAACCGGCCGGGGATCGGAGGCAACCGGTCGAGCGCGGCGACCAGCCTCGCCAGGTCGTGCCCCAGAACATGGCAGGCCGCCACAGTGGCCAGTGCGTTGGCCACGGAGAACCGGCCCGGGACGGGAATCGCCGCCGGGTACTTGCGGCCGTCGTGATGCAGCGTGAAACGCGTGCCGGAGGCGTCCACGACGAGTTCTGTCGCCCGATAGTCCGCCTCGGCGTCCAGGGCGTACGTGGTCACCGCGCCGGGCATCACCGCCTGGATTCCGGCGCTCACGGGGTCGTCGGCGTTGACCACCGCGCGTCGGCACAGACCCTGGAACAGGCGCAACTTGGCGTCCCGGTAGTTCTCCATCGTTCCGTGGTCGTCCAGATGGTCCTGAGTCAGGTTGGTGAAGACGCCGACGTCGATGAAGGAACGGTCGACCCGGTGTGTCAGCAGGCCCATCGACGTGGCCTCCAGCACGACGCTCTTCGCCCCGCGGTCGCGCATGCACCCCAGCAGGTACTGGAGGTCCGGCGACTCCGGCGTGGTCAGTGCCGACCTCGGCATCGGGATCATTTCGTCCCCGATCCGGCTGCCGGCCGTCCCGATGACCCCCACCTCGGCGCCCTCTGCGATCCGCAGTACGGACTCCACCATGTACGACACCGACGTCTTTCCATTGGTGCCGGTGATCGCCACCATGTCCATCTGCCGCCCCGGCTCGCCGTGGTAGCGAGAGGCAACGACCGCGGCTGCGGTCCGTGCGTCCGGTACGCGCACGGCGCACACGTCCGCGGCCCACACCGACGCCGGAAGATCAGGCGCTCCTCCCTCGAGGAGCACGGCCGCCGCGCCGCGTGCGAGAGCCGGCCCGACGGACTCGGGGCCGCCCCCGCGGTGGCCGGGCACCGCGATGAACAGAGAACCCGGCGACACCCGGTGGGCGTCGAAGCACACTCCCGCGGTGATTCTCGTCTCCGGACTGCCCTGAAGAACCTCGTGGTTGTGTCCGGCCAGGAGCTTGCTCAGCTTCATATGATCCCTTCCAGGTGGCTTGACCGTCGCGCGGCCGTGGCCGGGCGGCAGCGGCGCCCAGCGCCTACGGTGTGCCGGTGACTGCGGAAAGTGGGCCACGGGGCGGGGCGGTGCCCCGGGCGGGGCGCGGCCGGGTCGGGACCGCCGGGGCTGAGCCCAGGCCGGTAGAGGGACCCGGACGGTGACCGGGGAGGCCGGGAGAACGGGGGCCGGGGAGAGGCCGCTGAGAATCGCTAGCCGTGGCCGTGCAGCGCCGTGCGGCCGGTCTCCGGCGCCTCGACGTCAGCTGCACGCGAAGGGACGACGGCTGCCGCATCCGTGGCAGCCGGGCACAGCGTGCGGAGTGCCTGCCGCAGGCACTCCCTCGTCACGTATGTGCAACCCGTGCCGCGAGTGTACGGCCGGGAAAGCGGCTCGAATTCCACCCGCGGCAGGGCTACGCGGAGGGAACGTACAGAGCCGGGGCCGCCGGAACGCGACCGCCGGGGGCCGGGACGCGGCGCACGGCGTCAGACGATCGTGAGGGCTGCGGAGACGAGGAGTGGGCGTGTGCGGCGACGGTCAGAACGCCGAGGGCGTAGCCGCTGTCGTCGACGACCGGACAGGCGCGGAGTTCGCGCGTCCGCATGTCGTCGAGCGCCGAGGAGAGGGACACTCCGGGACGGGTGAAGGGGCCGCGTTCGTGGACGATGGCGCTGACGGCGGTGCGTTCGGTGTACCAGGACCGTGCTCGGTAGGGGCCGAACTGCGCTCGCGTGACGAGGCCGACACAGAGACCGTCATGTCCGTGCAGGACGAGGAAGTCGGCGTCGGCGACATTGAGGATGTCCAAAGCTGCGTCGACCATGGTGTCGACAGCGATCTGCGGGTCGGCCGGTCCCATTGCGTCGGCCACCGTGGCCGAACCCCATCCGTCCGCCGGCGAGTGAAGCACGTCGATGGTCATACTCATGTCGTTGACCCGCCCCTGGGCTCGTCTGCACGCGCCCACTGTTGTTGCTCGCCGAAAACGACATCAGCCTCGGAGCCGATGCACGAAGGGTTCTCGGTGGCCCCACCGTACACCGGCCGCAGGCCGACACCGTGGGCGTCACGGCTGATCCGGCCCGCAGACGGCCCCGAAACGGCCCGGCCGAGGATGACCGGCCGAACCCGTCGACCATACGGTCCGGAGCGGAATTGACGCTGCTCCGTACGGGGGACCGGCACCCCGTGAATGGCGCTGAAGCGGCTTGGTACCGGGGAGGAGGAGCAGCTTGGCCCCCGTCCGGTGCCAGGCAGCGGCGCGTGCCTGCGACGGAAGCCAACCGAGGCCCGCCGGCCCGGCCTCGGCGGCAGGGCCGGAAGCCCAACCGGACAGCTGGGGACGGACGCATCGTCAGATGCCGTGTCACCGGAGGGCAGGACGGTCAGCTGCTCAATGCCGCCGCCACGACGGACCGGGCCTCCTCCTGTACGCGCGTCAGGTGGTCGGGTCCGAGGAAGGACTCGGCGTACACCTTGTAGACGTCTTCGGTACCCGAAGGGCGTGCGGCGAACCAGGCGTTGGCGGTGGTCACCTTGATGCCGCCGATGGCCGCCCCGTTGCCCGGCGCCTGGGTGAGCACAGAGGTGATCGGTTCCCCGGCAAGGGTGTCGGCCGTCACCTGGTCGGGAGAGAGACGGCTCAGTACGGCCTTCTCCTCGCGGGTCGCAGGGGCGTCGACACGGGCGTAGGCCGGTTCGCCGAACCGGGCGGTGAGCGACGCGTAGCGTTCGCTCGGCGTCTGCCCCGTCACCGCGAGGATCTCGGACGCGAGCAGGGCCAGGACGATGCCGTCCTTGTCGGTGGTCCACACCGAGCCGTCCCTGCGCAGGAAGGAGGCCCCGGCGGACTCCTCACCGCCGAAGCCGAGCGAGCCGTCGATCAGGCCGTCCACGAACCACTTGAAGCCCACCGGCACCTCGATCAGCTCGCGCCCGAGGTCGGCCGCCACCCGGTCGATCATGCTGGAGGACACCAGTGTCTTGCCGACACCGGCACCGGCCGGCCACTGGTCGCGGTGGCTGTAGAGGTAGGCGATGGCGGTGGCGAGATAGTGATTGGGATTCATCAGGCCGCCGTCGGGGGTGACGATGCCGTGCCGGTCGGCGTCGGCGTCGTTGCCGGTGGCGATCTGGAAGCGGTCGCGGCGCTCGATCAGCGACGCCATCGCGTACGGGGACGAGCAGTCCATCCGGATCCTGCCGTCCCAGTCCAGCGTCATGAACCGCCAGGTGGGATCGGTGTACGGGTTGACCACGGTCAGATCGAGGCGGTGCTCCTCGGCGATGCGGCCCCAGTACGCCACGGACGCGCCCCCGAGCGGATCTGCACCGATGCGCACACCCGCGGCGCGCACCGCGTCCAGGTCGAGCACGGACGGCAGGTCTCGCACATAGGCGCCGAGGAAGTCGTACCGCTCGGTGGTCGGCGCGGCGAGCGCCTTGGTGCTGGGCAGGCGGCGGACATCCTTCATACCGCCCGTGATGATCTCGTTGGCGCGCTCCTGGATCCAGCCGGTCGCCTCGGAACCGGCGGGCCCGCCGTTCGGGGGGTTGTACTTGAAGCCGCCGTCGGCCGGTGGATTGTGCGAGGGCGTGACCACCACGCCGTCGGCCCGGCCGGAGGCACGCCCGCGGTTGTGGGCGAGGATGGCGTGCGACACCGCCGGGGTGGGGGTGTAGCCGTCGGCGGCATCGATGAGCACGGTGACGCCGTTGGCCGCGAAGACCTCCAGAGCGGTCACCCGGGCGGGTTCGGACAGCGCATGGGTGTCGGCGCCGAGGAACAGCGGCCCGTCGGTTCCCTGCTGGGCCCGGTACTCGCAGATCGCCTGGCTGGTCGCGGCGATGTGGTCCTCGTTGAAGGCGGTGGCGAGGGCGGATCCCCGGTGTCCCGACGTGCCGAAGGCGACTCGCTGGGAGGGTTCGGCAGGATCGGGGTGCAAGGCGTAGTACGCGGTCACCAGCCGAGCCACATCGATGAGGTCCTCCGGCCGCGTCGGCTGTCCCGCGCGCTCGTTCGGCATCCGTCCACTCCTTCGCATCGGTCGGTGCGATCAGTGCACGAGTCATGATCGCTTGTGAGTCGCGTTTCGTCCGGCCGCCCCTCCGCACGGACGTGCCGAGGGATGCTCCGGGCGGCCGTGCTCAGCGTCGGCCCGGGCACCCGCATCGCGTGGCCGTTCCGAGAAGTTGGCCCGTTCGCTGCCGGCGTCCACGTTCGTCACGGGTGGTTTCGAGTATGACGTCATCCGAAGGTCGTGGCGCCGATGACCGAGCCGGTGGCCCCCGACGATCCCGAGCAACTGGTGTGCAGCAACGGTGCCTTCAGGCCGGGAGTACCACCGGTCCTGGGCCGCTTGCCGCGTCAGTCCGCGTTCGCTCGCAAGCTCGGCCGAGTTCGGTCGCTCCTCAGCCGCGTCGGGCCGCGGCCAGGGCCGCGCGCAGCGTCGCGGCGTCCGCGCTCGCTCCCGGGTCGTCCATGGAGATGCCGCGACCCTGCGGGTTCTTCGCGTACGGAACGACATAGGCCGGCGTGTCGCGCTGGAAGCGCCAGCTGTCGGCGAGGGGCCCCGCGTCCACTGCGTCATAGCCGAGGAGATCGAGCAGCCGGGTGGCGCCGGCCTTCGCCTCGGGGTCATCGCCGGCGATCGGCAACGCCGAACGGTCCACCGCGCCTGAGGGCCGGGCCAACGCGGCGAGATGCGCGAAGAAGATGTTGTTGAACGCCTTGACGACCTTGGCGTCCGGCAGATGCCGCTGGAGGAGTTCGCTGGTGGTGGTCTCTTCCGCGTCCAGTTCGGTGATCTGTCCGTCGCGCTCGGGGTAGTAGTTGTCGGTGTCGAGAACGATCTTCCCGGCCAGCGGCGCCACCGGCACCTGGCGGTAGTTCTTCAGCGGGACGGTGACCACGACCCAGTCGCCGGCGACCGCCGCCTCGGCGGGTGTCGCGGCCCGCGCGTGCGGGCCCAGCTCCGCAACCAGGTCGGCGAGAGTCTCAGGTCCGCGTGAGTTGCTGAGGACCACATCGAGCCCGGCGGCCACGCCGAGCCTCGCGAGGGTGCTGCCGATGTGGCCACTGCCGATCAGTCCAAGAGTGCTCATGGTGATCACAGCGGGCCACACGGCGGCCGTATTCCCCGTCCCTGCGACCGGGGGTGCTTTCAGCCGCGTTCGGCGTAGCCCTGCTCGGTGTCCCGCACCGCGCAGCGCACGGTGGTCCCGACGCCTTCGGGGCCGAAGTCCTTGGGAAATACCGAGAGTTCACCTTACGGCCCAGTCCGAGACGGGGCGTACGTCAAGCGTGCAGTGCCTGTTCCGTCCAGATGGACTTGCCCCAGTGGCTGTAACGAGTCCCCCATCGAAGGACGAGCTGGGCAACGATGAACAGTCCGCGCCCGCCTTCGTCGTCGTCTCCGCTGTGGCGCAGGTGGGGGGCGGTGTGTCCGGCGTCCGCAACTTCGCATACGAGCGTGCGGTCGTGGATGAGCCGCAGGTGCACTGGACCCACAGCATGCTTGACCGCATTGGTGATCAGCTCGCTGGCGATCAGCTCGGTGGAGAACACAAGCTCTTCCAACCCCCAGTTGCTCAGCTGTCCGGCGACAAGATCCCGGGCCCGGCCGGCAGAGACCGGTTCCGTGGGCAGGTTCCAGGTGGCGACCCTGCGGCTGTCGAGCTCGCGGGTGCGGACCAGCAGGAGAGCCGAGTCATCGAGGGTCGTGCCGCCCGGAAGCAGTTCGGAGGTGACACGATCACAGAGATCTTCCAGGGAACTCGAGCCCTCGCTGAGGACTCTCCCCAGGGCATCCAGCCTCTCGTCGATGTCCTGGTCGTGCACCTCGACCAGACCGTCGGTGAAGAGGGCCAACAGACTCCCCACCGGCAGGTCGACCTCAAGGGACTCGAAGGGCAGCCCGCCGAGCCCCAGGGGCGGGCCGGCCGGCAGCTCCGGGAATCGGACGCGTCCATCAGGTTCCACGATCGCCGGCGGCAGGTGGCCTGCGCGGGCCATGGTGCAGTGTCGCGACACGGGGTCGTAGATCGCGTAGAGGCAGGTGGCCCCGGTTGCAACATTGTGGTTCCCGGCGAATGCGCCGGGGGCGTCCGCGTCGTCCTCCGGCTGCCCCACGAGATCGTCGAGCCTCATGAGGAGTTCGTCAGGGGGTATGTCCAGGCGTGCGAGCGCGCGCGCCGTCGTCCGCAGGCGTCCCATGGTGGCTGCCGCCTGGAGCCCACGGCCCACCACGTCCCCGACCATGAGCCCGACACGGGTTCCTGACAGCGGGATGACATCGAACCAGTCCCCGCCGACGCCGCTCAGACTGTCCGCGGGCAGGTAGCGATGAGCCAGTTCGACCGCCGAGTTCGACGGCAGCTGCTGGGGCAGGAGCTGCCGCTGGAGAGCCAGGGCCGCAGCGCGTTCGCGGGTGAAGCGACGAGCGTTGTCGACGGACACCGCAGCCCGGGTGACCAGCTCGTCCGCCACCGCGACCGCACCGCTGTCGAAGAAGCCCGACCCATTGCCGCGAACGAAGGTGACGAGGCCCAGGGCGCTGCCCCCGGCACGCAGCGGCACGACGAGTGTGCCGTCCTCGAGCACGAGCCCGCCCGAGGCGAGACTACGGTGCTGGGGCGAGCCGTTCGGATACTCCACCGGACGCAATGGACGGCTCTGCGGCCCCACGTCGTCTGCTGTGCCGCCGGGGGCCGCCGAGCGGGACGAGGTGCGCATCAGTCGGGTACCAACCGGACCTGCGACGCTCGGCACCTCGCCGGTCAGCACAGCCGGAGCGAGGTCGACCTCGACAAGGTCGGCGAACTCCGGCACAGCCACCTCTGCCAGCTCGTCGGTCGTGACGATCACATCCAGCGTGGTTCCGACGTGACGGCTGGCCTCGGCCAACAGGCTCAGCTCCCGCTGCGCCTTGTAGCGGTCGCAGATGTCGAATGCGTCCTCGCACACGCCGAGTACATGGCTCCCCGTGTCCTGAAGCCGGTAGTAGGAACAGGACCAAGTGTGTTCGCTCCCGGGATCGCTGGGTTGCTCCCCGCGGAAGTGCAGGTCGAGGAAGGGCTCTCCGGTCTCGATCACCTGGTGCAGGACCGTATCGATCGTCTCCGGATAGCCCGCCGTCACGAATCTGCCCCCGGGGTACAGGTCGTCGGCCAACTCGCCCCGGACTTCCGAAAGCGGCAGCCCGAGCTCCTCCTCGGAGACGGCGTTGCACCAGACGAGACGGAGATCGGTGTCGTAGATGGCGAGACCCACAGGTGACTGCGTGGCCAGACTGTGCAGCATGGCCAGCCGGGATTCCCATGTTCTGAGCCGCTCCCGGTCGGCGGCCACGAGGAGCCGCCGCGCCGGGCCGGTGCCGGACAGGTGACAGACCGCGGTGACGAGTTGCAGACGGTGACCGTCCCGGTGAACGGCGACATGCACGTTGCGCTCCGGGAAGGGCGGGACCGGCTGCCCGGCGGTCTGATCAGCCGATGCCGATGCCGATGCCGATGCCGCCGTGGACGCCAGGAATGTGCCGACAGGCCGTCCGATGATCTCGGTCGGCCGGTAGCCCAGAAGCTCCTGCGCGACGGGACTGCAGCCGATGACGATGTCCTGGCGGTCGAGTACGAACGTGGCGGCCTTCGTGACGTGCAGCGGGCCACGGAAGTCGACGTTCCCGGTCGCCTTCCTTGCGTAACTCATCACGCCCTCACCGACCTGCCTCATCAGGTCCAGAATCCGTCCGATGCTGACCCTGCGCAACCAATCGGACCGAGCGCGCGCTGCCGCCGACGAGGGACGGACAGCCGTCCGGCATGACAAGGGCTGCGTCAACGGAGCCGTACGGGAGGGCCAGGTGCTGTCACCGAACCAGCTGCCCTGGGCGGTGCCGCGCCCTGACCGGCGTGACCGTGCTCCAGCCGGGTTCGGAGCCCGCGCCGCAGCCGGCCCAGGTCAGAACCGCCGGCACCCGCCAGGACGCCCTCGGCGCTCCGTCCTTGCGCTGGACGACGGCCGAGAGCAGAAAGAGCCGCACATGCGAGCGGCGACGAGCGTGGTGACGACGGCGAGCGCGTGGAGCGGTCACAGGCCGTACCCCTCGGGCAGGTCGCGGATCAGGATCGGCAGGGCGAGGCCGATCAGGCTGAAGACGACGCTCTCCGGCAGGCGTGCCGCTGCTGGGGACGCCACCGACATCGGCGTCCTCGACCAGGCCCGTATCCGGCGGAGCGAGTCCTTCGCCGTCCTCACCAGGGAGGACGGCGAGGGACTCGGCATCGTCATGGCGGCCTGAAGATCAAACCGCGGGTCCCGGGCTGTACGACGACGAATTCGCGGCCACCGTCTCGCGCACGCTGCGCGCCCCTACCCCGACGCGGCGCATCCGGAACTGGAGGGCCACTCGATCCACGAAGCATTCCGGGAGAACGACTGCCACGTCGACGACGGCGAGTGCGGAGACGCTGCGGATACGGGTCAGACCGGCGTGTTCTTGTAGTCGGCGCCGCAGGCATTCGGCCGTCCGCGCCGTCGATGGACACCCTCGCCGGGGCGCCGGCCCGACCGGCCGGGTCTCGACCGGCGCCCGTCGTTCGGCCGGGTGCTGTGTGCGGACGACAGGGTGGCGCCGGCCCACGCGGCAGGGCCTGGACATCCTGATGACCGGGCTTCAGCCCCACCCGCCGGAGCGCAGGCCGAAGTGACCGGCCGGCGCCGCTGAACCGTCCCGGGTGAGGTGGCTCGCGGCGGAGCTCGACCGGCCACGCACACGCTCGTAGCGTTGATTGCCGAGCGTCGGGACCGCTTCGGCGTCGTCGAGCCGATCTGCCGCGTGCCGACCCGGCACGGCTGCCGCCGCGTCAGGCCGCAGCGCGCCCACGGCAACCTGTCCCGGCAGCGGCACGCGTACCAGGGAGGGCCAAGGGTAGGCGACGGTCATGGACACCAACCTGTCGGACCATGTTGCCCAGGTCGTCCGGGAAGCCATCAGGGACGAGCTGCGCGAGCGGACAACCAAGCAGCGGCGTACGGCACTTCTGTACACGGGTTCCGGTGCGGCCGGCCTCTACGCGGGGGCGGCTCTGACCGCCTTTCTGGTGCTGGCCCTTGCTGCATTTCTGCCCGGGTGGGCCGCCACCCTGATCGTGGGAGTCGTCCTCGCGGTCGTGGCGGTCTGGCTCAAATCCGCGGCGCGTCAGGAGAGTTCACCCTCTGCAGCCGTATATCCGCCCGAGGTGCCGCCGCTCCCTCCGCATGCTCCTGAGACCGACACCCGGAACTGACGAGGCATCACGTTTCCTACGCCCAGGACGGGCAACCCGATGGAGAACGAGTCAGGCATGACGAACCAACGGAGAACCTCAAAGGGTTCCGGGGCGGACGGCCCGCCCACTGCCGTCGAGGTCCTGCGGCTGGCCCGGAGCCAGCTCGCCGAACTCACGGGAATGCAGCCGGAGTCGGTGTCGTCCTTCGCCCGCACCGAGGACGGCTGGGTCCTCGAGGTCGAAGTCCTCGAACTGGCCCGGGTCCCCGACACGACCAGCCTGCTCGCGACGTACGAGGTCGTCCTCGGCCCCGACGCCGAACTGACCACCTACCGGCGCGTCCGGCGCTACGAGCGCGGGAAGGCGGACCCCTCATGACGGTCCACGCGGCCGTCCCCTGAGGGCCGTGGTCCGCCGATCACCGGGCATGAGCCGTACCCCCGCGCCGGCCAAAGGACCACAATCACCAGACAGGAGGACCGGACATCATGACGGTTGTTCCGGCACAGCAGAGCCGCGGCGGCGGTTCCAGCGGACTCTACGACGTGCTCGAGCTCGTACTCGACCGCGGTCTCGTCATCGACGCCTTTGTACGTGTCTCGCTCGTCGGTATCGAGATCCTGAAGATCGACATACGGGTCGTCGTGGCCAGCGTCGACACCTATTTGCGGTTCGCCGAGGCTTGCAACCGCCTCGATCTGGAGGCCGGCCCGAACAGGAGCCCGGGTCTTCCCGAGATCGTCGGCGAGATCACCGAGTCCGGTGCCCGCGGAAAGTCCAAGGGCGCCCTCTCCGGTGCCGCACAGACGATCTCGGACGCCTTTCAGCAGGCCCGGGACGAAGGCCAGTCCGAGTCCCGGCCGCGTACCCGGCGTACAGCGCCGGCCCGTAAGAAGGAGGAGCAGGAGTGAGTACGTACGTCTACGGCATCACCCGCCGCTCCCACCCGGGCCCCGCCGCCGAACTCGTGGGCGTCGGCGACCCGCCGCTGCCCGTACGTGCAGTGACCGAGGGTGAGCTGCTGGCCATCGTCAGTGACGCCCCGGAGAACCTTCGTCCCAAGCGGCGTGATCTGCTCGCGCACCAGCGGGTGCTCGCCGAGGCGTCGGCCGCCGGTGCGGTGCTGCCGATGCGCTTCGGCGGTGTCTCACCCGACGACCACGCCGTCAAAGCAGTGCTCGCGGAGCGGGCCGGCCATTTCCAGGAACGGCTCACCGCGCTCGACGGCAAGGTCGAGTTCAACGTGAAGGCCGTGCACGAGGAAGAGCTCGTCCTGCACCGGATTCTCGGTGAGAACCCCGAACTGCGAGCGATGAGCGAGGCCAACCGCCTGGCAGGCGGTGGGAGTCACGAAGAGAAGCTCCGCCTCGGTGAGCGGATCGTGGCCGCCGTGCAGCAGCGCGAGACGATCGACGCCGAGGACCTGCGCCAGGAGCTCGGGCGCTCGGCCGAGGCGATCAGCGAGGGACCCCAGTCCTCCGGCTGGCTGGTCAATGTCTCCTGCCTGGTGGCGCATGACGACGCCGACGCGTTCGTCGCCGCGGTGAACTCTCTGGCCGAGGCGAGTCCGCAACTGTCCGTGCAGCTCAACGGTCCGTTGCCCCCGTACAGCTTCGTGGAGTGACGCCATGGGCCTGCTGGGCGAGATCGTCCTGCTTCCCGCGGCACCGGTGCGCGGCACCCTCTGGGTGCTGCGTCAGGTCGCCGCCGAGGCCGAGCGGCAGTACTACGACCCTTCGACCGTCATGCGTGAACTCGCCCTTCTGGAGAGGCGGCTGGAGGCCGGGGAGATCGACGAGGCCGAATTCGACCGCCTGGAGGACGAGCTCCTCGACCGACTCGAGAGTGGGAATCCGACACCATGAACAACAGGCTGACCTTGGGGCTCGCGGTAGGCGCGGGCTATGTGCTCGGGCGGACGAAGAAGGCGAAACTGGCCTTCGCCGTCGGCACGATGGTGATGGGTAAACGACTTCAGCTCCATCCGCGTGCGCTCGCCGAGGCACTCACCGCGCGGCTGCGCGACAACCCGCAGTTCAAGGAGATCGGCGACCAACTGCGCACAGATCTTCGAGGAGTGGGCAAGGCCGCCACCGGTGCCGTCGTGAACCGGCAGATCAGCGGGCTGGCGGACCGGCTGCACGAGCGCACCCTCGGCGTCCAGGACCAGCTCTCCGTGGCCCTCGACGAGGCGACGGGGCCCATACGGGCAGACGGGACGGAAGACGCGGACGAGCGTGTGGACGCACACGACGCCGAGGATGCCGAGCCCGTGCCCGACGATGCTGACGCGGAGGAGTCACCGGCAGCCGGCAAGAAGCAGCCCGTCAGGAAGAAGGCTGCGGCCCGGAAGCCCGCCCGCACGCGGGGCGCCGCCAAGGAGCCGGCCGCCCGGAAGTCTGCCGATGCCAAGAAGGCCGTGCCTGCCAGGGTGACGGCGAGGGGGAAGGCCCAGGGGAGCGCTGCGGCCCGGAAGACGGCCGCGTCGAGGGGAGGCCGGTCCCATGACTGACAGGAAGAACACCGGCAACACCCTGCCGGGCTCCCTGGACCCGGCGGCGGTCGACCGACTCAAGTCCGAACTCCAGGGCTACGCCCTCGCACAGACCGAACGCCTCCTCGCGGCACTGGGCCGCAAGCTGGGCGAGAGCACCGTCAAGCTCAACGACATCGCGGAGGGTCGCAGCCCCGGCTTCGCCCGCCTGGCCCTCGACGGCGGCCGCAAACTCGCCGACGGCAAGGGACCCGTGCGCACTGCCGTGGAACTCGGCGCCGCTCGGCTGAGGGAGAATGTCGTCGACACCGTCAAGAGCATCGCCTCATCGGGGAAGAAGGGCAGAAAGGGCGGGGGTGGGAGGAAACCCACCGTCATCCTCGAATCCGTGGACGTCGGAGTGCCTGTGCGTGAGGCCTACGACCAGTGGACCCGTTACCAGGACTTCCCCGCCTTCGCCAAGGGAGTCACGAGCGCGGCAGCGGCGGACGACACCACATCGGACTGGGACCTCAAGGTCTTCTGGTCCAACCGCAGTTGGAAGGCCCGCACCACCGAACAGATCCCCGACACCCGCATGGCCTGGACGTCGGAGGGCGCCAAGGGCACGACCAAGGGCGTCGTCACCTTCCACGCCCTGGGCGACACACTCACACGCGTTCTGCTCGTCATCGAGTACTACCCCAAGGGGCTGTTCGAGAAGACCGGGAACATCTGGCGCGCCCAGGGCCGCCGGGTGCGCCTCGATCTCAAGAACTTCGCACGCCACATCTCGATGCGCGGTGAGGCCGAGAACGGCTGGCGCGGCGAGATCGCGGACGGTGAGGTGGTCCGTACCCATGAGGAAGCCGTGGCGGAGGAGGAGGCCGCGGAGGACGGGTACGAGGACGACGAGTACGGGTACGACACCGCGGACGACGAGGTGCACGGCGAGACGGAAGGCGAAGAGCCGTCTGACGACGAGGGCTTCACCACGGAGGACGAGCACGACCAGGATGAACCGGACGAGGACCTCCCCGACGACGAGTCGGCGTACGCGCCCGAGGACGAGGATGACGAGGCGTACGAGACCGCCTATGCCGGCTCCCCGGCCCGGGACAGCCGATGACGTCCCCGAGCCGACTGCCGGACCCCTACCTCTCCGGCGCCTCCGGGGCCAACCTGGCCGACATCCTGGAGCGCGTGCTCGACAAGGGCATCGTCATCGCCGGGGACATCCGCATCAATCTCCTCGACATCGAACTGCTGACCATCAAACTCCGCCTCGTCGTCGCCTCGGTGGACAGGGCGAAGGAGATGGGCATCGACTGGTGGCAGGAGGACCCGGCGCTGTCCTCCGGGGCGCGCAGACGTGAACTGTCCGAGGAGAACGAACGGTTGCGACAGCGCATCGCCGCTCTGGAGGCGGATTCCGCATGACCGACCTGTGCTACGTCTACGCCGTGACCCTGCCCTTCGGCACGGCTCTGCCCCAGGATGCGCGAGGCGTCGGCGGTGCGCGGCCGCGGCTGCTCATCCACGACGGTCTGACTGCCGTGGTGAGCGCTGTACCGGCCGAGGACTTCCACGGCGAAGCCCTGCGCACCCATCTGGAGGATCTGGACTGGCTCACCGCCACAGCACGGGGGCACGAGGCTGTGATCGGCGCACTCGCACAGGTCACGACCCCGCTGCCGCTGCGTCTCGCGACGGTCTGCCATGACGACGACGGCGTACGGCGCCTCCTCGACTCGGGCCGGGAGCAGTTCGTCAGGTCCTTGGACCGTCTGGACGGGCGGGTCGAGTGGGGGGTGAAGGTGTACGCGGACGACGGCGCGGCGGAGGCTCCGCGCGACGACCGGGCGTCTGGCGACGCTCCGGCCAATGGCCGGGACTACCTGCGTCAGCGGCTGCGCCGGCGGGAAGCCGGTCAGAGCCGGTGGTCCGAGGCCGTCACGCTGTCGCACACGCTTCATGCGAAGCTGACGCGCCTCGCCGAGGCCGGTCTGGTCCACCATCCCCAGGACGCCAGGCTGCCGGGTGTTCCACGGGGCAACGTACTCAATGCCGCGTATCTCGTACCACGCGAGCGGAGTGAGGCCTTCGTCGCGGAGGTCGGGCGGCTGGCACCGGCGGGCCGAGGGGTCCGGTTGGAGCTGACCGGCCCTTGGGCACCGTACTCGTTCGTCAGGGAGGTGGACGAGGTATGACACAGCAGGTCACGCCGCCGCTCGCGCAACGCCGGCTGGCGCTCGTCGACCTGCTCGACCGGTTGCTGGCGGGCGGAGTCGTGATCACGGGGGATCTGACGCTGAGTATCGCGGACGTCGATCTCGTCCGGGTCGACCTGAAGGCGCTGATCTGCTCAGTCGGACCGGTCGTGGCCTCTCCCTTCGGGGAAGACACATGAGCAGGCGGCACGTGGACCTCGATGCCGACACCGTGGAGCGTGACCTGGCCCAGCTGGTGCTGACCGTCGTGGAACTGCTCCGCCAGCTCATGGAACGGCAGGCCCTGCGCCGGGTGGAGACTGGTGACCTCACTCCTGACCAGGAGGAGCGCATCGGTCTCACGCTCATGCTGCTCGAGGACCGGATGGGAACCCTTCTGGACACGTTCGGTCTGCGGCCCGAGGACCTCAACATCGACCTCGGCCCGCTGGGCTCCCTGCTGCCGCGCGGCGAATGACGCGACCGCGCCCGGCGGCATGTGGTCCGGTCGGTGCGGCCGCCCGGCGAGGGTGCGGCCCAGCCGGTGGCGGGCCGTCGACATCTGCGTCCACAGCTGCCGGACCGTCGGGTTGTCAGTGGTGCGGACGTCCGCTCACCCCGTGGCGACGGACAGGCGATCCGACCACCGCGGTGGCATGTCGATGAGGGAGCGCGAGCGCAAGCACGGTGTGACGCGCCGAACGGTGCGGAAGGTGGTGGACCCGCTCCGGCCGGAACCGCGCGGGAAGCTCCCGCCCTGGGCCACTGCCGTGGACTGCGCCGGCGCCTGCACCGGGCGGCGTGACGTAGCTCCCGCCGGTCGGAGATCGACGCCACCGCTACTGATCGGTACCGTCACGGGAACAGCGGATGCCGATCCCGGACTGCCGGGATGACATCGCCACCTTGAGGCCGCGCGCCCGCAACACGACAGGGGACATTGATGTTCCGCAAGGTATTGGTCGCCAACCGGGGCGAGATCGCGATCCGCGCCTTCCGTGCGGCGTTCGAGCTCGGCATCTCCACCGTGGCCGTGTTCCCCTACGAGGACCGCAACTCGCTCCACCGGGCAAAGGCGGACGAGGCCTATCAGATCGGCGAAAAGGGCCATCCGGTGCGGGCCTATCTCTCGGTCGACGAGGTGATCAAGGCCGCGCGCAAGGCCGGTGCCGACGCCATCTACCCCGGATACGGCTTCCTCTCGGAGAACCCCGACCTCGCCGCCGCGTGTGCCGAGGCCGGGATCACCTTTGTCGGGCCCCCTGCTTCCGTACTGCACCTCACGGGCAACAAGTCCCGCGCGGTTGCGGCCGCCCGCGAGGCCGGTGTTCCTGTACTGAAGTCGTCGGAGCCGTCCACGGACGTGGAAGCGCTGCTCGGCGCCGCCGACTCCATCGGGTTCCCGGTGTTCGTCAAGGCCGTGGCCGGCGGCGGCGGCCGAGGAATGCGGCGCGTCGCCGAGCCTGCCGAACTGCGGGAGGCGATCGACGCGGCGATGCGCGAGGCGGAGTCGGCGTTCGGAGACGCCACCGTCTTCCTGGAGCAGGCCGTCATCAACCCGCGCCACATCGAAGTGCAGATCCTCGCCGACGCGCAGGGGAATGTCGTCCACCTGTACGAGCGGGACTGCTCGGTGCAGCGGCGCCATCAGAAGGTCGTCGAGATCGCCCCCGCGCCGAATCTCGACCCGGAGCTGCGCGCGCGAATCTGCGCCGACGCCGTCGCCTTCGCCCGGCACATCGGGTACGTCAACGCGGGCACCGTGGAGTTCCTGGTCGACGAGCGCGGCAACCATGTCTTCATCGAGATGAACCCCCGTATCCAGGTGGAGCACACGGTCACCGAGCAGGTCACGGGACGGGACCTGGTGATCGGGCAGCTGCGGATCGCCGCGGGAAGGACGCTTCCGGAACTGCGCCTGACGCAGGACGACATCGTCCTCTCGGGCACGGCCCTGCAGTGCCGTATCACCACGGAGGATCCCGCCAACGGCTTCCGCCCCGACACGGGCACCATCTCCGCGTACCGTTCTCCGGGCGGCCCCGGCGTACGGCTCGACGGCGGCACCGTCCACACCGGCGCCGAAGTGTCTGCCCACTTCGACTCCATGCTGGTCAAACTGACCTGCCACGGCCACGACTTCGCCAACGCCGCCCGCCGCGCACGGCGTGCGATCGCCGAGTTCCGTATCCGCGGAGTCGCCACCAACCTGCCCTTCCTCGGCGCCGTGCTCGACCATCCCGGCTTCCGTGAGGGCCGTGTCACGACGAGCTTCATCGCCGACCACCCGGAGCTGCTCACGGCGCGCCCGTCGGCCGACCGGGGAAGCCGCATGCTCACCTATCTCGCCGAGACGACCGTCAACCGACCCCACGGTCCGCGCCCCCAGGTCATCGACCCTGCCGCCAAGCTCCCTGCCGCCTCACTGGGCACACCGCCCGCCGCGGGCTCCCGGCAGCGCCTCGCGGCACTCGGGCCGGAGGCGTTCGCAGCGGAGCTGCGCGCACAGCGGGCCGTCGCGGTGACGGACACGACCTTCCGAGACGCGCACCAGTCCCTGCTGGCCACCCGGGTGAGGACGCGTGATCTGCTGGCCGTGGCCCCGCATGTCGCCCGCACAGCACCGGAGCTGCTGAGTCTGGAGTGCTGGGGCGGCGCCACCTACGACGTGGCCCTGCGCTTCCTCGCCGAGGACCCCTGGGAGCGTCTCGCGGCACTGCGGGAGGCGGTGCCCAACATCTGTACGCAGATGCTGCTGCGTGGGCGTAACACCGTCGGTTACACGCCCTACCCCGTCGAGGTGACCGACGCCTTCGTCGCCGAGGCGGCGGCGACCGGTATGGACATCTTCCGGATCTTCGACGCGCTCAACGACGTCTCGCAGATGCGTCCCGCCATCGATGCCGTACGGTCCACCGGCACCGCGCTGGCCGAGGTCGCCCTGTGCTACACCGCGGACCTGTCGGACCCGGCCGAGCAGCTGTACACCCTCGACTACTACCTGCGCCTCGCGGAGCAGATCGTCGAGGCCGGTGCGCACGTACTGGCCATCAAGGACATGGCCGGCCTGCTGCGCCCGCCCGCCGCCCGCACCCTGGTGACCGCACTGCGCGAGCGCTTCGACCTTCCGGTGCATCTGCACACGCACGACACGGCGGGCGGCCAGCTCGCGACGCTGATCGCCGCGATCGACGCGGGCGTCGACGCCGTCGATGCCGCCGTCGCCTCGATGGCCGGCACCACCAGCCAGCCGTCCTTGTCGGCGCTCGTCGCGGCCACCGACCACACCGAGCGGGCGACCGGGCTCTCGCTCGACGCGGTCGGGGGGCTCGAGCCGTACTGGGAAGCCATGCGCAAGGTCTACGCGCCCTTCGAGTCGGGGCTCGCCTCGCCCACCGGGCGCGTCTATCACCACGAGATCCCCGGCGGACAGCTGTCGAACCTGCGGCAGCAGGCCATCGCGCTCGGCCTCGGCGACCGCTTCGAGCTGATCGAGGACTGCTACGCGGCCGCCGACCGGATGCTGGGCCGGCTGGTCAAGGTGACTCCCTCCTCGAAGGTGGTGGGAGACCTCGCCCTGCACCTGGTCGGAGCCGGGGTCGAGGCGGCCGACTTCGAGTCCGACCCCGGCAAGTTCGACGTACCGGACTCCGTGATCGGCTTCCTGCGCGGCGAGCTGGGCGACCCGCCCGGCGGCTGGCCCGAGCCGTTTCGCACGCGCGCACTCCAAGGCCGCCCCGCGCAGGCCGAGACCCCGACCCTGTCGGACGAGGACCGTCAGGGACTGGGCCGGGACCGGCGGGCGACGCTGAACAGACTGCTGTTCCCCGGCCCGACCAAGGAGTTCGACGCCCACCGCGAGGCGTACGGCGATACGTCCGTGCTGCCCACGCAGGACTTCTTCTACGGCTTGGAGCCGGACACCGAGCACACGGTCACCCTGGGGGCCGGTGTCACGCTGCTGATCGAACTGGAGGCGATCTCCGAGGCCGACGAGAGGGGCTTCCGTACGGTGCTGGCCACGCTCAACGGCCAGCTGCGCCCCGTGTCGGTGCGGGACAGGTCCGTCGCCACTGAGGTCAAGGCCGCGGAGAAGGCCGAGCGTGGCAACGACCGGCATGTCCCCGCGCCGTTCGCGGGTGTCGTGACGCTCCAGGTGGAGGAGGGTGCTTCGGTGTCGGCGGGTCAGACGGTGGCCACGATCGAGGCGATGAAGATGGAGGCCTCCATCACCGCCCAGCGTGCGGGCACGGTGGCGCGGCTGGCGATCGGAAGGATCCAGCAGGTCGAGGCGGGCGATCTGCTCGTCGAGATCGGCTGACGACTGCTCCGTGCGTGCGTACGCGGCCGGCCCGGGTGAGGTTCCCGGGCCGGCCGCCCGCGTACGGGAGCCGGCCGGCCATGGGCCCGCCGCCTACCCGGTCGTCAGCCCGGGTGGCTTGTGGGGGGTGTGGTGGGTGATCCTTGGGCCGATGTCGCGGTGCGGCGCTTGGCCGGCCGGCCGGGGATCTGGGCCCGGTCGGCAGTGTGCAGGGGAGAGAGGGCGGCGGGGGCGTGGAGTTGCTGGACGGGGCGGATCCCGGGGCTGTTGGTGGCTATCCGTTGTTGGCGAGGCTCGGCGAAGGTGGCATGGGACTTGTCTACCTGTCCCGAACGGTCTCGGGGCGTCCGCTGGCGCTGAAGACGGTGCGGGCCGAGTTGGGGCGGGATCCGGGGTTCGAGGAGCGGTTCGCGCGGGAGATCCGTAACAGCGACCGGGTGCGCTCCCCGTGGACAGTTGCGGTGGTGGACTACAGCCCTGTGGGGCAGCGGCCACAGTGGCTCGCCACGGAGTACGTGGCCGCCCCTTCCTTGGCGGAGTGGGTGCAGCACCACGGACCACTGCCGGAGCAGGCCGTGATGGCTCTGGCCGCCGAGCTGTGCGGGGCGCTGGGAGCGGTGCACGGGGCGGGGCTTGCGCACCGGGACGTCAAGCCGTCGAATGTGCTGTTGGGCCGTCGTAGTCCTTTGCTCATCGACTTCGGGATCGCGCGCGCCGTGGAGGACTCGCGACACACACAGACCGGCGGCGTGATCGGTTCTCCCGGCTATCTGTCGCCGGAGCAGGCGAGTGCCGGGGGGTCGGGCGAGCCGGGTGATGTGTTCTCCCTGGCTGCGGTGCTGGTGTACGCGGCGACCGGGATCGGCCCCTTTTCCCGGCCGAGCGAGGAGGTCTCGGCTCCGGTGCTGCTGTACCGCATCGTGCACGAGGAGCCGGTACTCGACGGGGTCCCTGCCGCCCTGGTCCCGTTGCTGCGGTCCTGCCTGGCCAAGGACCCGCAGCAGCGGCCCACGGCCCATGCCGTCGGTGCGCTGCTGGAGCGCCTGGGAGGCCGGACGGGTACCTGGCCGCAACTGGTTCCCGAGGCGTTGGAGCGGGATCTCGCCGTGCGGGAGGCGCAGGCGCAGGCGCTGGTCTCCGATGCACCACAGTCTCCGCCCCAGGCGCCTGTGTCACGTGAGGCTGCGTATGGCCCGGCTACTGAAGGCCTTGGGACCGCAGGTCCGCCGGCCTCGGGTTCCGTGCGAGGGCGGTGGAGCGGCCGTACCGCATGGGCGGCCGCGGGAGCCATCGCCGCGGCCCTGATCGCGACGACGGCCACGCTGTTCCTGAAGCATCTGCCGGGCGGCGAAGACGCATCCGGCAGGAGGCCTTCACCGTCTCCCACCGTGGCTTCGCTGCCCGCGTCCTGGACGGGCACGTGGGTCGGCGCCGGCCCCGGCACTCCGTCCGCCGACGGCGTCACCCAGGCCCGGACCGGCCGGTTCGCCGTCACTCTGACCCTTGACTCGGCACGGCGGGGTGATCTGGCGGGCAAACAGGTCAGCAGGGTGACCGAAGTGGGCACCGATCGCGAGCTCGGCTGCACGGAGGCCCTGCGACTGGGGGAGGTACGCAGGACATCCATGGTCTTCGAGGCGGTCACCAGCCACCCGACCGACCGATCGGCTGCCGTCTCCTGCCCCAAGGGCAATGTCTACGTCGTCACGATGACGGGTCCCGACACCCTGGGCCTGGGTGACGAAGGTGCCCAGTCCGCCGGCGCGCCGACCACCCTCACCCGGCGGTGACGGACACGGCCGCCGGCCGATGACGGTCCGCAGTGCGCTGACGGCCACCGTCCCTTCACGAATGACCGGCGAACCCGGCTCGCTGCGTGATGGGTCCCCGCTGCAACAACCGGTCGGTCCACTGGACTTGGGCGATCAGCAACGCGTGACCAGACCCTCGGCCGACCCCGACGGCACGCGAAGCAGCGGTCCTGGACATCCGCGGCAGTCCAGGACCGCTCCACGTATCCGCATCACTCGGCGATATAGGTGCGGTAGGTCCAGCGATAGACGGGGATGCTTTCACCGTGCAGGGCGCGGTACTCGTGTGTGAACTCGAAGTGCTCGTAGGCGTTGTGGCGCAGTATCTTGACCGGCTCCCCGCACCCTTCGGGCGGCAGCATCCAGACTTGGGGAAGGTCGTCGGGGCCTCCTTGAAGAAGCACCAGATTCGACTGGTACATGGCTCGTGCCTCCAGCAGCCTGGGATGAGACGGGTGGAGCAGCGTCAGGAGCGAGCCGGGCGGGCGAGCCGCCGGCGCGGCTCGCCTGTTGGGCTCATGAACCGGCAGGGTCCTGGAGCGTGAGGCCCATGTGGTCGGCGAGACCTGTGGCGAGTGCCGCCAGCGTCGGATGCTGATAGACGAAGTTGGCGGCGATCCTGATGGCGAGACCGGTTTCCAGGCGGGTGCGCAGTTCCAGGGACAGCAGCGAGTCGAACCCCAGTGACTTCAGCGGAGTCTGCGGGTCGAGGGTGGCGTTACCCAGCCGGAGCACCGCGCGGACGTGATCGGCGATGTAGGCCTCGAGGGCTGTGCGTCGGGCGAGACCTGCCGGTACGGAGCTCAGCTCGGCCCGGATGTCGATGCTGTCGTCCTTCTCGCTGTTTCCGGACGGCTCGTCTGTGAGGAGGCTGAACAGCGACGAATGCCGGACCGCCGGGAGGATCCACGTGTCCGGTTTCCCGGGGATCACGGCGGTGTGTGTGCGCCGGTGGACGAGGAGCGCCTTCAGCGCCTGGAGCCCCTTCTTCGTGGGGATGGTCTGATAGCCGCGTTCGGCGAAGTCGACTGCTGCTCCTGTTTCACCCCATGCACCCCAGTTCACGGAGAGGGTGGGCATGCCGCGGCTCGTCCGCCAGGTGGCGAATCCGTCAAGCCAGGAGTTGGCGGCTGCGTAGGCACCTTGGCCGGGATTGCCCAGCAGGGAGGACATGGACGAGAACACGACGAACCAGTCGGGGGCATGCGTGGCGGTGGCTTCGTGCAGCCGCCATGCGCCGGTTGCCTTGGGATGCCACACCCGTAACAGCTGGTCGTCGGAAATGTTGGTGACCGCGGCGTCGTCGAGGACCATGGCCGCGTGGACGAGGCCGCGCAGGATCAGCCCGTTCGAGGTGGCGGCGCTCACGAGGCGTTCGGCGGTACCCGGCTCGGCGATGTCGCCGAGAACGACCGTGATGCGGGCCCCGCGGGCGCACAGTTCCTCCAACTTCCGTTCGGTGGACTGCGAGCCGGGCGAGCGGCCGTTGAGAACGATGTGACCGGCGCCCTGTTCGGCGAGCCAGCAGGCTGTCGCGAGCCCGACACCCCGCAGTCCGCCGGTGACGATGTAGGCGCCGTCCGGGTGCACGGCGGAGGGTCCTTCGGGGATCACGGCACTTGTGTCGCCCCGGTCGGGGACAGTCAGGACCAGTTTGCCTATGTGACCCGCACCCGCCATGCAGCGGAACGCCTCCGTGGCCTCGGCCAGCGGGAAGCTCCGGTGGGGCAGCGGCTGCAGACGTCCCGCGGCGACCTCGCTGAGCACCTCGCTGAGCACGGCGGTGAACACCTGTGACCGCTGGTGCTGGATCTCGATCAGGTCGACGGTGCTGAGCGTGATGTTGTGCCGGAACGGCGACAACCCGACGGGCGCGTCGGAGAGGATGTCGCGCACCCCGAGTTCGACGAAACGGCCGAAGGGGCGCAGCGTTTCGAGCCCGGAGCGGATCGCCGGCCCGGACAGGGAGTTGAGGACGACGTCGACGCCCTCGCCCCCGGTGGCGGCAAGTGTCTGCTCGGTGAAGTGCAAGGACCGGGAATCCATGACGTGCTCGATCCCCATACCGCGCAGATAGCCGCGCTTCTCCGCATTGCCGGCGGTGGCCAGTACCTCGGCCCCCAGCATCCGGGCGACACCGATGGCGGCAAGTCCGGTCCCGCCGGTCGCGGAGTGGATCAGAATCCGTTCACCGGCGGTGAGCCGCGCCACGTGGCGCAAGGCGTACCACGCGGTGACATACGCGGCGGGGAGCCCCGCCGCTGCGGTGAGGTCGATTCCGGCGGGTACGGGCGCGACGGCATGGACGGGCACGGTGACGGACGAACCGAAGGCCCCGCCCCGCAGGTCGATGGCCAGCACCGGGTCGCCGACGCGGAAGGCCGTGACGTCCGGCCCCACCGCGGTGACCGTCCCTGCGCACTCGAAGCCGATGCGGTACCTCGCGTCCTCGTCTGCGGAGAGAAGGCCCATGGACGTGAGCACGTCCCGGAAATTCACCGCTGCGGCACGGACGCGGAGTTCGACTTCCCCCGGCCCCGGGGCGGGCCTGTCGGTGGCGGCGAGTTCGAGGGAGTCCAGGTCGCCGAAGCGGCCGACCCGGAGCCGGAAGCGGTCCGTACCGTAGCGCACGGTGCGTGTGGTGGCCGTGGTGCGCTCGGTCTCGGTCAGCGGGGCGTAGTCCAGACGGGCGATGTAACGGGTGCCGTCGCGCAGGGCCACCTCCTCTTCGGGGCCCGCGTTCAGCAGTTCGGCCGCCACATCGTGCAGTGCGGCGTCTGCCGGGTCGGTGTCCAGATGGGTGGCGCGGACTTCGGGGTGTTCGTAGGCGAGGACGCGTACCACTCCGCGCAGTGCGCTCTGGCCGGGGTCGGCCGGCTCTCCGGGGCCGATGCTCCGGGCGCCACGGGTGACCACGAAGAGGCGAGGAGGCTCGGGACAGCCGGAGACGGCGGCCTGCGCGGTGTCGAGCAGCCGTCGCGTGCGTCGCAGTGCGTACCCTGCCGGATCCTCGCGGTCGGCGGGCGGCGCGCAGAGCAGCACCACGGCGTCCGGGGGCGCGGGTCGGCCGGCCCAGCGGTCGACGAGTGCGCCCTTGAACAGCCCGAGCGGAAGATCGCCGACCGGGGTGTCGAGCACGTCGGTCATCGCCCCTGCCGCCTGCAGCATGGTGGCCAGCGACTGGGCGGAACCGTCCGCCTCACCGATGACGAGCCAGTTTCCTTGCGGTGGCGTTCCTCTCGTCTCCGGGCGCGCAGCACGTTGCCAACGGGTCTCGAGGAACCAGCCGTCGACACCGGCTGCACCGGGCGCGCCATGACGTACCAGCTGCAGGCCGTCGATACTGAGCACGGGCGTGCCTGCCTCGTCCAGCAGACGGACGTGCCCGGTGATGCCGTCGGCCTTCTCCTCCGCGATGCGGGCATGACAGTAGACGGCTGTCGTGGGGTCGCCGAGGATGCGTATCGCCTTGACCCCGACCGGAAGGACCAGGCCCTGGCCGGGCTCCCCGATCGGCCCCGCCACCAGGGCTTGCGCGCAGCAATCGACAAGGACCGGGTGGATGAGCAGATCCTGCGGCGCGGATGCGGCCGCTGCCGGTACCTCGATGCGGGCCCACGTGCTCTCGCCATCGCGTGAGACCCGCAGGCTCGTGATGCCGGTGAAGGCCGGGCCGTGTTCGATGCCGCGGGCCCGCATACTCGCGTAGAGCGAGGCCGGGGCGAGGGAGACCGGGTGCTGCGCCGGCAGGGCCGTGAGCTTTGCCGGCGGCGGCAGCGGCGGTACGCCGGCGTGGTGCAGACCGGCGGTCGCCTGCCGTACCCAGCTTCCGTCGTCCCCGCGACCGAAGATCTCGCACTCTGCACGGTCCGGAGCGGTCACGGTGACGCTGGTGACCACCTCGGTATGCGCGGACAGGTGGAGCAATTCCAGGAACCGGACGTCGGTGACCTCGATCTCCTGCGGAGAAACGCCGAACACCTCGCAGGCTGCTGTCAGCGCGACGGCACAATATCCCGCGCCGGGAAATACCGGATCGGCGTGCACCCGGTGGTCGGCCAGCCATGGCACGGCCGCGGTCCCCGCGTCTCCCCGCCAGTGGTGGCGGACCTGATCACCTGGGACCTCGGCGTGCGTGCCGGGCAGTCCGCCGGCCGTTCCCGCGGAAGAGCCCGGTATCGGGACGTCATCCGCCCAATGAGGTTGCCGGTCGAACGTGAAGGGGGGTAGGTCGGCGAGCTCCGCGTCCGCGTAGAGCTTCGACCATTCGACATTGACGCCCGCACAGTGCAGAGCAGCCAACTGGGTGCGGAACGTGGCCAGTTCCTCCTCGTCGCGGCGCAGAGTGGGCAGGACGACCGGGTTCTCGATGACGCGGGGAAGGCTGTCCGTGACGGAGTGGGTGACAACCGGGTGGGGAGAGACTTCGACATAGACGTGGTGCCGGTCCGCGGCAGCCGCCGCGATCGCGGAGGCGAACCGGACGGGACGGCGAAGGTTCGCGCACCAGTAGACGGCGTCGAAGTCGGGAGTCCGGCGCGGGTCACTGAGAACTGTCGAGTAGAACGGGACCCGGGGCTGCTCGGGTGTCACGTCCGCCAGAGCCGTGCGGAGGTCGGCGAGCAACGGATCCACCTGTGGAGAGTGCGAGGCGACATCCACGGCGATCAGGTGCGCAGGGACGGCCCGCGCCTCCCAGGCGGCAACGAGCCGTTCCACCTCTCGTCTTTCACCGGCGACGACCGTCGAGCCGGGGGAGGCCAGGACGGCGACCGAGACCGTTCCGGTTGCGCAGGCGGTCTCGAGTTCCTCTTCCACCGCGGCCCGGTCCAGGTTCACGGTGGCCATGGCGCCGGCCCCCGCAATCCGGGTCAGCAGCGAAGACCTGCGGCAGATGACCCGCACACCGTCGGCGAGTGTCAGCGCTCCGGCCACGACAGCGGCCGCCACCTCACCCATGGAATGGCCCACGACGGCGGCCGGCTCGACCCCGTGCGCCCGCCACAGCGCGGCCAGCGAGGTCTGCAGCGCGAACAGCAGGGGCTGCGCCAGCGAGCATTCGGTCACCTGCACCCGGGAGTGCACCATGTCGAGTACGGAGAACCCGGCCTCGTCCCTGATCAGCGCATCGACTTCGTTCATGGCCTCGGCGAAGGCCGGTTCCTCGCCCAGCAGCGTGCGCCCCATGCCCGGCCATTGCGAGCCCTGCCCGGAGAACACCCACACCGGGCGCCGGGAGACTCCGACGGCCACCGTGCCGGACACCAGCCCCGGGTCGGCCACTTCGGCCGCGAAGGACCTCAAGGCCCGGACCAGGTCATGGCGGGAGGCGGCCACCACACCGAGGCGGCCGCGGCCGGCCGAGCGCCTCAGCGCGAGTGTGTGGGCGATGTCGCGCAGCGGCACGCTCGATCCGTCACCCTCGAGCCAGTCGGCGAGCTGTTCCGCCGCCAGCGGGAGCACCCCGGCGGACCCGGCGGGTATGAGAAAGACCTCGGGCGTCGTGCCCTCCGGGCGGCCCGGTCCGGACCGACGGCCGGCAGCGGCGGCGGGTGCCTGCTCAAGGACGACATGGGCGTTGGTGCCGGAATAGCCGAAGGACGAGACCGCCGCGACCCGGGGGCTCGAGCTGGTGGGCCACTCACCCAGCCGGGTGGGCACGAAGAAGCGGGTTCCTTCCGCCGAGATGGCCGGGTTCCACTCGGTGAAGTGCACATTGGGCGGGACGAGTCCGTGCTGCAGGCACAGCACTGCCTTGATCAGGCCGCTGATCCCGGAGGCGGGTTCGAGATGTCCCAGGTTCGTCTTGACCGATCCGAGCGCGCACCGGTCCCGGCCCATGCCGTAGACCTGTGCCAGGCTCGAGAACTCGATCGGATCCCCGACAGGCGTGCCCGTACCGTGCGTCTCGATCAGCCCTACGTCCTGCGGGTCGGTCCCGGCACGTTCCAGCGCCTCCCGGAACAGGGCCTGCTGGGCCGCCGCCGAGGGGGCGGCCAGCCCTTCGGACCGACCGTCCTGATTCACGGCCGAGCCGCGTATCACGGCCAGTACACGGTCGCCGTCGCGCAGGGCGTCGGCAAGGCGTTTGAGCACGACGACACCGCACCCCTCACCGCGTACGAAGCCGTCCGCGGCGGCGTCGAACGTATGGCAGCGTCCCGTCGGCGACAGCATTCCCATCCGCGCGAAGGACCTCATCGTCCTGGATCCGAGGATGAGCGTGACGCCGCCGGCCAGGGCGAGGTCGCACTCGCCGGACCCCAGCGCCCCGCATGCCAGGTGGAGGGCCACGAGCGATGAGGAGCACGCCGTGTCCACCGCGACACAGGGACCGTGCAGCCCCAGGAGATAGGAGATCCGTCCCGCGGCGACGCAGTGACCGTTCGTCAGGAGCGAGCCCTCCAGCTCCAGCGGCCGGCCGGCGAGCCCCTCGTAGAAGTCGTTGTAGCTGATGCCCAGGTACATCCCTGTGGAGCTCCCGGCCAGCTGGTCGGGCGGCAGCCCCGCGTGTTCCAGTGCCTCCCAGGCCACCTCCAGAAGCAGCCGGTGCTGCGGGTCGAGCACGTCCGCCTCGCGACCGGAGACACCGAAGAAGTCCGCGTCGAAGCCGGACACGTCCCGCAGGTAGCCACCCTGCCGTGCCATCGGATTCCCGTTCCCGGAACCGGAGCTGCCGTGATGAGTGCCTGATGCCCCGGATCCTCTGCGACCGGCAGGAGGATCCCCCACCGCATCCCGTCCGTCGGCCAGCAGCCGCCACAGTGCGGCGGGTGAATCGGCATCGCCGGGAAGCCGGCACCCCAGTCCGACAACGGCGATGGGCTTGTACTCTCCACTTGCTGGGTGCTCACGCTGGATCATGGGAATCCTCCCCTCCCGTCCGTCAGACGGGTCCGGATCGAAACACACTGTGGATGAATTGCTGTGCACCGGTCGGGTTTCTCAGCGGCGCCGCTGGGCGGCGTCCAGGCTTCCCAGCAGGACCGCGCTCTTCACACCGCCGATCTGGTAGGTGAAATTCAGCGCATGATGGAAGTCGAGAGAACGAGTGCGCACACCAGGGACCGGATCGAATACGAGACCGTCGGCCGGCTGCTCACAGTTCGTCGTAGGACATACCTCGCCCCTTTCCATCATGAGGAGCGTCAGCGCCACCCCGAGGCATCCGGCAGGGGCTCCGTTGTGGCCGAAACAGCCTTCTTGGGAGGTCATGAGCAGCCCGGCCGCCGCTGAGCCGTACAGGTGCCTGACCGCGTTCACTTCAAAGGCGGTGACGACGGCGTCGCCGTCGCTGCCGCCGTGTATGTAAGGCACCTGCTCGATGGACCACCGGTCCCCGAGGCAGGCACGGACGGCGGCCACGAGTCCCATTCCGCTCTCGTCGCTCGCCAGTGGGTTGGCGAGCCCGTCGCGGGTCGTGGCTTGTGCGAGAATCTGGCCGTACGCGTGAGCACCACGCCGATGTGCGTGGCCCCGGCTTTCGAGGATCAAAGTCACAGATCCCTCGCCGTAGTTCACACAGTCCGCACGCCGGTCATAGGGCCGCATAAGGCGGTCGAACGATGGCAGGAGCGCGGGTTTTCCGGTCGATCTGATGGAAGAGTTCGCTTGCTGAGCGACGCGTAACAGGCGTTGTGCGTTGCGGACCAGACCCACGTTGAAGACATCGACGCCCGTCACCACCGCGATGTCCACCACGCCATCGGCAATCATGCGGCGGGCGTTTCCGAGTTGAACGGCAGATGATGCACAACCGCAGGACACCGTGTAGCAAGGACCGGTGGAGCGGGTCACCGCTCCCTGCACCAGGGCGACATCGGATGGCGAAACGGCCAGTTCGGTGCCGATGAAGAGCTCCATCGCCTCCAGGGGACTGATCGTTTCAGGGTCGGCCCCCAGGACCGCCTGATAGCTGCCCACTTGGGCATCCACCCCGCCCCGCCCGGCCAGAATCGCCGCGGTTGTCAGGTCCCCCGCGTACGGGTTCAACTCGGCATCCCTGCATGCCTCTGCCAGTGAGACCAGGCCGAATCGGTGCGCCGTCGTGAAGTGACGGACGAAGACGCCCGGGAATTCGGGCAGACGTTCCTCGAACATGGCGTCGGAAAGGTGGACCGGGCCGTGATGGACACCGTCACGCAAGAGGCATGAACGTCCGTGCGAGGCGATGTCCCACACTTCCTCGGCGGTGAAGACGGGCCGGCCCTCGCCCGGCAGGCAGAACCCCATGCCGGTAACCACGGCATCCCGTGTGTTCGCACCGGCACTTCCTCGAGTTGCCGCCGCTCGACCGCTCATGTCACACCTCCGTATGCTGGGACGGCATGGCAATGCACCACACCACTGCCAGGGGCTGGTCGGGTCAGGACCCGGAATTTCGGACGCACTTGGTGAGCGGCCCGGCTCACAGTCGGGATCCGCTCGAACGCAACTGGCGCCGTTCGCGGCGCGATGAAGTGCACGGCGTACCAGTCGGTCGCCGGCAGCCTGAACAAACCGATTACAGTTTGGTTCGGTAAGGGCTTTCCTTACCTTAAGTCGTGACTGGCAGTTACCGATAGGCCGGTATCGTGGCGCTCGAAGCGCAGACGGACGGCACATGTGCGCCTGAACTCCACCGGCGTGTTCTGCTCGCCAGAAGGGTCGGGTTCGGCGGCGGGAGGGAAAGCCGGAGTTTCTCCTCGGTTCGTCCCGAACGAAAGCGCCGGGCACATTCGTTCGGGTAAAGGTGGGCAGGTGGGGTCTTCGACAGCTCCCAGTCGTACGGCGGTTCCAAGGGCACCGACGGCAGGTCGTTCAACAGCGCGGTGGCCGGGGCCCGGGCCGAAGCCTGTTGTCAGTGGCGGGCGCTCCGGCTGCCACCCCCGCCCTGGAGTCGGGTCGCTTCGTGTCCCAGGCCGGACGCACGGTCGCACCCTTGAGGGCGGGTGGCCTTTCTCCTGCGGGGCGTCAGATGGCCTGATTCAGTTGGATACTCAGGGTTTACATCCGCTTCGCCTACCGGGCCGAGGGGACTTGCTATGGTGCTACTCGTCGGTAGTAAACCGAACGGGGGGCGCGAGGAGTCCGCGGACGCATTGCCGCAACTCCTCGGGTGGGCGGTCGAGTCGGACGGCCTGGCAAGGGGGCCAGGTCGGCCACGGCTACTGCGCGTACATACGACGCGGCCCTCGAACTCCAGTTTCCTGCGTCACTCATCCGGACAGGTGAGACTCGTCACATGGCAAGTTCACTGGTCGATCTGCTGACCACGCACGCCTCGCAACAGCCCGACCGGACCGCATACCGCTATCTCGTCACGGGAGACTGTGACGGAGAGATCCAGGACCTCTCCTACGGGCGCCTGGCCGGCCGGTCCCGAGCCGTCGCCGCGTGGCTGCAGGAGCGCGGCCTGGCCGGTTCCCGCGCCATGCTGCTGTATCCGCCCGGGCTCGAGTTCATCTGCGGCTACCTGGGCTGTCTTTCGGCCGGGGTCGTCGCCGTGCCCGGCGTGCCCCCGCAGGGGCGGTCGCAGAACCACCGGGCCCTGACCCGGATGAGGCGTCTGATCGCCGACGCGGACGCCAAGGTGATCCTGGGCGGCCGTGAGGTGATCGCCGCCCTCCGCGCCATGGTGGAACACCTGCCCGAACTGGACGGGATCACCTGCGTCGCCACCGAGGACATCCCCGACGACGCGGCCGACTCCTGGCGTGAACCCGACCTCACCGCCGACTCCGTCGCCTTCCTCCAGTACACCTCCGGCTCCACCTCCGCCCCGCGTGGCGTGATGGTGACCCACGGGAACCTGCTGGACAACCAGCGGGTCATCACGGAGCGGATGGGCCACACCCCGGACACGATCGCGGCGTACGACCACGAACTGTTCGTCAGCTGGCTGCCCGTCTACCACGACATGGGCCTCATCGGCCCGGTCCTGAACACGGTCCACCTCGGCGTCACCGCCACGCTCTTCTCACCGCTGCACTTCCTGCAGCAGCCCGCGCGCTGGCTGACCGCCCTCGACCGCTACCGCCCGCACACCAGCGGTGGCCCCAACTTCGCGTACGAGCTGTGCCTGAAGCACGCCTCGCCCGACCTCCTCGACGGTCTGGACCTGAGCCGGTGGAAGGTTGCCTTCAACGGCGCCGAACCGGTGCGGGCCGCCACCCTGCGGCGGTTCACCGAGACCTTCGGTGCGGCCGGCTTCCGCCGTGAGGCCCTCTACCCGTGCTACGGCCTGGCCGAGGCCACCCTGATGGTCACCGGCAGTTCGGTCACGGCCCCGCCCGCTCTGATCGAGGCCGCCGAGACCGGGCCGCACGCGGGCGCGGCGGACGCGGCGGCGGTCAGCTCCGGCCGACCCGGCCCCGGCATGACCGTGGTGATCGCCGATCCCGAGCGGCAGGAGGAGCTGCCCGAGGGCGAGGTCGGCGAGATCTGGGTCGGCGGCGCGAGCGTCGCCAAGGGCTACTGGCGCAATGCCCTCGCCACCCGTGAGACGTTCCGGGCCACTCTGAAGGACCGTCAGGGCCGTTTCCTGCGGACCGGCGACCTCGGATTCCTGCGTGGAGGTGAACTGTTCGTCACCGGACGTCTGAAGGACCTGATGGTCATCGACGGACGCAACCACTACCCGCAGGATCTGGAGCTGTCCGCCGAGATGTCCCACTGGGCGCTGCGGCCGGGCTGCACCGCGGCGTTCTCCGTGGACAGCGGAGTGCAGGGCGAACAGCCCGTCGTCGTCGCCGAAACGGCCCCGGAGGCGGCGGGCGAGTCCGAGAAGATCACCGACCTGATCCGCAGCTCGATCGGCGCGGCCCACGGCTTGTCGGTGCACGACATCGTGCTCGTCCACCCTGGCACCATCCCCAAGACGTCCAGCGGGAAGATCCAGCGCCACGCCTCCCGGGAGGCGTACCTCGCCGGCACCCTTTCGGTGGTCGGTGTCCCCGCCCTGAGATGACGTCACCCGCCGCCGGAGCGCGCGACCGCGCCCGGCGGCGGCACAACGACCGTACCGGTCGTACGCCGGCTCCACGGTTGTACGTCGCCGGGTCCGCCGTACACCGGGGGCGTACCAGCCGTGCCGGTCGTACGGAAACCGCCTGAGCCCGACTTCACGAGGACACCTTTCCAGATGCCTGCGAGCGAGTCCCCGAAGCAGTTCCCCGCGATGTCCGACACGACTTCCGAGGGCGTGCGGGCCTGGCTGGCGTCGGCTGTCGCCGCGGAGGCCGGACTCGACCCGGCAGCCGTCGACATTGAGCGGCCCATTGCCGAATTCGGCCTGGGTTCACGCCAGTTGGTGACGCTGGCCGCACGGCTCTCCGGGCACATCGGCCGTCCCCTGGAGCCGTCCTTCGTCTTCAACCACCCCACGGTCGCGGCGATCACGGATGCGGTCCTCGACGACAGGCCCGCCGGCGCCGTGACGGCGGACCCGGCGCCGGCGAACCCGCCGGAGCGGACGGACGGCGACATCGCCATCGTCTCCATGGCCTGTCGTTTCCCCGGCGGCGCCGACGACCCCGAGGCGCTGTGGCGGCTGCTGGCCGCGGGCGAGGACGCCATCACCGAGGTCCCCGCGGGCCGTTGGGACACCCAGGGGCTCTACGACCCCGACCCGGAGGCCACCGGCAAGGCGTACACCCTGCGCGGCGGCTTCCTGGCCGACATCGACCGCTTCGACGCGCCCTTCTTCGGGATCTCGCCGCGCGAGGCCGCGGCCATGGACCCACAGCAGAGGCTGCTGCTGCAGACCACCTGGGAGACGATCGAGCGTGCAGGGATCGTCCCTCAGACGCTGAACGGCACCTCCACGGGCGTCTACATCGGCCTGTACGAGAGCGGATACCTCGCCTCGGCCGGACTGGGCCAGCTCGACGGGCACGTCGGCACCGGCTCGGCGTCCAGCGTCGCTTCCGGTCGCATCGCCTACACCCTCGGTCTCCAGGGCCCGGCGGTGACCGTCGACACCGCCTGCTCCTCCTCCCTCGTGGCCCTGCACCTGGCCGCGCGGGCGTTGGCGGGCGGCGAGTGCGACCTCGCGCTGGCGGGCGGCGCGACGCTGATGGTGACGCCGCGCGGACACGTCGAGTTCAGCAGGCTGCGCGGGCTGTCTCCGTCCGGGCGGTGCAGCCCGTTCGCGGCCGACGCGGACGGTGTGGTGTGGGCCGAGGGCTGCGGTCTCGTGCTGCTCAAGCGGCTCGCGGACGCCCGCCGGGACGGGGACCGGGTCCTCGCGGTCCTCAAGGGGTCGGCGATCAACCAGGACGGCCGGAGCCAGGGCCTGAGCGCCCCGAACGGCCCGGCGCAGGAGCGGGTACTGCGCGCCGCCCTGGACGCCGCCGGGCTCCGGCCGGACGACCTGGACCATGTCGAGGCACACGGCACGGGCACACGGCTCGGCGACCCCATCGAGGGCCGCGCGCTCGCCACCGTCTTCGGACCGGGGCGCCCCGCCGACCGGCCGCTCGGCGTCGGCTCCCTGAAGTCCAACATCGGTCACACCCAGGCCGCGGCGGGCATCGGCGGCGTCATCAAGACGGTCCTGGCCCTCGGCCACGAGCGGCTTCCGGCATCGCTGCACGCCGAGACCCCGACCGAGCACATCGACTGGACGGGCGGCGGCCTGCGTGTGCACAGCACCGCCCAGGCATGGCCGCGGGGCGGCGACCGGGTGCGGCGGGCCGGGGTGAGCGCGTTCGGGATCAGCGGCACGAACGCTCATGTGGTGCTGGAGGAGGCGCCCGACGACCTGGCGCGGCAGGCCGGCACGCCGACGCCCGTCCGGCAGCCGCCCACCCAGCATCCGGCCCCCGAGCCCGACACTGCCGGAGAGCCGACTGCAGAAGCGCCGGCTGCCGGAAGGCCGATTGCCGGAGGGCTCACCGCGGAACTGTCCGGTAGGACCCTCTTCCCGCTCTCCGCGCGCACCCTCCCCGCCCTCCGGGGACAGGCTGGCCGGCTCCTCGAACTGCTCACAGCACAACCGCAGTTGCCGCTGACTGACGTGGCCGGGACCCTGACCCATCACCGTACGCATTTCGAGCACCGAGCCGTCGTCCAGGCGGGCGACCGCGGCGAACTGCTCACGGCGTTGCGCGGGATTGCCGAGGGGCAGTCCGACGCCGACATGGTCGTCGGCCCTGGGCGGACCGTTTCACCGGGCAAGCTGGCCTTCGTCTTCCCCGGCCAGGGCGCTCAATGGGCGGGCATGGCCCGCGATCTGCTGGACCGCTCGCCGGTGTTCGCCGACGAACTCGACCGGTGTGATGCCGCCCTGCGCCCGTTCACCACCTGGTCGGTGGCGGCCGTCCTGCGCGGTGACGCGGGCGCCCCGCCTCTGGACCGTGTGGACGTCGTCCAGCCGGTCCTCTTCGCCGTGATGGTGTCCCTGGCCGCCGTGTGGCGGGCCCGTGGCGTACGCCCGGACGCCGTCATCGGGCACAGCCAGGGCGAGGTCGCCGCGGCCTGCGTCGCCGGGGCGCTCAGCCTCAACGACGCATCCGCGGTGGTCGCCCTGCGCAGCCAGGCCCTGACCGGGCTGTCCGGCACCGGCACCATGGCCGTCGTCGCTCTGCCGCACACCGAGGTCGAGGCCCGCCTCGCCGGCCTCGGCGGCCGGGTGTCCCTCGCCGCCGTGAACAGCGGCCGCTCGACGGTGATCGCCGGTGAAGTGGAGGCCCTGGAAGCCCTGCTTGCCGACCTCGACCGGGAGCAGGTGTTCGTCCGCCGGCTCGACGTCGACTACGCCTCCCACAGCGCCCAGGTCGAGCCGGTGCGCGCGACGATCCTCGACGAACTCGACGGCGTCCTCACCTGTCCGACCTCCGTCGCCTGGTACTCCTCGGTCACCGGCGAGCCGGTCACCGAGGAACTGGAAGCCGAATACTGGTACACCAACCTGCGTGAACCCGTCCGCTTCGGGCCCACCGTGGAGCGCATGGTCGCCGACGGCTACCGCTGCTTCGTCGAACTGAGCCCCCACCCCTCCCTGCTCACGGCCCTGCGCACCGTCGCCGAAGACGCCGGGGACCCGGTCCACGACCTGGTCGCCGTCGGCTCGCTCCGCCGCGACGAGGAAGGGGCCGCCTGCCTGGACCGGGCCGCCGCCGAACTCCATGTCCACGGACGGCCGGTCGACTGGCGCCGCCTGGTGGCCGACACCGGGACGGTGGACCTGCCGACGTACGCCTGGGATCCGCAGCGCCACTGGATCGAGCCCGAGTCCGCCGCCGGCGCTCCTGGGCTCTTCGACCGCGCGGCGCACCCGTTGCTCGGCATCCAACTGCAGTCGGCGGACGAGACCCGCTGGACGTTCCGCAACGAGTGGTCCCCGGCCACCGCCCACTGGCTGCCCGACCACACCGTGTTCGGGCGGACCGTGGTCTCCGGCACGACCCTGATGGAGCTGTGCCGCGCCGCGCTCGCCGTGGCCCGTCCGGACGACCCGGGTGACGTCACCGACCTGCTCCTCCTTGCGCCCCTCACCCTGCCCGCGTCGGGCACGGTCGAGGTGTCCGTCGAGGCGGTCACCGCCGGTCCCCGGCCGGAGATCACCGTGCACAGCCGTCCGCGCGGCCAGGAGGCCGCGGGCTGGACCCTGCACGCCACCGCGTCGGCGGCCGGGCCCGACGAGGTGAGGACGGGCCGGCCGCCGGAGTGGCCACAGACGGCCGAGGAGGCCTGGAGCCCGCGGACGTACGAGCGGCTGACCGCGCTCGGTCTCGGCTATGGCCCGGCCTTCAAGGGCGTGCAGTCGGCTGCCACGACCGGGGACGGCGCGCTGCTGGCCCGGCTCTCGCTGCCGTCCGCGGCCCGCGATGTGGCCGACCCGTACCCGGTCCATCCGGCGCTGCTGGACGCCGCGCTGCACGTGGCCGCCGCGTTCGACGCGTCCGACGGCCGTGTGCTGCTGCCGGTCGCGGTGGGCCGCTGCGTCCTGCCGCCCGGCGGCGCGACCGACCTCACGGCGTCCGTACGGCGGACCGGCGGCTCCGGCACGGACCTCACACTGGACGTGACGCTCTGGGACGCCGACGGCCTCCCGGCAGGCCGGCTGGAGGGTGTACGGCTGCGCGCCGCGGACCCGGCAGACCTGAACGGCGGCTCGGAGAACGGCCGTCACCTGTACGAGGTGGCGTGGACGGCCGCACCCGAAGTGCCCACCGGGGCGCCGGGCGCGGAGTGGGCCGTCATCGGCGACCGGTCGGACCCGGAGGTCACCGCGGCCCTGCGAGGCCTCGAAGAGGCGGGGATCCAGACGCGCGAGACGGGCGCCGAGATCCTCGTACGGTTCTGGCCGCAATCGGCGAAGGAGACCGAACCGGCCGTCGCAGCAAGTGAGTTCGCGGCCACGGCACTGGCCGAACTGCGGACGCTCATCGCTCTCCCGCCGGAAGAGGCGCCGGCCCGGACCGTGTGGGTGACCCACGGCGCCGTCGCCGCCGACGACGAAGACACGGTGCCCGGCCTCGCCCAGTCGGTGCTCTGGGGCCTGGCCCGCAGCGCCCGCACCGAACACCCGGACCTCGGGCTGACTCTGCTCGACCTCGACCTCGACCTCGACGGCTCCGGACCCGCAGGCGCGCTGACGGCTGCCGTCGCGTACGCCGACGAGCCCGAACTCGCTTTCCGTGCAGGCACGTTGCTCGTTCCGCGACTGGTGCGCGCCCGCGCCCGGGATGCGCTGCGGATCCCGGCCGGGGACTGCTACGAGCTGACCGGCCTCCCGACGGATCCCAGCCTGCGCCCCGTGGCACCCCGGACCCTGGTCGCCGGCCAGGTGAGGATCCAGGGGCACGCTGTCGCCGTGCAGCCCATCACGGACCTCGTCCCCGGTGACGAGGTGCTGCGCGCCGCGTGCGCCGGTGTGCTCACCGAGGTCGGCCCCGGCGTCGAGGGACTCGCCCCCGGCCTGCGGGTCGTCGCCCTCGCCGACACCGCACCCGGCTCCGAGGCGATCGCCGACGCGCGGCTGGTCGCGGTGCTCCCCGACGAGCTGCCGTTCACCGCCGCGGCCGCCCTGGGCGCCGTGCACGCCGTTGCCGCCGAAGGCGCCGTGCCAGGCCGTGAACAGCTCGGGGCGGCCCTGCGTGCGGCTGTCGCGTCGGCCGCGGCCGGGCAGACGCGCCCCGTCCGTCCCCAGGTCCTGCCCGTCACCGCCGCGCGCGAGGCGATACGGCGGCGGACCGCATCCGGCGGCCCCCTCGTCCTCGACCTGGTCGGCCGCCCCACCCTGGTGCCCACCGACGGCACGGTGCTGATCACCGGCGGTCTGGGCGCGGTCGGCCGGCACCTCGCCCGGCTCCTCGCCGCACACGGCGTCCCGCGTCTGCTGCTGACGTCACGTCAGGGTGCCCAGGACCCGCGTACCGCGGAGGTCACCGCGGAACTGACCGCGCTCGGCGCCGAGGTCGAGGTCGCGGCGTGCGACATCGCGGACGAGGCGGCCCTGGCCGGCGTACTCGGCCGTATCGGCGACGAGTTGCCGCTGCGCGGCGTCGTGCACTGCGCCGGCGTCCTGGCCGACGGCATGGTCGCCGAGCTGACGCCCGAACGCCTTGCGCAGGTGCTGCGCCCCAAGGTCGACGGCGCCGCCCACCTGCACCGGCTCACCGCCGACGCGCCGCTCGACCTCTTCCTGCTGGTCTCCTCGGCCGCCGGCGTCCTCGGCAACGCGGGCCAGAGCAACTACGCGGCGGCCAACGTCTTCCTGGACCAACTGGCCCACCACCGGCGGGCTCTGGGCCTGCCCGGCGTCTCGGTCTCCTTCGGTGCCTGGGCGGGCGAGGGCCTCGCCGCCGAACATGCCGACCTGGAGCGGATGGCCCGCCTCGGCCACCGCGCCCTCACCCCCGATCAGGGCCGCGAGCTCGTGGAACTCTCCCTGCGGCGGGGAGCACCGCACCTGGTCGCCTGGGCCCTGGACCTGCCCCGCCTGCGCGAGTCCACGGCCGCCGCAGGCAGCACGGCGGGAGCGCTGTGGCGCTCGCTGCTGCCTGCGCCCCGCACCGCCCAGGACGGCGGGGACGGCCTGGCTGACCGCCTGGCCCGGCTGCCGGAGGCCGAACGCTCCGAACGCGTCCTGGCCCTGGTCCGCGAGGAGGCGTCCCGCGCCCTCGGCCTGCGCTCGGCGGAGTCCGTCCGCCCCGACCGGCCACTGCGCGAACTCGGCATGGACTCGATGACGGCCATGGAACTCCGTAACCGCATCGGCACCCGCATCGGCACCAAGCTCCCCGCCACCCTGCTGTTCGACCACCCCACTGCGGCCCGGCTCGCCGAGTACCTGCTCACCACCGCGCTCGCGACCGGCGGCCGTACAACCCGCCGGACCGCTCCCCACACGCAGCAGACCCGCACGCAGCAGACCCGCACGCAGGCACCGGCGACGCGGGCGTCCGACGAGCCGGTGGCCCTGGTGGCCATGGCATGCCGTCTGCCGGGCGGCGTGAACGATCCGGAGGGCCTGTGGCACCTGGTCGCGGAGGGCCGCGACGCGGTGGGCCCGTTCCCGGCGGGACGCTGGGACGTGGAGTCCCTGTACGACCCCGACCCGGAGGTCATGGGCAAGTCGTACGCCCGGGAAGGCGGCTTCCTGGAGGACCTCGAGTCCTTCGACGCGGGGTTCTTCGGGATCACACCGCGGGAAGCGGCCGCCATGGACCCGCAGCAGCGGCTGCTCCTGGAGACGGCGTGGGAGGCACTGGAGCGCGCCGGGATCGTGCCCGCCGAGCTGGCGGGGAGCAGCACCGGTGTGTATGTCGGGATGTTCGGTAGCGACTACCTGGCGGGCACCCGGCTCGACCAGCTGGACGGGTACGTCGGCACCGGCTCGGCGCTCAGCGTGGCCTCGGGCCGGCTCGCCTACGCGCTGGGGCTGGGAGGCCCCGCGCTGACGGTCGACACGGCGTGCTCGTCGTCGCTGGTGGCGCTCCACCTGGCGGCGCAAGGGCTGCGGTCGGGCGAGTGCGATCTGGCCCTCGCCGGCGGCGTGACCGTGATGGTGACGCCGGGGACCTTCGTGGAGTTCAGCCGGCTGCGGGGCCTGTCGCCGACCGGCCGCTGCCGCTCCTTCTCCGACGAAGCCGACGGCGCCATCTGGGCCGAGGGCGCGGGCATGGTCGTACTGAAGCGGCTGAGTGACGCGCGGCGGGACGGTGACGAGGTGCTGGCCGTGCTGCGCGGCACGGCCGTCAACCAGGACGGCCGCAGCCAGGGACTGTCCGCACCGAACGGTCCGGCCCAGGAGCAGGTGATCCGGCGAGCCCTTGAGCAGTCAGGGCTGGGGCCCGCCGACATCGACTACGTCGAGGCGCACGGAACGGGCACGACGCTGGGCGACCCGATCGAGGCGAACGCCCTGTCGGAGGTCTTCGGCGACTCGCGTCCGCACGGCCGGCCGCTGTACCTGGGCTCGCTCAAGTCCAACATCGGCCATGCGCAGGCGGCTTCGGGCGTGATCGGGCTGATCAAGGTGGTGCAGTCGCTGCGCCACCGGGCCCTGCCCCGCACCCTGCACGCCGGCACGCCCAGCCGCCACGTCGACTGGGACGACAGTGGGCTGCACCTGCTGCAGGAAGAGGTCGCCTGGCCGTCGTCGGGGGAGCGCGTACGCCGTGCCGGAGTGAGCGCCTTCGGGATCAGCGGAACCAACGCGCATGTGATCGTGGAGGAGGCCCCAGCGGCCGAGGCGGAGCCGCAGGACGACGTCACGCCGGAAAAGCGGCTGTTCGTGTTGTCCGGGCGCAGTGAGGCCGCCGTGCGGGGGCAGGCTGCGCGGCTGGCCCGGTACGTGACCGAGGACGCCGCACTGCCGGACGTCGCCCACACCCTGGCGCACCACCGCAGCCACTTCGAACGGCGTGCGGGGATCGTGGCGGGTGACCGGGACGAACTGCTGGCCCATCTCGACGCACTGGCGGCCGGACGGATGCCTCTTGCGCCGCTCCGTGAGGAGCAGACGGGCAAGGTGGCGTTCGTCTTCGCCGGGCACGGCGGCCAATGGCCGGGCATGGCCATCGAGTTGTTTGCCGGGTCGGACGCGTTCCGCAAGGAAATGGCACGGATCGACGAGGCAATGCGCCGTCACGTCGGATGGTCGGTGCTCAACGTGCTGCGGGCGCCGGAGGAATTCTCCCCGCTGGACCGGACCGAGTTCCTGCAGCCGGTGCTGTTCGCGGTCAACGCGTCACTGGCCGCCGCCTGGCGTGCGCTCGGCATCGCCGCGGACGCCGTGGTCGGGCACAGCCTGGGCGAGATCGCCGCCGCGTACAGCGCGGGCGCCCTCACTCTGGACGACGCCGTGGCCGTGGTGACCGGGCGCGCCCAGGCGGTCGTACCTGTGGTCGGACAGGGCGGCATGCTGGCCGTGGAACTGCCGCGCACGGACGTCGAGAGGTTGCTCGAGCCGTACGCGGACCGGCTGTTCGTCGCGGCGGTCAACAGCGCGCACTCCACGGCCGTCTCCGGCGATGCCGACGCGCTGGCCGAGCTGCGCCGGCACCTCGACGAGCAGGGAGTCCGCGTACGGCCGCTGTCGACGCCGTTCGCCTCTCACACACCCTTGATGGAACCGCTCCGTGAGGAACTGCTCGGCCGGTTCTCCGGCATCCGGGGCATGCGGACGCCGACCCCGCTGTATTCGGCGGTACTGGCCCAACCCGTGCCCGGTGACCGGCTGGATGCCGGGTACTGGTTCGCCAACCTCAGGCAACCCGTCCGCTTCGCGGACACCATCCGCCGGATGCTGGACGACGGCTACCGCTACTTCGTCGAGCTGAGCCCGCACCCGTCGCTCGGTGCGTCGATCGAAGCCGTGGCGGCCGAGGCCGGGATCGACGCGGTCAGCGTCGGCTCGCTGCGCCGACAGCAGGACGGGCGCGACGTTCTGCTGCGCAGGCTGGGGGAGTTGTACGCGGCCGGGCACACCCCCGACTGGTCGGTGCTGTTCCCGAGGGGCCGCCGGACCGACCTGCCCACCTACGCCTTCGCCCGCGAACGCCACTGGCTCGCTCCCGCCCCGGCCTCCCCGGCGGGCGGCGCCTCGCCGCTGCTCGGCACGCACGTCGAGGCCAGCGACGAGCCCGACCGGCACATCTTCCAGACCGACATCGACCTGCGCGACAGCCGCTTCGACTATCTGACCGACCACCGCGTCACCGGCGAGGTCTGGCTGCCCGGCGCCGCCTTCCTCACCATGGCGCTGGAGGCCGCTGCCGCGTTGCAGGGCGGCGGGGAAGCGCGGCTGGCCGACGTCAGGTTCGTACAGCCGCTGTGTCTGGACGCGGACCGGCCCGTACGGCTGCAACTGGTCCTGCGGCCCGCGGTGGACGGTTTCAGGGACTTCGCCATCGCCTCGACGGTCGCCGGCGAGCGGCGTGCGCCGTGGGAGCGGCACGTCGGCGGACGCGTCGCCGTCATTGCCGCCGAGCCTGCGCCCGGTGCCGGCGAGCAGCTCGGCGCACTACGCGAGCAGTGCGACGAAGAGGTCGAGCTGTCGGGCGTCTACGCCGGGCTCGCCGCCCTGGGCATCGACTACGGTCCCGCGTTCCGGGGCCTTGAGGAGGGTCACCGCACGGACGGTGCGGCGCTCGCCCGGCTGGCCCCGAAGCCCGCCGCCGGTCATCTGCTGCACCCCGCGGTCCTCGACGCCGCGTTCCACACTGCCGCCCTGCCGGGCGCGGCGCCCGAGGGCCGGGCGTTCGTGCCCGCCGGCGTCGGACGGCTGCGGTTCACCGGGCTGCGCACCATGCCGGCGTGGGTGACCTGCCGGCTGCGTTCCGTGGAGGGCGACACCGCGACCCTGGACCTGCGACTATGGGACGAGAACGAGCAACTGGTGCTGGAGGCGGAGGAGTTCGAGCTCGCAGCGCTCTCGCCGCTCGACGGCGCGCTCTTCGAGACCCGCTGGCAGCCACGCCCCGTCGCGCAGGAACCGCCCGCCCACGGCAGTTGGCTGATCCTGGCCGACGAGACGGGCGTGGCCGCCGAACTCGGTGAGCGGCTGGGTTCCACGGTGCCGTATGTGATAGCGCGCAGGGGCGACTCGTTCGGCGTCGAGGGCCCCGGCCGCTACGTCCTCGACCCGGCCGATCCACAGCACCTGGCCCGCCTCCTCGACGAGGCATTCGCGGACGGAGGGCCCGAGCAGGTGGTCCAGCTGTCCGCACTCGACGCTCCCTCGATCGAGGATGCCGGTACGGCCCGGGAGGCGGCCCGCCTGTGCTGCCTGAGCACCCTGCACCTGGTACGGACGCTCGCCGACCGCGCGCACGGCCGGGCCCCCCGCCTGTTCGTCGTCGTACGGGGCAGCCAGGCCGCCGGTGACAGCACGCAGGTGACGCACCCTCAGCAGGCCCTCGCCTGGGGCTTCGGCCTCACGGTTGCGCAGGAGCACCCGGAACTGTCGACCACGCTGATCGACCTGCCGTCCAAGGACGGCGTGGACGCCCTGTGGACGCAGTTGCGGCACGCGGACGACGAACGGCTCGTCGCACTGCGGGAGTCGGGCCGTCTGGTGCCGCGCCTGGCCCGCACCCGTCCCGACGACGGCGGCCACGGCGAGATCACCCCGGACGGTGTGCACCTGATCACCGGTGGTCTGGGCGGCCTCGGCCGCGTCGTCGCCGAGCGACTGGTCCGCCGCGGCGCCCGCCGACTGGCCCTGTTGAGCCGGGGCACGCCCGACGCCGACACCGCGAGCTGGCTCCAGGGCCTCGAGGCGCGCGGCGTCACCGTGCACCTCGCCCGCGCCGACGTCGCCGACCGTGACGGCCTGACCGCCGCCCTGGACGCCGTACGACGGGACGCCGGCCCGATCGCCGCCGTCGTCCACGCGGCCGGTGTGCTCGACGACGCCACGATGGCGAACCTGACGGACGAACGTGTCCTGCGTGTCCTCGCCCCCAAGGTCCTGGGCACCACCCTGCTCACCGAGCTGATCCCGGAAGCCGGGAACATGGTCCTGTTCGCCTCGGCGGCAGGTCTCCTCGGCTCGGCCGGGCAGAGCCCGTACTCGGCGGCGAACGCCTTCCTGGACGCCTGGGCGCACCACCTCTCCCGTGGCGACCGCCGGGCGTTGAGCCTCGACTGGGGTGCCTGGACGGGCGTCGGCATGGTCTCCGAGTCCGCTGCCAGGGCCGCCGAGACCAGCCGGTCGGGGCTGGTCGCCTTCTCCCCGCAGGACGGCGGCGAGCTGTTCGAGCGGGTGCTCGCCACGGCCCGCCGCCAGCTCGCACCCATCGCCCTGGACTGGGAGATGCTGGCGCTCGTCCCGGACGCGGCGCGGACCCGCCCGATCCTGGGCGACCTGGTCACCGTCCCGACGGGTACGGCGGTCTCCGACGACCTCGTCACCAAGGTGTTCGAGGCGACGACGGACCACGACCGCGCCGCATGGCTCGAAGCGTACGTACGGGCCAGGGTGGGTGACGTCTCCGGAGGCGTCGTGGACGTCTCCGCGACCTCGGCCCTGAAGGAACTGGGCCTGGACTCCCTCATGCTCGTCCGGCTGCGCAACGCGTTCGCCCGCGATCTGGGCGTCGAACTTGCGGCCGCCGATGTCTTCTCGGCGTCCGACATCCGCGAGCTCGCCCGTGCCCTGGGCGCGGCCCTGCCCCAGCGGGGCTCCGTGGTGCGGGACGAGGAGCGGCCGGGAGACGTCCCCCATCAGGTGCCCGAGACCGAACTGCGGCCCGCGACCCGCGATGTCGTACGGCTGCTGCGCAGTGCCCGGCCGGGCATGCCGGACGCGGCACATGGCATCGGCCTCGCCGTACGGCTCACCACGCCGGTCACCCGGGAGACGCTCACCGACATCCTCACCCGGTTCGCCGGACGGCACGCTGCCCTTCGCACGGCGATCGTCACCGGCGCCGAAGGAGGGCGGCAGCTGTGCGTGGACCGGGAGTTGAGCGGACCCGTACTGCGCTGGACGGCGGTGGCCCCCCAGGCCGAACTCGACGCAGCCGACCGGTTGCGGGAGTTGCTGGAGCCGCCGTTCGACCTGGCGAAGGCGCCGCTGTGGCGGTTCGAGCTGCTCGACGGCGGCGCGCGGGGCCAGATCCTGGTGTTCGGCGCGCACCACGCGGTGAGCGACCTGCAGTCGCTGCTGCTCGTTGCGGGGGAGATCGACGCCGAGCTGTCCGGTGCCTCACTCGGTTCCGACGTCACCAACCGGGACATCGATCTCCTGATCGAAGCCCAGCAGACGGGCCAGGGCACCGGCGCGGCCGAGTGGCGCGAAGCCTTCCACGGCAGCGCCCGTCTCGACCTGACGCTCACCCGGCCGCGCCCCGCGGCGCGGTCGTACCGGGCCGGCAGCGTGACCGTGGCGATCCCCGACGGGCTCATGGAGCGGGTGTCGGCGGCCGCGAGCAGGCTCGCCGTCACGTCCGCAGCCTTCTGCCTCGGCACGCTGACCGTGCTGCTGGCACGGACGCGGGAGCGTGAGCGCTTCGTGCTCGCCGTACCCGTGGACACGCGCATCCACGCCGACGCGTACGACGCGGTGGGCTTCTTCGGAGTGCCGGTGCCGTTCCCGGCGGAAGCCGGGGCGGGTGAGCGGATCGAGGAGGTGCTGCGCCGCACCGACGGCCGCCTCGAGAAGCTCCTCGCGAAGGGCGCCATGTTCTCGGACGTCCTGTCGACGCTGGCCCAGCAGGGGCTGTACCGGGCGAACGCGCCGCTCGTCGAGGTGTACTTCAACTACGTACGCTCCTCGGCAGGGCGCCTCGCAGGCCTGGAGGTGCTGCCGGCCGGGACCGGCTACTCCGACCTCGACCTGATGATCACCATGACCCCGGACGCGGGACGGGTCCGGCTCGACCACAACCTCGACATCCTGGACGCGGCGACCTCCACCGAACTGGCGGAGGAGTTCCTGCGTCTGCTCGCGGAGGCGGTCGAGGATCCGACGGCACCGGTGCGTACGACGCGCACGACCGTCGATGCCGCCCCGGCCCCGACCGAGCTCCCGGTCCCGGCGCAGGCCCCGGCCGCCGACAGGCCCGCTGCCGCCCCGCGCCGCTCCCTCGCCCTCGCCGCCACCTTCGCCCTCGGACACCTGCCGCAGATGTGCGAAGCGGCCGTCGACGAGGGGGCGCAGGACCGCGGAGTGACGGTGGCGGAAGCCCCTTACCACCAGGTGCTCTCGAGCCTGCGGGACCCCTCCGGTGTCTTCACCGACCCCTCCACGGCGGTGGGTGTGGTGTTGCTGCGGGCGGTGGACCTGGAACGGTTCGGCCCGGTGGACGACGCGCTGCTCGCCCAGTTGCGCGCCGAGTACCCGGCCGCGCTGCGGAACCTGTCCGAGCGGACCCGCAAGCCGCTGATCGTCGGCTTCCTGCCGTCCTCGCACGACGACGACCGCTTCGGGCGGTGGGAGCGCGAGATCGCCGCCGACCTGACCGGGCTGCCCGGCATCGCGGTGCTCCGCCCCGGCGACTGGACCCGGCGCCACGCCGTCGAGGAGCGCTTCGACGAACGGACCGAGCAACTGGCCCACCTCCCCTTCACCCCGCACTTCCAGGCGGCGGTCGCCCTGCGGCTGGCCGAGGTCGTACAGGCGGTACGGCGCCCAGTGCCCAAGGTGATCGCGGTGGACGGTGACGAGACCCTGTGGGGCGGGGTGGCCGGGGAGATCGGCCCGGAGTCGGTGGACCTGACCGGTCCGCGTGCCGTGCTGGCGCGGAGGCTGTTGCAGTGGCGTGCCGCGGGCGCGCTGCTGGCGCTGGTCAGCAACAACGACGAGGACACGGTCCGCGCCGTCCTGGGGCGCCCGGACAGCCTGCTGAAGGCGGAGCACTTCAGTGTGCTCTCCGCCACCTGGGGCCCGAAGTCGGGCCGGCTGGCCGAGGCGGCGCGCACGCTCAACCTCGGTCCGGACAGCTTCCTGTTCCTGGACGACAACCCGGTGGAGATCGCGGGCGTGCGGTCGGCGTTGCCCCAGGTGCTGTCGGTGACCTGCCCGCCGGCGGCTGAACTGGAGGAGTTCCTCGACCGGTTGTGGCCGCTGGTCCCGGCTGCGGCGACGGCCGAGGACTCACTGCGGGCCGGGTTCTACGAGCAGGAGCGGGAACGCGACGCCATCCGCGAACAGGCCGGTTTCGAGGAGTTCCTCGACCGGTTGGAACTCGAGGTCGACATCCGGGCCCTGTCCGAGGCCGATGTCCAGCGGGCGGAGCAACTCGTCCGCCGTACGAACCAGTTCACGCTCCGCGCCCGATCGGCCGACGGCGGTGATCTCGCCCGGTGGCGGGAGCGCGGCGAGGTGTGGACGGCCTCGGCCCGGGACCGTTTCGGCGACTACGGCCAGATCGGCCTGCTCGCCGTCCGCCCGGACGGCGGTCAACTCGACGTACTGGCCTGGATGATGAGCTGCAGGGCGCTCGGCCGAGGTGTCGAGGAACGCCTGCTGCAATGGCTGGCCGACCGCGCCGACGAGCTGGGATGCGCGAAGGTCCGGCTCACGGCGGAGCGCACCCCGCGCAACGTACCGGCCCGCCGTCTCCTCGCCGCGCTCGGCGGCGGCGACCAGGACGACGAACGTCTGGAGACCGTGGTCACACCGGAACACCTGCGGGCATTCCGCTCCTGGCAACAGGAACAGCAAAAGTGACCGGACCGGCTCCGGCCTTCGGCAGCAGTGACGGAAGGGACAGCGCGCACCATGAAGGGCTCCCATGCATGACGTGAACGAGGACCCGACGGCTTTTGCCGGACAACGGTCGACCGGAGAGTCGATCGAGCGGGGCGGGGTCGGCCTCAGCGTGACCGACCTGCTGGCCAAGGTCATGACGACCGTCGCCCCCGAGCCGACCGCCACAGGTGCGGAGTCCGGTACCGGCACCACCGCGGCCGCCCAGGACGTGGACCGGCTGGCCGCCGCCGTCGCCGCCGCGGCGGGCCGTCATCTGCCCGACGGGCACCTGTCTCCCGACACGGACTTCTTCGACGCCGGGGGGACCTCTGTACGCGCCGTGGAACTCGTCGCGGCGCTGGAACGCGAGCTGGGTATGGAGATCGGCCTGGACGACGTGTTCGCCGACGCCCGGCCACGCAGCCTCGCCCAGCGATGGCTCCAGACCACCGGGGCCACGACCGTCCCTTCGATCGCGACCGTCCCCTCGACCACGGCCACGTCAGGGACCCCGACCGCCGCCGCACCCGGCACCTGGGCGGCCCCGGGCGCCCTCCCGCTCTCCGCCGCAGGCACCCGCCCGGCCCCCGTGCCGAGCACGCTGCCCGTCCCGGCCCCCCGCACCCCACCGGCGGTCGCGACCACGCTCCTGCCCGGCAGCGCCGACGACCCCCACTCCGTGGCCCGCCGCGAGGACCTCGACCAGATCCTGGCCGACCTCACCCTCGCCGACCGCCTGCCCTGGACCGGCTCGCCCGAGCCACTGCCGCCCCGCCGGATCCTGCTGACCGGCGCCACCGGCTTCCTCGGCAGCCACATGCTCCTCGACCTGCTGCGGCACAGCGACGCCCACGTCTACTGCCTGGTCCGCGCAGCCGACGAGGAGGCGGCCGTCGCCCGGCTCGGCGAGGCGCTCAAGAGCTACGAGCTGCCCTGGTCGTCGGAGGTCCGCCGCCGGGTGACCGCGCTCCCCGGCGACATCCGGCGCCCGCAGCTCGGCCTGTCCGACGACCTGTGGCACACGCTCGCCCACGAGTTGGACAGCGTCGTCGGCGTGGCGGCGGCCGTGGACTTCCTGCGCGGCTACCAGTCGCTGCGGCAGAGCAATGTCGTCGGTGCGCTGACCCTGGCCGAACTGGCTGCGGCGGGCCGGCCCAAGCCGCTGCACCACATCTCCTCGATCGCGGTCTTCAACGAGGTCGGCATCCCCTCCATGGGCGAGGACGACCCGCTCGCCCACGTCGACCGCCTCATCGCGGGCTACGACCAGACGAAATGGGCAGCCGAGGTCGCGCTGCGCCGGGCCCGCGACCACGGCCTGGTGGTCACCGCGATGCGCCCGGGCGGTATCGGCGGCCACACCAAGACCGGCGCCTACAATCCCCAGGACCTCAGCAGCGGCCTCACCTCGGCCTTCGGCCGCTTCCGCACCGTCCCCGCCTTCCGCTACCTGAATGCCGCCCCGGTGGACTGGGTCAGCCGGGTCGCGGTCGGCGTCATCTGCGAACCCGACGCCTGGGGCTACGACTACAACCTGACCGGCGTGCCCAACACCCTCGACGACGTCGTACGGGACATGGCGCTCGGCGGCATGCATGTGCGGGTCCAGGACTGGGACGAGTGGCGTACCGACGCCCTGGCCCGCCTGGAGGCCGATCCGGTGCCCGAACTGGCCTTTCTGGGCCGGGTTCTGCAAAGCCCCACCGCCCTCAAGCTGTGCGAGGCGACGCTGAAGGGCCCGGCGGCCGTCGACGACCGCACCGCCGCACTCGTCGACGCGCTCGGACTCGAACCCGCGGCCCGCTACGACACCCAGGCGCAGCTCAGGACGTTCGAGCGGCTCGCCCGGGACGGCCTCGCCCGGCTGCCGCACAAGGACGACCAGCCGTACCTCTGGTTCTCCGAGACGACCGAGGGCGGCGTGGGCCCGGTCGGCGCCGGTGCCGACACTCCCTGCTCGATGGCGCTCACCCTCTCCATCGCGAGCATGTACCAGCTGGTGAAGGAGCGCAGGGTGGACGTCAGCGGCGAGTTGAGGTGTGCGGCAGTGCACTCCGAGCCCGTGGTCGTGGAGCGTGGCGACGTCTGGATCCGCCCCGAGGAAGGCATCCCGCAGCAGCACGGCATGCGGCACCAACTCCTGTGCTACCGGCTGTCGTTGCGCGACGCCGACGGCGGACGCTGGTGGCTGGAGGGCCGCAAGTACGCCCGGGCACGCCGCGACCTGTGGCGGCAGACCCGCGCGCTGAGTGTCGAGATCGGCCGCGAGGGCGAACCGGCCCACCTGGCGGGCGAGGTCGTCGTGCCCGCGGACAGCTACATCCGCGACCAGATCGACGGCATCAAGGTCGACCCGCGTCTGACCGGCCAGGAGAAGCGGGCCGCCAAGCTGACCTGGCTCGCCTGGTTCGGCCTGGAAATGGGACGCGGCCTGCTCGGCCCCTTCGCCCGGGCCGCCGCGGACCTGCTCGACCTGCGCCGCAACCCCACCCTCACGGAGCGCAACCGATGATCCTCAGAACCACCAACTCCCGGACCAGGCCGATGATCCGCAAGGTCAGGACCACCACGGCCCTTCGCCCGCTCCACCACCGCCTCGATCCGGCGGCCGTCGAGGAGATCCCCTTCCGGGCGGGGGACGGCGTCCGCCTCGGCCTGACCCGGATCGACAGCGGCGAGGCGGACCGGCCCGCCGTGCTGCTCCTGCACGGGCACACCGCGTCCGCCGACATGTTCCTGCTGCCCGAGACCCGCAACCTGGTCGACGTCCTGCTCGACGACGGCTACGAGCCGTGGCTGCTCGACTGGCGGGGCAGCTGCCGGCTGCCGTACAACGAGACCGGCCAGAAGTACACGTATGACGACGTCGCGCTGTACGACATCCCCGAGGCCGTCTCCCACATCCGCCAGCGCATCGGCGACCGGCCGCTGTTCGTGGTCGCGCACTGCATCGGCTCGCTCACCCTGTCGCTGAGCATGGCGGCGGGGCTGGTGCCCGGGCTCGCTGGGGTGGTCTCGCAGGGCGTGTTCCTGACGCCGAAGCTCGCGGGCCGCACCTCGCTGCGGATGTCGGTGGCAGGGGAGCTGCTGAAGTCCCGGATCGACCACGTGCCGGTCGACTTCCGCAAGGTGGGCTTCTGGTCGAAGTACACGCCGCTGTTCGCGCTGGCCTCCCGGAAGGCGAGCTGCCCGGATCCGACGTGCCAGATCCTGCACAACTCGGCGTGGGGCACCGGCGCCTCGCTGTTCGTGCACGAGCACCTGTCCGAAGCCACGCACAACCGGCTGGCGGAGCTGCTCGGCCCCGCGCCGCTGTGGATCCTGCCGCATCTGCGCCGGATCGAGCTCGCCCGGAGCGTGGTGCGCTGGAACGACGGCGACCTGCGCTACCGGGCCCTGCCGCAGAACGCGCTGGATGCGGCCGGCCGCATCGACACCGCCGTCCTGCTGCTGGCGGGCAGCGAGAACGAACTGTGGCTGGACTCCCAGAAGCTCTGCCACGGCGTCCTCGCCCGGCGGCAGCCGCAACTGGACGTGGCGTACACCGAGATTCCCGGCTACGGCCACCTCGACACGTTCCTCGGCCGGGGCGCGGCTCTCGATGTGTTCGGGCACATCCTCGACTTCCTCGGCAAGCGACGGTGACGGCCGCCCCGGAGCCGACTACCGTACTTGCCAGTAACCGGACCGCACTCCAGGAGGCGCCCCATGCCGCAGCTCGATGTCGACGGCGTAGCACTGACGTACGACGACGAGGGGCCGCGCGACGGTGACGGTGTGCCCCTGGTGTTCATCCACGGCTGGACTGCCAACCGGCACCGCTGGGACCACCAGGTGGAACACTTCGCCCGGAACCGGCGGGTGATCCGGCTCGACCTGCGTGGGCACGGCGAGAGCAGCGGGTCCGGGGCACGGACGATCGCGGAGCTGGCCGGGGACGTCCTCGCCCTCCTCGACCACCTGAAGGTCGACCGGTTCACAGCCGTCGGCCACTCCATGGGCGGGATGATCGCGCAGACCCTCACCCTCGCTCACCCCGAGCGGGTCGAGCGCCTGGTGCTGGTCAACTCGATCAGCCGGATGACCTACAGCCGGGGGCGGGGCCTTCTGATGGCGGCATCCACGCTGGTGCCGTTCAAGCTGTTCGTCGCCACCAACATCCAGCGGGCCTTCGCCCCCGGCTACCCGCGCGAGGAGATCCGCGAGTACATCCGGGCCTCCTCGGCCACGCCGCGGGAGGTGGTCATGACGTGCTACGGCGCCATGCGGAACTTCGACATCCTCGACCGGGTCGGCGAGATCCGCACGCCCACTCTGCTGGTGCACGGCTACCACGACATCCAGCTGCCCGTCTCACAGATGCTGCGGATGGCGAAGGCCTACCCGGACGCGGTGGTCCGGATCGTGGATGCCGGCCATGAACTGCCTCTGGAGAAGCCGGCGGAGCTGACCGCGGCGCTCGACTCGTTCGTGACCGGCCGGGCATGAGGTGGTGAGCGGCGCCGGCCGCGTCACCGTCGGCCGGATCGTGTGATCCGCTCGAGCCAACGCTCGAGCAGTGTGGTCTCGGCCGGCTCGAGGGCCGTGGTGCCCACAAGGGCGAGCTGCGCGCGCAGGCGCAAGGCGGCGCTGCGCAGGGGGTCGGTCTCCCCGCGTGCCGTTGCCTCGGCGAGGACCTGGGAGAACACGGCATCGCGCATGCGGTGGGAGAGCGCGGGGTCGTCGAAGAGCGCCGGTGTGGCGATGTGGTTGAGCGCGATGCCGACGTTGGCGGACAGGATCAGCTGGGCGGCGGTCCTCGGCTCCGTGGTCAGTGCGCCCGCGGCCGCGCAGCGTACGAGTGCCGCGACGAGCAGGTCGAACACGCGCTCCCGGGCCTTCGAGCGGGACCACGGCCGAGGGGCGAACATCAGCTGGTAGAGCGCCGGGTACTCCTGCGCGAACGCCAGGTGGCCGTCCCAGCCCGCACGGAGGTCTGTCACCGGGTCGCCGGTCTGCTCCTGCGCGGCCCTGAGCGCGGCGTAGCGCTCGAAGCCGTGGTCGGCGACGGCGTCGAGAAGGCCGCGCTTGTCGCCGAACAGCCGGTAGAGCACGGGCTGGGTCACGCCGACCGCCTCGCAGACCGCCCGGGTGGCGATGTCGTTGTCAAAGGAGGTCGCCAGCTGCTGCTCCGCGGCCTCGATCATCGCCGCGCGAAGCGTGTCGGTCACTGCCATGGGATCGATGATACGGTCCAGCGCTAGCGATGATACGGGTGTGACAAGTCCGGTCAGCTCGACGGCGAATGGGTGACCTTCGGCAAAGGACGGCGACGAGTCCGAACGGAAGCACCACCGCTGACCGCAACCGGCCCGCACGGCCGCCGGTCGCCTACGCGGGGTGATCCTGGGCCCGGGTGTTCGCGCTTTGCACGGCGAGGGCCGCGATGTCGTCCTCGAGCCGTCCGCCGCTGTAGTCGAGCAGCTCCCGGTGAAGCCGGTCGAGCAGCTCGCGGGGTGGCGCCGGGCCTTGTCGCCGCATCCAGTCCGGCAGCGGAAAGAACGCGCCGGTGCGGTCCCGGGTCTCCGTTACGCCGTCGGTGTAGAGCAGCAGCTGGTCGCCAGGGGCGAAGGCGATGGTGTCGACGCAGTAGTGGTCTCCGATGAGCGTCGCGAGGTTGAGGGGTGGCGAAGGGGTGGTGGGCTCCAGGACGCGGATCTCCCCGTGGTGCACGAGCAGCGGCGGGGGATGCCCGCAGTTGAGAAGTCTGACGTGGGCGCCGCCGTGCGGGATCTCGGCGACGAGGGCGGTGGCAAAGCGCTCCGGCAGGTCCTGGGTGGGGTGTGCGGCGCTGTAGCGGGTGATGCTGGTCTCCAGGCGATGGACGATGCCCCTCAGATCGGGCTCGTCGTACGCGGCATCCCTGAAACAGCCGATCACTGCCGCGGCGGCCCCTACCGCGGACAGGCCCTTGCCGCGTACGTCGCCGATGAGCAGCCGGACCCCGTACGGCGTGGCGGCCGCCTCGTAGAAGTCGCCGCCGATCCGGGCCTGCTCCTGGGCCGCCAGGTACAGCGACTCGAGCTCGACACCCTCGATGCGGCGCGGCAAGGGGCGCAGCAGCACCTTCTGCGCCGCGTCGGCGACGAGCCGGATGTTGAAGAGTGTCTCCTCCCGCTGGCGCCGGACATGGCTTCCGTATGCCGCCGCCGCGGTCACCGCGACGATCGCGGCCGCCGTGTACGGGGTCCCCAGGTCGGTGTAGAAGAAGCTGAGGGAGATCATGACCAGCAGGCAGAACGTCCCCAGCAGGACGGTGGGGAGCACCGGCCACATCGCGGCGGCGAGGGCGGGTGCGACGGGCAGGAGGCGGCTGATCGCGATCTCCCTCGGTGTGGAGAACGCCAGGCCGGAGATGAGGACGGTAAGGACCACCGGTGACCACAGGGCAGCTTCCCACCGGCCGCCGTAGGGACGACGGCGCCGCAGCTGTCCGGACGTGATCACAAAATGCATCATATCGGGGTGCAGTGGGCATCGAGCTCCGATGGGCCATGCAGCTCATGCGCGGTGACCCGAGGACGACTGCCCGATGGCGACGGTCGCCGCTGAGTCGCGTCGCTCAGGGGTGCATCCGCGCGCCCTTGAGAACCTTGTCCACCGCGTTGCGCGGCCCGTAGACGGCCATTCCCACCAGATCGAGTCGGTCCTTGCCCACGGCACGTACCGCCGCCCGGTTGTCCCGGTCGTTGCCGGTGCCGAACAGGTCCGAGGTGAAAACGGCGCTCGGCAGCGCGCGGGACAGCGCACGGGAGTGAGCGGCGGTCAGCGTCTCCTTCGTCGCCTCGAAGACCAGCACGGGCTGGCGGAACATCGGCAGATACGAGGTGTCGTCGGCGTCTGTGTAGGGCTCGCCGATCACCTCGGGCGAGGCCGTGCCGAGCCCGCTGACCACGAACGCGGTCACATTCAGCCGCTGCCAGGGCTCCAGGTCGTCGCGCAGCAGTACGGCGATCTTCGTGTCGAAGCGGACAGGCACGTTCTCGTCCCCTGCACAGGCCCCGGTCCCGGCCTCGGTCTCATCGTCGGTTCTCATGCTTCAAGACTCGTGCGTGCGTGCCTTCCCCGTCTTGTACGTTCTTTGCGTGATGCCGCGGCAGGAGGTCTCTGCATGGCGCCCGCCGGTCGCGGGCGTCGTGGAGGTCTTCCACGCCCGCTTCACCGAGCACGCGTACCCCATGCATGTCCACGACGCGTGGACCCTGCTGATCGTCGACGACGGCGCGGTCCGCTACGACCTGGACCGCCACGAGCGCGGTACCCCGAACGACACGGTCAGCCTGCTTCCGCCGCAGGTCCCGCACAACGGCTCACCCGCCACCCCTCACGGCTTCCGCAAGCGTGTGCTCTACCTCGACATGACGCAGCTGGACGAGAGTTTCATCGGGCCGGCGGTGGACGGCCCGGACCTCACGGATCCCGTCCTGCGCAGACGCGTCGGACAGCTGCACACGGCCCTCGCCGGCCGGGGAGACGAATTCGAGGCGGAGAGCGGTCTCGCCCTCGTCAGCGAGCGCCTGCGCGAGCACCTGCGGCCGAGGCAGGCCGTCGGCGGCGCAGCGCCCGACCGCGGCGTTGCCGGGAACCTGCGTGACCTCCTCGACGAGCGGCTGATCGAAGGTGTCTCGTTGGACGAGGCCGCGCGCCTGGTCCAGGCCCACCCCACGCATCTCGTACGTTCCTTCAGCGCCGCCTTCGGCATCGCACCCCACCAGTACGTGACGTCCCGCCGCGTCGACCTGGCCCGCCGTCTGCTGCTCGACGGACAGCCGCCGGGCGAGGTCGCGACCTGTGCCGGCTTCTACGACCAGTCCCACCTCACCCGGCACTTCAAGCGCGTCGTGGGCACGACCCCGGGCAGGTACGCCCGTACCGGGGCCGTCAGTTCTCCCGGCTCCACCTCCGCGCAACTCGGTCAGAAGTTGCCGTAGTTGACCTGCCACGTGGGCAGACCCATGCGGCGCCACACTGCGACCACGCGGTCGCGGTCGTCGAGCGAGACGCGTACCGCGAAGCGGTCGCGGACGTGCCGGTCGAACAGCTCGGCCTTCACCACGTCATCGCGGCGGCCGTCGCCGGCCGCACGCATCCACAACTCGTCGTAGGGGACCTCGTGCCGGCGCAGCCATGCCTCCGTCTTCTCCCGGTGCTCCTCGCCGCGGCCCGAGAGCAGGACGATCACATCGCCGTCGGCACGCCGGAAGGAGTGCAGCGCGCCGCGCACCGACACGTTGAGCAGGTCCTCGTCGCAGCGGGTGAAGTCGTAGGGCCCCCGCTCGCCCCTGATGGCGAGTGTGCCGTCGATGTCGCACATCACCGCCGAGGGCAGCGCGGGGTCGGCGGTGTACGGCTCCACCGACGGCTCGTCGTTCAGCCATGCCTCGGTGAGCCGCCAGCCGCCCTTCCGTGCTTTCGCGTGCTTGTCGGCCAGGATCCGGATGATCTCCTCACCGACAGCCCTGTCCCGCCCGGCGTCGCGCCGTATGCACTCCTCCACCTCCACATCGGTGAAGTCGTGCACGACGAAGGACGCCTGGCCGCCCACTGCCGCCTTCAGACGCTTGGGGATGTGCGGTGTCAGGTGGGTGTTGTCCACGACGACGTCGAAGCCGCCGTCGACCGCCGCCCGCACAGCCGCGTCCTGGATCGCCAGCACGGTCTGCTCGTGCGCGTACGACCGGCCACGCTCGGGTGCCGGGACGTCGAGCATCAGCCGCAGGTCGTCGAGGTTCACCCGGCGCATCCGGCCCCCGGCACCCTCCTGCAGCCGGCGCGCGGCCGTCGTCTTCCCCGAGGCCGGGAGCCCAGTCATGACATGTACTACGGGCACGGTCAATTCTCCTCGTCGTTCTTGAACGGGTCGGACGCTTCCGGCCGGACGGAACGGTAGGTCACGAGCTCCGTGGGTCGCCCGTCCAGGCGCAGGAACATGGCAGGGCGCACGGCTGCGTCCGGCAGCGCCTTCGCGGCGTGGGCGAAAGCGCCCCGGTCGTCCGCGAGATGGACCAGCGACCGGTACGCCTCGTCGATCGCACGCTCGCGGGCGGTCACAGCCTCCTCGACCCGCCTGATCACCCCGCGTACCCAGGCGTCGAACTCGTCGGGCACCTGCTCCAGCAGCGCGTCGAGCGGCTTGCCGCCCGACGCCTCGATGTCCGCCGCCGAGCAACCCAGGGCCTGGGCAACCTGCTTGACGGGCAGGCCGGCGAAGCGCTGGATCCCGTGGCTGCGCCAGATGTCCCGTTCGGTGACGCCGGTGAGCACCTTGTGGAGCCGTACGTATTCGGAGAGCTTGGCCTTGGCCCGTATGCCCGAGGCAAAGCGCAGCACGAAGCCCTCCGCGTCGGTGCCGGTGGCCTCCGTGCCGCCCGGCAGCCGGTTGGACTCGGCCAGGGCGAGCAGTTCGGCGAGCGGCATGGCGGGCCAGACGGTGACGACCGAGCCGATGCCCGTCCAGCAGGACGCCGCCTCGGCCAGCGGTATCTCCTTGCCGACGTTGGCGAAGGCGGCGAGGAGCACGAGGTCACGGCGGTCGCCGTAGTCGACGACGATCCGGTTCTGCGGGTAAAGGATCTCGGCGAGGTAGGTCACTCCGGGCACCAGGGCGGAGGTGTCCTTGCCGTCCAGCAGACGCTGGGCCCAGGTGGCCTGGGTGCTGATGAACGACCCCTTGGACGCGACGCGCCACCGGCCCGCGTAGTGGAAGATCACCGCCAGGCTGCCGTCGACCTTGTCGTACACCTCGAAGGACTCGTCCGGGAGGGCGGGCGCGTACGGCTGACCGGCCTCGTGCTCACCGACGTTGAAGAACTTGGGCAGCGGAAGCCCGACGATCTCTCCGGTGGCGTCGTCGGCGACCAGACCGCGGCAGCGCGTGGTCACCCGGTTCCACACCCGCTCGTACTGGCACGTCCTCGTGTACGTGTAGATCGACAGCGGCAGTTCGGGGTGCGGCTTGCGGGTGACGTACCCGGCGTCCAGCGCCGCCGCCAACTCCTGCGGCGGCAGCAGCTCATGGAGAGTCAGGAATGCCTGGCTCATGTGTTCCTCCCGTTGATGGACCCCGATTGTCAGGTGCGGGAGGCTTCGGAGAGTACCGATTTTCCTGTGGCCGGAGGTACAGAGACACAGGTCACAGCCGTTCGGAGTGCCTGGTGTCGCGGTCCGCCCTGAGCGACCGCATCGCCGGGACGGCCGCCGGGCCGGTGGGTCCGCGAGCGGCCCGACCTCCCCGACACCGCGCGCGCGGCGGTACGCCGCGCCGGCCGGCTCGTCGCCGACCTCGACGACCTCAGCCGGCTGCACGGCGGGGCACTGGACCTCTGTCTGCGCCCGGTCGACCTCGACGAGGCCCTGACCGCGGCCCTGGACAACCTCGGCCCCTGGCGGGCACACGATCGACCGCACGCTGCCGGAGCAGTTGCCCGATGTGATCGCCGACGCAGCGGTCCTCCCGCGGGTACTGACGTCACTCGCCGCGGACGCGCTGCGCCACAGCCCGCCGGACCGGCCACCCCGGTTCACGGCCGAGGTCCGTCCGTCACCTGGAGATCCAGGTGACGGACGGAGCAACCGACGGGTCCGACGACACGTCCCGAGGAGGGCGGTCCAGCCGCAGGACCGACAGCCTGCCCCTGCGGCTCTCCCGCGACCTCACCGAGACCATGGGTGGCACCCTCGAGCCCGACGCCGGCGGACCCGCCTTCGCGGTGCGGGTCACCCTTCCGACGGCGGCACCCCGCACCACCGTCCTGCCGACGCCCGGTGGCGATGGATGAGCGCGACGGCCATGGCGCCTTCGCCGACGCCCGAGGTCACCCGTGCAGACGATGACAACAGCGCCCAGAGCACCATCCATGGCAAGGCACGCCTTGACGAGGTGAGTTCATCACCCGTGAGGACTGCGCCCAGAGCGCGGCGGATGCGGACCCCGCGTCAGGACAACGCTGAATTCGCCGTGTTGTCGTCACCCCCGCCCTCGGGCCGATCTCGGGTTCAGCGGGGGAGGAGCATGTAGGTGTTCTCCAGGTCGTCCTGCACGACGTGGGCTTCTCCCGCGACCGTGCGGATGAGAAGGTCGTCGTCAGGGGTGTGGACCCGATACCGCCAGCCTTGCGGGAGCCGCAGCCGTTGGCCGAGGGTGGCCAGAGAGTCCAACGTCTGGCTGTCGTCCACGGTGTGGGAGTACGCCTGCAGGACGTACGTGCGGTCGTCCGGGGCGATCAGCGCGTGCACGGGTCTGCCGCCGGACAGGAGGTACTCGGTGTCCCGCTTCACCGTGGTCTCGACATAGAACTTCTTGGCCGTCGCCCCGGTGAGGTCGATCTCCGTGGGGATGCGGACCTCGGCCACCCAGCGCGCCTCAAGGCCGTCGAACACCGTGATGTCCCCCCATGCGAACGTCGTGACCTCGTCGATGGTCCAGAAGCGGGGTCCGTTGAGGAACACCATCGGCACCTCGAACTGCTCCGCCAGCCCGCGGGGGTCGAGCGCGTTCCACCGCTTCGGCGGACAGTCGTTGAGACCGAAGGTGTTGTACACGGCCGCCTTCAGATGACCGTCCTCACCCGGCGAGATGAGCAGGATCTCGCCGTAGCGAGCGTTCCGCAGACCGCTCAGGTGGCGGGCCGCTTTCGTCGTGTCGGACATCGCTCCTCCTTCTCACAGCCGGTCTCCGCTCCTCGCGCAGACCGCCTGTGGGGAAAGGCCCGCCGGCGGGCGGGCCCGCGTGGTGCCGCGGGTCGTCCACTTCATCAAGCGCAGCACACGCGTCGTGAATTCGCATGTCGTCCCCGGCGGCGTCCTGGTGGGCGAAAGGCCGTTGACGCCGGGCCGGCACGGTCGGTGAACGGCTCGGGATCAGCGGGAGCCGCGGGTTGTTCTCGGTGCTGCTCACGCGGAGGGGGCGGCGGAGGGCTGGAGCAGGAGGAGTGCGATGTCGTCGGTGTGCCGGCCGGTCGGCCAGGCGTGGTGGACCAGGCTGTCCACGAGTTGGTCCAGTCGCCGCCGACGTCCATGCCGTGCGAGGCGGGAAGGTAGCGGGCGGCGACAACGAGCCCCCGGATGTCGGGCAGGGCACGCGGCAGGAGGGCCTGCTGGAGTCCATGGGCAAGTCCGTGCTTGGCGTCATAGAGACGGGCGCGGTCCAGCGCCTGGGCGATGAGGCCGGCAAGTGAGGTGAGGACGGCGCGCTCGTCGGCGGTGAAGGTGTGCGGGTCGTTGTAGGACAGGATGCAGCAGCCGACAGGTCGTCCGGAGATGATCAGCGGAAGGAATGCCCAGGCCTGCTTGGCGCTGATGGTCGGGGTCTTCGGGTAGAGGCGCGCCATCTCCTGCGAGTTGGCGAAGAAGGAGGGGAGGCCACTGGCCAGGGCCCGCCCGGTGGGGGGCAGGTCGGTGTCCAGCGGCAGACCGTCGAGGCGTTCGATGATCTGTGGGTCGTAGCCGCGGTAGCCGGTGATCTGCAGCCGGCCGGCTTCGGCCTTGGTCAGGATCAGGCTGTCGGCGCCGAAGGCGGGCAGGATCTGGTCGGCAGCGAGGTCGACGACGTCGCGCACGCCGACGGTTTCCGTGAGGGCCGCCGCGAGGTGCACCAGCTGGTAGAGCCGGCCCGCGCGGGCCGCGTCGGGGAGTTGGCGCGATCCGGCGGTCGACTCCTGTGGGCGTGGTCCCGGGGTACGGCTCGGGTTGATGCGGACACTGATGCCGCTGGGGTCCGGGTAGAGCCGGAAGTCGAGCCACTGGTCGGGTGGGCGCAGGGCGGTGAAACAGACGGGTTCGCGGCTGATGACGGCGGTGCGGTACTGCTCCTCGGGGACGGGGTCGTCGAGCCAGGGCAGCGCCTGCCACGGAAGTGCCCCCAGCAGCTGGTCGGCGCTGCGGCCGAGCAGGTCGGCGGCGGAGAGGGTGCAGAACGTGATCCGGCCGTCCAGGTCGAGCGAGAGAGAGCCGCCGGGCAGGCGCTCGGCGAAGTCGGCGGCCGCCGGCGCGGGAGGCACCTGACCGGGGCGAGCGGGGAGCACGGAGACGACACGCGGAAGGTGGGACACGGCGGGAGGCCGAAGCGCCTCGTCCAGCAGGCGGGCCAGGCGCCGGGCACTCGCGGCGAGGTGGCTGCGCTCGCGGCGGGTGATGAGCGCAGGGTGGCCGGCGGGCCACAGCAGTACCAGCGCGCCCCAGCAGCGGCGGACTCCGCTGACGGGTACGGCGGCAAGCGCGAGCCGGTAAGGCAGGGCCGCCGCGGCGCGGGGATAGGCACGGACCATGCTTTCCTGAGAACCCACCCACACCAGGCGGTCCTCGCGCACCGCGTCGGCGACGGGGACGGGAGCCGACAGCGGTGCCCGCCGCCACGGCGCGGTGAACTCGGTCGGCAGGCCGCACATCACTGTCAGGCACAGCAACTGCTCCTCCGGGACCAGCAGATGGAAGATTCCGGCCGAGGCGCCGGTGCGGCGCACGATGGCGGCCAGGGACTCGTCCAGCAGCCCCTCATCGCCCGGCTTCTCATCGTGCCCGGTCATCGGAATGCTCCCCACGGACCTGCGGGGCGCCGGCGCGTGCAGCGGCCACGGGCGGCCTCACGGGTGATTTTCCTGGCCGTAGCGGTCCGGGGACGGTTCGCGTCGTCCTCCGGGTCGCCAGGGGCCGCCGGAGGCAGCAGGCGGCAGGTGGGACCCAGAACGTGTGACGCGGCCGCGCGGCGGGCCGCCGCAGCGTGCGACGCCTGTCCGGTCAGCCCCGCGAGGCCGGCACGGAGCCGCCCCTGCACCCGGGTGGAGGCAGAGATCGTGCGCCGGGCGGCTCCGGCCCCCTGCCGCCGACGCCGGACCCGCCACGCCGCCTGCCTGGGCGGGGGACGCGGCACCGGCGGGTCGCGCCCGCCCCGTCCGGCAGCGCAGCCCCGCACCACGCGCGGCGCGGATCTCCCATATCCGGACACTACGCCCGCCGGGTGATGACGGCACGCGGCCGCCGCATCCCGGTCGCACCGTACGGCTGCGCGTCGACACCCGGGCACCCGGCTCCGTACGCCACGCCGTCCGGTGCACCGGAGCCCGCGTCCGTACGCGCACGATGGCGCCGTGCCGGACCGCCGCCGGCGGATCGGCACTCGTATCGTGAGGGCGTGATCTTTCGCAGGACCGGCACGGGCGGGGGAGACCGGACGACGACTGTCGCGGCAGGGCGGCTCGGCTATCCGGCGGCCGCCGTGGTGTTCGCCATCGGAATGGCCGGGACGACTCTGCCCACCCCGCTGTACGGGCTCTACCAGGAACAGATCGGCTTCTCGGAGCTGATGGTGACGGTCGTCTTCGCCGTGTACGCGATCGCGGTCATCACAGCCCTCCTGGTCGCAGGGAACTACTCCGACGCGGTGGGCCGAAGGCCCGTCCTGCTGGCGGCAATGGCCTTCTCCGCCGCGAGCGCGTGCTGTTTCCTCCTGGAAAGCGGCCTGCCCCTGCTCTTCGCGGGCCGGCTGCTGTCGGGCTTCGCCGCAGGGCTGCTCAGCGGCGCGGCGACGGCGGCCGTCATCGAACTGGCCGGACCCGGTAGGAGGGCCCGTGCCGGTTTCGCCGCCACCGCCGCGAACATGGGCGGCCTGGGCTGCGGGCCGTTGCTGTCCGGGCTGCTCGCCCAGTACGCACCCTGGCCGCTGAAGCTGACGTTCTGCGTCCACCTCGCCCTGGTGGCAGTGGCCACCGTGCTGACCTGGCTGCTGCCCGAGACCGTCGAGGAGCCGGAGCGATGGCCGCCGCTGAAGCCACAAGGTGTGTCCGTGCCGCCCGAGGTGAAGGGCGTGTTCGTGCCCTCGTCGGTGGCGGCGTTCGCCGGTTTCGCCCTGCTCGGTCTCTTCACCGCGGTGGCACCGAGCTTCGTCGCGACGACCCTGGACGTCCACAATCTGGCCGTCACGGGCGCCGTCGTCTTCTCCGTGTTCCTCGCTTCGACGATCGGTCAGTCGCTGACCCAGAAGGTCGGTGTACGCCGTGCGCTCCCCATCGGCTGCGGTGTTCTGGTCGTGGGGCTCATGCTGGTGGCCTCGTCGCTGATCGCCCAGTCGCTGCCCCTGCTCGTCCTCGGCGCCCTGTTCGGCGGTACGGGGCAGGGTCTTGCCTTCCGCGCCGCGCTCAGCCTGGTCAGCGGCGCCGCCCCGGCGCGGAGCCGGGGCGGGACCATCTCGGCGTTCTTCGTCGTCGCCTACGCCGGTATCTCCCTGCCGGTGGTCGGTGTCGGCGCGATGGCCATGTGGCTCGGGCTGCGTGGGGCGGGGTTGGTCTTCGCCGGCTGTGTGACGGTGGTCGCCGCCTGCGCGGGTACGTATGCGGCGCTTCGCCCGCCTGCCGGTCCCTGAGGCACGGCTCCTGGGCCCTGTCGAGCCTTGCGGGCCGCCCCGGGACGAGTTGTCCGTTGCCGGGATGTGGGTGCGTCGTCGTGGACCGTGCCGTACGGATCTCCGGAGTGCCGCACCACCGCAGACGCCCGTCCGTCCGTGCGAAGATCCCTTCGCCTTGTGCTGTGGTGGCGACCGTGGAAGGTGACGATGTACGCGATATCCCTGGGCGACGACGGCGCAGAGCTGCGCCCGCTCGAGCCCTGGCGGGCCGAGGAGTTCCTGGTCCATATCGACCGAGGCCGGGAGTTCGTCGGGCAGTACAACGGGCTGCCCGATGTCGTCACGGACCTGGAGTCGAGCCGGGCGTTCCTTCAGGCCTACGCGGAGAAGGCCGCGGCCGACGCCGGGCGCCTCTACGGCATCCGGACGGACGGCACGCTGGTCGGCGCGGTCCTCTTCCGGAGGATGGACGTCGAGCAGGGCACCGCCGAGGCGGGCTGCTGGCTGGAGCCGTCGGCGGTGGGCAAGGGGCTGGTGACCCGGGCCACCCGTGTGATCATCGACTGGGCCGTGGAGGAGCGCGGCATCCACCGCGTGGAGTGGTGGGTCTCGGCGGTGAACGAACCCAGCATCGCGGTGGCCCGGCGGCTCGGGATGACGCGGGACGGCGTGCTGCGGGAGAGCTGTCTGCACGGGGGGAAGCGGCACGACGAGGAGATCTGGTCGGTCCTTGCTCCGGAGTGGCGGGCGGCCAGGCAGGCGTCGTGAGCCCCTGGCGCAACGCGGGTCGCAGGCGCCGCAGGCAGATGGGCGACCCTGCGGGCCCGAGGACGGCGCCTTGCGTCCGGGATGCCGGAACGGGCGGATGGCCGCACGCGTAATGCGGAGCCCCGCGTGCGGTCCGGCGGCGGAGATGGTGGGTAGGCAGTTGGGCGGAATGCTCAACAGAGAAAGGCCACCGTGCGCGGCTGGGCCGTGTCGGACAAACAGCGCCGTCCGCCCGCAGGGTGGCGCGCGCCAGGCGGGATTTGTCAGACACGGCCCAGGGGGCAGGTGTGTCCCGATTTCAATCGGTCGCCGGCCCCGTCATCCGGTCGGACGGGGCACCGGACCGTGAGGGGGAAAGTATGGCGGCTGGCGAGCAAGTCACAGCTGCAGGACTGCTGATCACCGAGTACGAGCGGATCAAGGACGAACAGCGCGCGCGTATCGGGTTCCGCGACAACCTCCTTTACGCCACGCTCGCCTCCATGGCTGCGGTCATCGCCGCCGCTCTTCAGGCGGACAGACGGCTCGAGTTGTTGCTGCTACTGCCGCCGGTCTCGGTGGTGCTCGGGTGGACGTACCTGGTCAACGACGACAAGATCTCCGCCATCGGCCGCTACGTGCGTGACGAGCTACGCCCGCAGCTCGTGGCCTTGACCGACGGCCGTGGCGACGCGTGCGTCTTCGGCTGGGAGGTCGCCCACCGCAACGACCACCGACGGACCTCCCGCAAGTGGCTCCAACTCGCCGTCGACCTCCTCGCCTTCTGTCTGGCGCCGGTTGCCGCCGTCGTCGTGTTCTGGACAGTCGGTCCGGTGGGGGCACCCTTGTTCGCCGTGTCTCTGGCCGAACTTGTGGTGATCGCCGTGCTGGGGTGGCAGATCGTGCTCTACGCGGACGTGAGGGGGGCACGCGTCGAGCCGCCTGTGACGTAGCCCCGGGAGGACGGGCGCGGTGGGTCTCGCTCACGGCCCGTTGCCGTCGCTCTCCCGAATCTCTGAACCGGTCACAAAGCGTCAGAATCAGATCATTCGAGCGCCCGGAATCCTTTCGAAATGGCATGACGTCTGCTCGAGATCGACCGAGTGTGAGCCGGGCCACGGTGCCGCTACAGTGGCGTGCCCTGCGTCGCGTTGACGGGTGTCGACAGGTACAGCACATGGGCCTGATGTGGCCGCTGTTCGCACAGCCCCGCGGCCGCAGGCAGGGCCGGCGACCGAGGGCGACGGGGGACTTCGTGGCTGAGGCGAACAGTCAGAGCGACATGCTTGTCGTGCTCACTGCCCTGGAGGTGGAGTACGAGGCCGTTCGGGCGCATCTGGCCGCCTTACGGACACACAGCCACAGCGCCGGCACGCTGTTCGAGATCGGCTGGCTGGACGGCACGCCGTGGCAGGTGGCCCTGGCCGAGATCGGGGACGGCAACCAGGCGGCGGCGGTGCTGACCGAGCGGGCCGTCCGCCTGTTCCGCCCACGCGCGGTGGTCTTCGTCGGAGTGGCCGGAGCGCTCAAGGACGACATCCAGCTCGGCGACGTCGTGGTGGCCACGCACGTCTACGCCTACCACGGTGGCAAGGAGGAGAACGGCCGGTTCCTGGCCCGGCCGAGGGTCTGGCCCATACGCCACGAACTGGAGCAACTGGCCAAGCACGTCCGCAGGACCGGTTCGTGGACCCGGCTGCTGCCGCCCTCCCCGGGGGACCGGCACCCCGCAGTCCATCTCAAGCCCATAGCCGCCGGTGAAGTCGTCCTCAACTCGGCCGGCTCACCGTTGAAACGGCAGCTGCGGCAGCACTACCAGGACGCCGTCGCCATCGAGATGGAAGGCGCCGGCGTGGCTCACGCCGCCCACCTCAACGCGGCACTGCCCGCCCTGATCGTCCGCGGCATCAGCGACAGGGCGGACGGCCGGAAGTACGACGCCGACGCCGAGGGATGGCAGAGAGTCGCGGCCAGGAACGCCGCCGCCCTCGCCTTCTCCACCCTGCGGGAACTCCCCGTCGGCAGCGACCGGCCGGCCGTGGAGGACCCGCCCGCCCGCAGCTCGTCCGTCGTCTTCGTCTCCGCTCCCACCTCCCCGTCACCGGAGATCGAGCGATGGCGCGGCGGCGAGGAGGTCGAGTTCCCCGACGGGCTGTACCTGCTTCACGACGAGTACTTGGAGGAGCACCCCTCCTCCGACCGTTCCCTGATCCAGCGTCAGGCCCTGGCGCGCCGGCTGGACCTCACCGGGCAGTCGGCCTCCCGGTACGTCTGGCTCCGTCAGATCGAGGCCCGACGGGACACCCCCGAAGCGCGGGCGGCGAAGCGGGCACTGGCCGACGAGCACCAGTTGCTCGCGCGTCTGCGGCAGCGGATCGGCGGCCTTCCCGGAACCAGCTCGCTCACCTCGCACGGTCGCACCGACGTACTTGCTGTCGGCTGGCCGGTGTCACGGACCACCGGGGCACCTTGTCAGACCCTCCATGCCGCCCTCGGCCGGGAGGGCGAGCCGGTCGACCCATGGCGGCAGCACCGACTGCTCCACGGCCTCGCCGGACTGTGCGGCACGTTGGCCGCGTTGCACGACCACGGCGTCACCCATCGGTGTCTCGGCCTGTCCGCCGTCATCGCCCACGACGACGGCCGCCTCGTGCTGCGTGACCTCGGACTGGCCACCCGCCCCCCGCGGCCCGGGGAAGGCCCCGCCGAACACCAGGCCCCCGAGCAGCGGCGGCGCGCCTCTCGCGAACGCCCCGGAGCCTGGACCGATGTCCACCAGCTCGGCGCGGTCGCCTACCGCCTCATCACCGGACACCTTCCTCTCCCCGGCACACCACTGCCTCTGCGCGCCCATGTGCCGGACGTGCCGGAGCCCGTCGACCGCGCGGTACGCGCCGCCCTGGCTCAGGACCCCTCCGAGAGACCCGCCCCCCGCGCTTTCGGGGCCGCGCTGCGCAGCGCATGCGACGAGCTTCCCCGAGGAGTCTGAATGGCGTTCCGTACGGTCGATCTGCCGGGGCCGGTCATCCTCGTCCCCGGCACGTCCCTCGAGGGCCAGATGCGCCAGAAGGCCCAGGATCACCCGGGCCTGCCGACCGATCCTCTGCGGCTGGCAGCCGATCTGAACAGCCGTGACGACGGGGCACCGGCGACCTTCAGTGAGCCGCGGCGCGCCGGCGGGGACCGGAGTCTGCTGGTCCACGGCGGGACCTATCTCGTACGCCTGTTCCTCACCAGACCACATCACGGCAGCTGCACGATCGCCGCGATCGACCCGCTGAGGATGCGCGACCACCATCGGCTCTCCCAGGGCTGCCTGCTGCTGCGGCCCACCGAGTGGCGGGTGTGCTACGACGCCCGCGAGGTCCCGCAGGGCTCCGACGCGTACTGGCCGATGCTGGCCGAGGAGTGGCTGCGGATCGGTGACAGGCGGGCCGCGGAGCGCGGTGCTCCTGCGCTGACGGCCGAGCAGACGCAATTCCTCGACACCGTCGACCAGCTGATCGATGCCTCCGAGACGATCACCACGGAGGCGGCCAGATCGGCGGAGCCCTTTCCCTATGCCTCGGTGGGCTCCACGGGCGGACAGCGGCACGGCACGCGGGCGGTCTACGAGTTCCGTCTCGCCGGACCGCGCAGACCCGAGGAGGGTGCGTACGTCCGGATCCGCGGAAGGTCCGGTTACCGGGGGCAGGTGACCCGGGCCGCGGGTGCCTCGGTCACGGTCCGCTTCGATCAGCCGGTCGACTGGGCCCACATCGACCAGCAGGGCGAACTGGAGATCACGCCCAACAGCGTCGTGTACGGACGGCAGCGTGAGGCGGTCGCCCTGTTGCGGGCGCGGCAGGCACGCAGCACCGGCCTCCTTCCGGCGCTCGTCGACCACCGGGTGCGCCCCATCCGGCCGGTGTCCGGCGCGCCGACCGAGGAGCTCGACGACGATCAGCTCCAGGCCTTCCGCAAGGCTGTGGCCGTCGAGGACATGCTGCTGGTGCTCGGTCCGCCGGGCACCGGAAAGACCCGGACGATCAGCCAGATCGCAGCCGGTACGGCAGCCGCCGGTCTGCCGGACCCCGTCCTGGTCACCTCGCACACCAACCGCGCCGTCGACAACGTCCTGTCCCGGCTTCCTCGCGACCTGGTGGTGGTCAGGGTCGGGAACGAAGAGAGGACCACGGCCGAAGGCAGACCCTTCCTGATGGAACGTCAGGCGGCGGAGCTGCGGGAGGAGATCCTCCGGGTCACAGGGCCGTGGAAGCGCGCATACGCCGGCGTCGGCGTCGCCCGGCAGTGGGCGCGGGAGCTCGGTGGCCGGCTCGACCGGCTGGGCGTGCTCGCGGCCGAGGAGACGCGGTTGCGCGACGAGCTCGGGGCCGCCCGGCGCGCTGTCGGCGGACCGGCGCAGACCCGTGTGGACGAGCTGACCTCCGAGCACCTGCGCACGCAGCGGGCCCTGGGCCGCCGCCGACGGCGGACCGAGCGCCTCACCCGCTCCCACCAGGCCGCGCGGCGGCGGAGAGGCTGGTGGCTGATCGGATTTCTCTTCGGGCTGCCGGCTCTGCTGTACGACCGGCGCCTGGCAGCGGCGCACCAGAAGGACGAGAAGCTCCTCGCCGCCGCCACCCGGATCCGCGACGCACTCGCCGAAGCCCAGCGGCAACTCGATGCCGTCACCCGGGACGTCCCCGCCGTGCGAGCCGCACGTAAGGCCGCGGACGAGGCGGAGCGGCGCACTGCGCAGTGCCGGTCGGACGCGTGCACCGCCGCACGCTCCGCTCGCGAGTCCCTGCCCGCCGGCGAAGCGCCTTCTCCCGTGCGCGAGACGGAACCGGTGACCTGCGACCGTGACCTGGCCGAGCTGCACGACCGGTTGGAGCTGCGGCTGCCGCTGCTCACCGCCAGGGGGAAGCTGCTCGGCGCATGGCACGAAGCGGTGTCCGGAGCGAGCGAGCAGCTCTACCCGGAGTTGATCCGCTACGCCCACGTCATAGCCGCGACGTGCATCGGTACGGCATCCCGGCCCGAACTGTCCGGTGTCGACTTCGAACTGGCCATCGTCGACGAAGCCGGACAGATCGGCATGGCCGACGTCCTCGTACCGCTCGTACGAGCACGCCGGGCCGTACTGGTGGGGGACCACCAGCAGCTCCCTCCGTTCCTCGACTCCGAGGTGGAGGCCTGGGGGAAGAACGTCGGGGATCCCGCCGTCGTGAAGCTGCTGGCCGAGAGCGCGCTCGAAAGCCTGGTGCACAGGCTGCCGAAGACCCACGTCGTCCCGCTCACCCGCCAGCGCCGAATGCCGTCGGTGATCGCCGACTTCATCTCCTCCTCGTTCTACGACGGCAAGCTGTCCACCCCCGTGGAGCGCGGGCACCGCGACCCGCTGTTCCGCAGCCCGTTCGCCTTCGTCGACACCGCATGCCTGCCCGCCGCCGAGCGGTACGAGAAGGAGGTGGGGCGCCGGGACGAGCGCTGGGGGCAACGCGGCTGCATCAACCAGGCGGAGGCGAGGCTGCTCACCCGGCTCGCCGCCTTCTACCACCGCAACCACGCGGAATGGGCGGTCATCGTTCCGTACAAGGCACAGAAGACCGCGATCGCCGCGGCCCTGTCCCGGATCATCGATCCGGAGCAGGTGGACCTGAACGTGGGCACCGTCGACTCCTTCCAGGGCGGCGAACGGGACGTGATCCTCTACGGGTTCACCCGGAGCAACCCCGACGGGCGGGTCGGCTTCCTGAAGGAACTGCGCCGGGCGAACGTCGCGTTCACGCGGGTCAAGCACCAACTGGTGCTGGTCGGTGACATGGACACCCTGACCGGCGCCCGCGACACGTACTTTCGCGAACTGGCCCGCTCGCTGCGCGGCCACCTCGCCGAGCACGGCGACATCCGCCAGTACCGGGAGATCTCCGACCACTTGGCCACCCTCGCCGACGAGGGAGACCGCGCGTGAACAGCCGGGCGAGACTGATGCCCTACCCCGAGGAGCGCGCCCTGGAACACGCGGCGTACACCCTCGAGGTCGTACCGACCCGCATCTACTCGGTCCTTCTGCCCGTGTGGTGCGTCGAGGTGAGGGCGGAGGTCACCGAGGGAGAACCGTACGAGCTGATCGACCGCTTCCTCGAACGCGGTATCGCGGAAGCCGAGCTCGACACGGCCGAATCACTCGCCTCGTTCTTCGCACTCGATCCGTCCCTGGTCCGTCAGGCGCTGCGGTTTCTCCACGCCATCGGCCATGTGAAGGAGTCGCGGGGGCGCATCGCCCTCACCGAGCTCGGCCACCGGTCCGTACGTGACAAGGTCCGCTACACGCACACCCGGCAGGACCGGCGCAAGCTGTACTTCGACGCCTTCGCCTGCCGCCCGCTCACCCGCGCCCACTACGACGTCCGCAGGGTCACCTTCCTGTCCGGCGACTGTGTCCAGGAGGCGCTCGACCGGCGGGACGGGCCCCCGCTGAACGTCCTGAGCGCCACCCGTTGCTTCCGCCGGGAGGCGCTCTCAGAGCTGGCCCGCGACCCCGACCGTGACCGTTACAACCTGCCGGAACGGATCGACGACCCGGAAAGCCTCCACGAGGAGTACGTGTTCATGCCGGCGTACATCGTGCGGGCGGTGGCCCCGGGCGAAAGGGTCCGGCACCTCGTCTACACGCAGGCCGCCGACGAGGCCGACGACGGACTCACTGCCGCATGCGAGACCACGCCCGAGGTCTTCAGCGCCTTCGAAGCGGAGGAAGTGGACGCCGAACGCCAGGACTTCCAGAACAGAGCGGCCCGGTGGCTCAGCACCCGGAACCTGGCCCGGTACCAGCCGAGCAGGGGTGAGCACGGTGCCTGGCGGGTCACGATCCCGGGCACAGGCTTCGGTCCGGGCGGCGGTCTGCCCCTCACCAAGCTCGGCTCGTTCGTGGTGCTCGGTACCTCCTTCTTCCATGTCTGGTGCGCCGATGAACGAGTACGCCGCCGCGCCCTCCTCGAGCGGATCGACTCCTACCTCGGCGCGCGGGCCCGCACCGACCGGGACGCAGTCGAGGCGCAGATCGCCCGGATCTCCCACCAGCTCGGCCTGGGGATCCTGGGCATCGACGACCTTCGCCGGGCAGCCGCCGGTGCGGGCAGACGGGCCCTGGCCGACCAGTTGGCCCGTCTGAGGTGACATGGCGCAACCAGTGGCGTGCGGCTCTGAGTGGAAGGAGCGCACGGAATTACCGAGGGGCGCACGAAATTTCCAAATGCGCCCCCTCGTGACACTCGGACGTCACGGCCTCGTTCGCCGTGGCGAGTGCTTTTGCTTGCGGTCATCTCCTGGCCGCTGAGGCGCTTTTGTGCAGGTCAATTGATCGGGCAAGGAGCGGCCGGGATCCGATCAAGGATTTCGTCCCGCCCGACCGGTATGTTTCCGTCTGCTCTTTGCCGTGTCGAAGTGGCCTCATGCGCGAATGATCTCGAACGTGTGTGCAGGTGGATGGTGCGGTGGGTGCACCATTCCGGCATCGCTGCGTGCAATTCACGGCACGAATCTCAGAGATTTGCTCAGCGTCGGAAGCGGACGGGTCTAATCTCTACCCACGGCACGAAAGCCTTCCAGTGGGGGACCGGTGTGTGCCGTGTCGTACGGGGGGCGTCATGGGGCTGTTCGCTGAAGGTCGGCATTTCATGGAGGTGCCGCTTCCGCAAGAATGCGAAGCCCTGCCGAAAGCGTGTGCCCGGCACGGGTTTTCCGTCGGAGAGAACCGGCTCGCACGGGGCGCGCGATCCGCCCTCGTGCTGCCGGCTCTTCGGCCACATGGCAAGAGATCCACTGTGAGGGGACGCCGAAAACCCCGGCAGTGGGCCGGATCCCGCCGATGACGATGAAGAACGCCATGCACGTTTCACGCGGCATGCGGATGCCGTGCGGTGCGCCGAGTGGCCTCTTACGAGGTTGTGGGGAGTAGCAAGCGTGGAAGACGACGCGGGTTCGTCGGCGGCTCGGGCCGACGGCGTCCTGACAGGGGCGGTTGAACCGCCCACCTCGATCCAGGTCCACGGCGTCCGGCGTCCGGGCTCAGCCGTGTCGGCCGGCAGGGCACTCCTTCGCGCCGCGGCCGTGCTCGGAAGTGCCCTTCTTCTCGCGGGACTTCTGTCCCCCGGGGCCGGGGCCACGCCCGACCGCTCACCGGCCGCCGCACCGCCCGCGGCGTCGGACGACCCGATCAACTACGCCGTCGCGGTGGACGAGTCCGCCAGCCTCGCTCCCGGGGACATCGACCGGGAGAAGGACGCCGTCTCGGCGATCGCGGTCGGCGAGCCGTCACCGAAGTCGCGGATGGCGGTGTTCGGCTTCGCCAGCGCCGACACAGCGGATCAGTCGCCCATCCACGAGGTCTGCCCGGTCACGGAGCTCGACGTCGCCGGGCGGGAACGCATCAGCGAGTGTGCCTCCGAACTCCGCCGCCGGGAGCCGGACGAAGGCTCCGGCACCGACTTCATATCCGCCGTCCGGCAGGGCGTGGCCCGGCTCACCGAGGCCCCCGGGGCCGACGTCCCCCGGGTCCTGTTCCTGCTCACCGACGGCAAGCTCGACGTGGAGGACAGCTATACCTACCGGGAGCTGGACGCGGCCAGCCGCACCGACGCCGTGGAGCGGAACCTTCAGCGAGCACTGAAGGAGGCCCGTGACGCGAAGGTGCAGATCTGGCCGCTCGGCTTCGGCTCGGACATCGACCGGGACGCGCTGCGCGCCCTCGCGGCCGGCGGCTACCAGACCGGGTGCAAAGACATACCCGAGGCCGAACCGAAGGCGGCGGTGGTGCCGAGGGCCGAGGACGTCGGTGAGGCGCTGGAGACCGCGTTCTCGGCCGCGCGCTGCCTCTACCGGGAGCAGGGTGACAGCGGACGCCCGCCGACCGACCTCAAGGTCCGTGTCTCGCCCCTGGCGGCCGTGGGCACGATCGTGGTCTCCAAGGGGGACCCCGAGGTCACGGCCACCTACTACGACCCCAACGGCAAGAAGGTCTCCCGGAGCGGCCCGGAGTTCGAGTTCTCCGGGCGTGACCGGGCGGTGGAGTCGCTGCGCATCACCCGTCCGGTGGCCGGCGAGTGGCGGGTGCACCTCGACGCGCCCGAGGGCCATCGCGACCGGCTGGCGCGTATCAGCGTCCTGTGGCGAGGCGAAATACGCTCGAGCATCTCCCTGGAGAAGCCGTCCCCGAGGCCCGGGGAAAGGACGGATGTCCGCGTCCAGTTGCTGACGCGCGACAGCGTCAAGCTGGAGGAGCGCGACCTGCGGGGCATTTCCGTGGCCGGGAAGCTGACGGGCGACGGCTTCGGACAGCTGGCCATCGGGCTCGCGGACGACGGAGACGGTGCGGACAAGAGGGCGAACGACGGAGAGTTCTCCGGCACGGTGACCGTTCCGAAGAAGGCCACCGGCGCGCTGATGTTCTCCAGCACCGTGGAAGCGGTCGGCCTCAGCCCTGACAACCGGCCCTATCCGACCCGGATCGCTCCGCCGACCGTGACGTTCGACGCCCTGCTCGGCGTGCCGAGCGCCACCGTTCATCCCGGCGGCCGGGTGCACGGCTACGTCGCCGTCAGCAACAGGGACTCCACCGAGCGCACCGTACGCCTCGCGCTCGCCGACGCGCAGGGCACCGGACTCACCATCAGCCCGGCGCAGGTGACGGTCCGCCCCGGCACATCGCGGAACGTGGACTTCACCCTGGACGTGGGCAGCACGGCGGAGCTCGGCGTGCCCGTCACGGAGCGCGGTCTCGTGCTCGGGGGCAAGGTCGTCGTCGCCGAGAACGACGCCGTGCTCGACGACGCCTCGCTCGACATCACCGTCACCCCGCGGCCCAGCGACGCCGAGGTGTTCTGGGACAAGTGGTGGCCTGTACTCATCATCGGTACCGCTCTGTTCGCCGTGCTGCTGGCGTTGCTGCTGTCCCGCCGCCGCCTCCGCCGGTGGCAGATCGCGCCCGGAGGCCTGGTCCTGGAACTGCGCGACGCCGCCAACCGGACGCTCGGCGAGCACAAGGCCAAGGCCGGCCGGGGCAGCTGGTACGAGTTCGAGCTCGTCGACGCCGCCACCGACAGCCCCCGGATCCAGCGGCGCCCCGGCGGAGCGTATGCGGTGCGGCGCAGTCCCGACGGAGGAGCGGTTCTGCGCTCCCGCGGGCAGGCGGACCGGACGCTGCGTCACGGGGATTCCATGACCATCGCCGACGGTCTGACTCTGCACATCGCCGAAGGCAGCGGCCGCAGACCCGCGCGGCCGGGCCGGTCCGCCGTCTCGGCCCGCAGAGCGGGCACCGGCCGCCCCGAACGGGGCTCCGGCAAGGGCAGCGGTCGATCCGGGACGACCTCGGGCGCCCCCGATTCAGTGACCAGCTCGTACCCGTCGGGTCCCCCCGGCGGCACGTATCACGAGGACCTCTGAGACCTGATCCCTGGCGGCGCGGCCGCCGGTACCCGGGCCCCGCCGGTTTCCTCCGGGGCCGGGTCCAGCGCGTCGCGATCCTCCGCATACGTACCTGACCATCCGTGACCGGGAAGCCCGACGGGCCTCGGTGAAGGGCGAAACCCATGAAGATCTTCCAGCCGATGCTCTTCGTCGGCCTGGGCGGCACCGGCGGGCTCGTCGGCTCCGAGCTCGAGCGCCGACTGCGCGCCGAGCTGTGCGGGCCCGACGGCACGGCGCTCAACAGGCTGGGCATCCAGCTGCGCTACCAGCTTCCGGAGTGCCTCCAGTTCGTCTACGCGGACTTCAGCGAGTCGGAGCTCGCCAGGCTCCCGCATCTGAGCGCCGACAACTCGTTGCGGGCCGCCTACAGCCGAACCTCACGTGCCACTCATGACCTCCTCCCCGACTTCGACAGTTCCCCGGAGGTCACCAGGATGCTGCGTGCGGTGATGCGGAGCGAGGCCGCCGGCTGGCTCCCGCCGCGCGAGGGTGAGCCGAAGGTCACCCCGCTGCGCAACGGTGCCGGGCAGCTGCCCACCGTCGGCCGCGCCGGCCTCTTCGGCACGCTGCGGCACGGCCTGACGCCGGTGATGGGGCCGCTGCTGCAGGCCATCGACGCCATCAGCCGCTCCGGGGGAGAACTCAGCCAGCTCGGCGGCGGGCCCATGTCCGGCTGTGACGTGTTCGTGGCCTTCTCGGTGGCAGGAGGCACCGGAGCCGGGATCTTCCTCGACTACCTGCACCTGATCGGCGAGGCCTTCAAGGCCAAGAACTTCGCCGGGGCCAGGATCTACCCCCTGGTCGTCATGCCCTCCGCCTTCTCCCCTTCCGCCGGGGGAGGCCGGGAGGCGGAACTCAACGCGGCCAGAGCGGTGGTGGACCTCTTCAGGCTTGTGGACGAGCAGAACGTGCCCACCGCCGAATCCGACCTCGGCGACACGGCCCAGGAGTCGGCGCTGCACATCCGCTACCCCGGCGTGCACCCCATCCGCCTGAGCACCGGCATGGTGCCGACAGCGTTCCTGTTCAGCCGCACCGCCGGCATCCGCCCCGACGACCTGCGACGCTCCATCGTCTCGCTCGTGATGTCGCTGATCGGTACCGAGCTGGGCGACGGCACAGGGCCCCGTGGCCGCGCCGACGACGACTACCAGACGTTCGCCGCCAGCTTCATCAACCGCGGCCTGCACCGCGCCGCAAGGGCCGCTTCCGGTATCGGCCACCAGGGCGTCTCCACCAGCCTGGTCGCCTCCATGACCGCGCCGCTGGACGAGCTGGCCGAGCTCGTCTCCTCGCGCATGCTCGCCATGTCGGTACGCCGTCTGACCGACCCGGGCAGGCAGTCGAGCCACACGTACACCGGCACCGTCCGCCGGATGTTCGCCGACTCCGGGCTCGACGAGCTGTGGGCACGCGAGGCCCTGCCCGTACCCGATCCCGACCCGCTTCCGCGTGGTGGCGCCGATATCGAGCAGGCACTGCGCGACCGGGTCAGCGACATGCAGGCACTCCTGGAGGACCTGCGACGCCGGGTCTCCCGCCGTGCCCCGGCGCTCGCCGAACAGTTCGCCCCCCGTGCGGCGGTGGAGCGGCTGCTGCGCTCCACGGACCTGTTCCAAGTGGAGCGCATCATCAAGGGCGTCCCCGGCGACCCGGACCCCGTCACCGTGCTCGGCTTCCTCGGCATGCTGGAGAACCGCAGCCGCGAGCCCGGGCGGCCCGCCGGAGTCGAGGTGCAGCCCCCGGCCGTCCCCCGGGTCAAGGGAAGGATCGGCGGACTCTCCAAGGCACGGTGGGGCGACGACGACGTGGTCGCCGCGATCGAGGCCCAGGACCGCTGGTACAAGTGGCGCAGCCGGGTCATCTGGCACGAGGCCTGGCGGGAGCAGGAGCAGCGCTGGCGCCCGGCCGTGGTGGCGGCCAACCACGAGGTGACCCTGCTGGTCGAGGCGTTCCGCAAGCATGTCGAGGAAGAGCCGAGGGCGTTCGCGGAGCAGGTGCAGGAACTCTACGACGACCGCACCGGCGTGTCGTACCTCCTGCCCCCGCAGAACAACCTGCACGAGTTCTACGACGACCTGATGGAACGCCTCATCAAGCGGGTCAACCTGCGTGACAACGACGACGAGTCCGCGCTGCTCCTCAAGCTGATCGACGGCGACCGCTGGCAGGCCGCGCACAGCTCGGGACGGCGTAACCCGGGGGCCGCCGTCGCGGTGGTGAAGTCCACGGTGGAGCAGCGGATCAAGACGCTCTTCGCGGAGAGCGGGGTGCAGGCGGACGAGCGGCCGCTGCTGCCGTCGATGGCGATGCTGCTGGCCGCCGCGGCCGGGGTGGGGGACGCCGCCGAGGAGACCGGCAAGAGCGCGATCGAGCAGTTCCGGTTCAAGATTGCCGGGCTGCTCCCGCACGGATTCGTACCGGAGGGCCGCGGGCCGCTGAAGATCCTGATCGTCTACCCGCGCATCCAGGCCAAGGACGCGGTCGAGGAGTACCTGCGCAAGTCACTGCTGCTGCCGAGGGACGGCAAGCGGTCCATCGAGTTCCGTGGGGTGGAGACCGACTCCATCACGGTGGTGCTCTTCCGCAGCGAGATGAGCCTCACCGAGGTGCCGGAGGCTCGTAACGTGCTCCGGCAGTGGGCCAGGGCGAGCCAGGCCGAGCAGGTCGAGGACGTGCTGAGCTGGCGGCAGCGACTCGGCTACCGCGACGACTGGCTGGCCAGCACCGAGCAGGACCGCCAGCACATCCTCCACCGCCTGCTCTGCGCAATCTGGAACGGCCAGGCGGACATCGTCGAGGGCGACGCCGACTCGCCCCGGCGGGTGCGTATCCGGCTGTACGAGGAAGAGGGCCCCCATGTGCCCGGGATGACCCTGCGGCTGGACGAGTACCGGGACGAGATTTCCGGATGGGCCGGACTGCTGCGCTCCTACGAGCGATGGGCGCTGCTCGACGAGGGCAGCATCGTGGAGGACTACTGCGGCGTGCTGATGAGGGTGCAGCCGAAGAGCCTCGGGCTGTCCGGCAGCGAGCCGGACCCTCTGTACGTACAACTCGTCCACAAGGTGGCGCCGCACCAGCTCAAGATCCTCGAGGAGCGGGAGCGCCTGTACGGTCCGCGGAGCACCCAGTGGATCAGGCCGCTGCGCCAGTTCTGGTCCGAGACCCTCCAGGGCGCTCTGGACATCGAGTTCACGGACAAGGGGGCGTTCCAGCCGACGCTGCGGACCCTGGAGGCGGCGATGGGGCATCAGCCCGACGGCGGGGGAGCGCACCCGACCGCCGAGCCGCCTCCGGACGCCCAGCGGGCGCAACGACGCGAGGAGGAGGACGACTGGGGAACGCGTCCGCTGCACTCTGCGCAGCCCGACCGGGAAGGCGGCCCCGGACCCGCCCCGGATCACTCCGACGGACCCGGGCAAGGACCCGCCCGTCCCGGACGATCCGACCGGCCCGAGCGGCCCGCCCCGTCCGACCCGGCCCACCGCGCCGGGCGTTCCCCCGATCATGCGGCGCCCGACCGGGACCGGCCCGCACCGGAGGACGGTGACAGGCCCCACTGGACGCCGGAGGACCCCGGCAAGCGCACACCGGCCGCCGAGCCGTTCGCGGGCGGGACGGCCGGGGCGTCACGTTCCGGCCGCCCCGCACGGGACGACTACCCGTGGGAGGACGGCGGGAGGGACGACCCGCCTCCACCGCCGGCGAACCCGTACGGCCGTCCGACGCCGGAGCCGGGCCCGCAGGCGCCTGGCGGCGCCTCGTCCCCCGAGCCGCCACCTCCCGTCTATCCGCCCTACCGGGCCGACGCCGACGACGCACAGGACGGCTGGCCGGGTGAGGACCGCGACCTTCCGTGGACCGCCGGGTTCGGGAGCACGGACGGCGACGGGCCGCAGGCCTCCGGCGGAGCCGACGAGGACCGCACGACCCGTAACCCCTGGGAGCGTGAGCCCGAGTGAGCCCGGCAAAGGATGCCGCGAAGCCGGTGATCGTGCTGGACCTGCGGTCCGGTGCGCACGCTCTGGCTGCGCCCGGGGCCCTGCGGACCTTGGTCCAGGAACAGCTGCGGCACGAGGGGCTGCCCGAGCCGGAGGACTTCTACCGGTTCCTCGTGGTCGACACACCGCATGGACTGACGTCCCATCACAGCCTGTACGAGCAGATCCTCGGCTACCGAACCGTCGGGCAGCGTGTGCGCGTGCTCTGCCTCGTCGTCGGCGACCTGCCCGATGCCCTGGGCGGGGACTCCCCGCGCGACGGGGCGGCATCCGGCGGACTGCCGGAGGAGGAGAACCCCGAGGCCGGGTACGGCCGCCGGATGCAACGGCCGGCCGCTCTGCGGGGTCCGGACGCCGGGCTGCTGTGGGCCGGAGACCTGCGGGCGGCCCGGACGGCGGGCGATCCCGTCTCGGCCGACGACCCGGATGCCCTGGCGATCCTGGTGGATCTGCTGCGTGCGCTGTTCGACGACGCCCTGGAAACGCTCGCGCAGTTCCCCGACGCCGTGGCGGTGCCCGGCGTGCGGGTGCTGGAGCACGACCTGTCGGAGGCCGCCAGGGCCCGGGCATGGCGCCAGGCACTGAGCCGGTTCGCGGGCGACCGGTCGGAGGCCGGCGCGCGGGAGGGAGGCGAGGGCATCCCCGTCGAACTGCCCAAACCCATGGACGAGATGGCGGCCGGGCGGCCCGCCGGGCGTGTTCCCGGGCCCCGTCTTCCGGGAGGTGCGGCGGACCGTGCCCACCTGAACTGCGCCGACGCGCTGCACGATGCGTGGGAGGGCGTGGACCGGTTCCGGCGGCTCGGCGGCCTGGTCACCGGGTCAGGAGGGCGCGCCGCGGCCCATGCACTGGACGATGCGGCGCACGGTCTTGCCCGCTACCGGGATCTGGTACTCAAGGCACTGCACGACGGCGGTCCCGCGGCCGGCACCGCCACTGCCGAGGCCACACTCCGGCTGGCGGAACTGGGCATTCAGGTGCCGCCGCACGCCGGTGCGAGGGAAGGGACCGGGGAGGGGCTGCGCAGACTCGCCGAGCGGATGCTGGACGAGAGGCTCGCGCTGCGCAGCGTCGCGGAACGGTTCGCGGCACTCTCTGAGCAGGTGGCGCCCGTCCCCGGGGCCGCACTCCTTCCGGAGGTGGACCGCCGATGCCCGGCGGAGCTGCTGGAACGGGTGTCGGCGGCACAGCGGTTCACCGTGTCCGCCGCGTCACCGCGACAGCTCGCCGGCGCCGTCGTCGCCACCGCTCTGGCCGCGTTGTGGGCCTGGCCGGCCACCCTCGCGGCTCTCGCCGTCCTGTTGGTGCTCGTCGGCGGCAGCCTGCTCGCGGGGGTGCGCCGCCCGAACCGGGGCGCCGGCGGCGCGACGGCCGGCTCGGCGTCCACCGGTGCCCTGCCGCAGGCGGCGGCGGCACTGCTCGGGGGCGCCGCGGGTGCCTGGTCGGCGACATGGTGGAAGGTCCCCCCGTGGGCGGGCCTCACCGGGCTGCTGCTCGGACTGGGTCTTGCCGTCGCACTGGTCGCGCTGCGCTGGAGCCAGGCCGTCGATCACTGGTGGGAGCGGACCGGGGGTGCGGACGCGCAGCGAGCCCTGGACGGCCTTGACGCCCTGCTCGAGGAGGCGGTCCTGCGGCAGTGGTGGGCGGCCGACGAACGGATGTACTGCGCGAACGCGGCACGCATGGTCGCCGGGGCGCTGCGCGGCGCCGCCGCCACCGCCGAGGCGCTCGACGCCGGGGCGGCACACGGCCGCGGACCCGGGCAGGCCGACGACGGTGGCTGGGGCGAACAGCCGGCCCAGGAGCCCGCGTCCCACGCCGCGGGGGAGGCCTCGGCCGGCACGGAGCTGCCGGACTGGATGCCCGCGCCCGACACGTACGAGCGGATGCCCGGGTCTGCCGAACGGGGGCAAGGACCGGGAGACGGCCCCTCGGCGTCCGCCCCGGTGGGCGTCAGCGCGACGGCCGTCCGTCCGTCGGGCGACGGTCCCGCGTGGCTGGACAGGGAGGCCGGTGAAGGGGGACCGGAGCTGGTCGACACTCTGGTCGGCGACCTCGTCGACGCTTTGGTGACTGCCCTCGATCCTTACTGGGGAGCCGTCGAACGCGGCCGCGCGGGGGGTGCCGCGCTGACCCGTATCGAGCAGGAGGTGCGCGAGCAGCTCGACGCGGCGCACCGTCACCTGCTGCGCAACGGTGTGGTCTCGGCGCCACCGTTCGCCCGCCTCCAGCAGCGGCGCGGCACCTCGGAAGGACTGCTGGGCATAGGAGCGCAGCGCGTCGCTGAGGCCACCGACCCCAACCCGGACCTGCGCCGGGTCATCCAGCTCGTCTCCCCCGACCAGGCGCCGCTGCTGAGCCGTGACCCGTCCGCCGTGGAGTGGATCAGGTTCGCACCGGAGGCCGTGTGGAACGGGGCCGAGGCCCGCCACGGGATGGATCCGGGATCGCCGCCCCAGGCCGCGGACACCCCTTCCGGGACGGCCCCGGTGGTCCGCAGCCGCGCCGTCTGGACCTCGTCCGGGCGCTATGCCGGGCTGCTCCGGCTTGTCCCCCTGAGGGCAGGCGTGGTGGAGAGCGTACGGCTGCGGGAGTGGGCCGATGGCGAGGAACGCGTGTCCACGGGCGCGGACTGGCACCTCCAGGGCGCCGACGACTGGACGAAGCCGCGGGAACTGCCCGATGGTGAGGAGAACCCGTGGTGAGTGAACCGAAGACGGGCGCGGGCAGCATCACGGAGCCGAGTCCCAAGCCCGGCACCGACAGACCGCCGGACCTTTCCTTCACCACTCCCCGGGGCAAACGGCACCACGTTCCCGTCCGTTTCGGCGCCGATCTTCAGCGGGTGGTACGTCCTCCCCACGTGGCGCGCGAGGTGCTGCTCGGCGACGCCTGGCAGGGGCTCCAGGTACGACTGTGCGCGGCTGACGCGGCCGATCCGCACGAGTACCAGATCCTGGAGACCGAGGTGGGCGTCGCGCTGGCGGTCCACCGAGCCTTCTCCGGCACCCCCTTCCAGGGGCTCTTCCCGGTTCCGGTGGGCTACGACATGGATGCGGCGGAACCCTTTCTGATCTACGCCGCCCCGCGCGGTGAGCCGGCGACCTCCCTCGCCCACGGCATCTCCACCACCGACCAGCGCATCATCGAGCGCGATCTGGTGCTCGCCATCCGGCTGTTGGAGAGCCTTGGCCTGGTCCACCGCGGGATCGTGCCCGCCGCCGTCCGGTGGGACGGTGAGCGGACCCAGCTGTGGGACCTCGGGGCGGTGGCGCGTACCGGCATTCCGCGCGTCCCCTGGGGGGCGGCGCCCTATGCCTCACCCGAGCAGCGCGCCGGAGTCGGCGAAGTCGAGGCCAGAGACGCCCTGTGGAGCGCCGCCCAGCTCATGTACCAGCTCGTGGCGGGGCGTCAGGGCAGTCCGGAGGGCCCGCCGGCGGACCTGGACGTCCACCGGTCGCTGGTACAGACCCTGGGCGGTGCCTTCGCCCCCAAGGCGGAGGACCGTCCCACACCGGGGCACTTGCTCGGTCTGCTGATGCCGGACTCCGACCCGCACGCCACGGTGGCGGCACGCCCCGACCCGTTGGAGCCGCACCGCAGGGAGTTCGACACCGCGCTCGCGCGCAAGCGCGCGGCGGCCGGGCTGGACCGGGACGGCTCGCAACCGCACGGCGATCCGCACCCCACCGAGCCGCTCCGGGCTTCGGACGGCACGGATCCGGCCGGCCGAAGGCGCACATGGTTCAACGGTGGCACGGGTGACCGTGGCGGAAGGGGACGCCGATGAACGGCACCGCATCCCAGCTCGAACCGGGCCAGGTGATCTGCCCCTACTGCCTGGAGATCGTCACCTACGACGAGCGGGTCCTCCACACACGCAACGAGAAGCTCCAGTACGAGAAGCTGGACATCTCCAAGCTCACCAATCCGCTGCGGCGCGCCGATGTCATGCGCAGCGCCTTCCAGCTCTGCGGCAACACCGAGGACATCAAGCCGCACTACATCCCCGTGCCCTACCTGACCCACGGCCGCCCGCTGACCGTGGCCATGGTCGGGACCTCGGGAACGGGCAAGAGCCACCTGCTCACCCAGATGATCGCCGAGGTGACGGACGGCGGTCTGGAGCCTTACGGGGTGAAATGGCAGTCGGTCAACCCGGCCGACCACTCCGTCTTCATCAGGGAACGGGTGGCCCTTCTCCGCTCGGGCGAGCAGCTCGAGGCCACCGGGCAGACACCCTTCGCCGAATTCGTCGAGGCACTGCTGCTCACCGGGGTGGACGGGCAGGTCCGCCCGGTCGCGTTCTTCGACCTGGGCGGTGAGGACCTGGTGCGTACCGATGCGCTGCTGCGCTTCCTGCTCGGTGTGGACGCGCTGGTGTTCGTGGTCGATCCGGTGCTGGCCTTCGGGCTGCCGCAACTGGACGACGCGCGAACGCAGTACGGCCTGGAAGTCAGCCGGAGCGATCCGGCCTTCGAGACCGTACTCGACCGGCTGCCGCGTCAGGGCCCCTACCTCGATGTCGCCACGGCGCTCGTGGTCGGCAAGGCGGACCTGTTGCGCTTCGAACCACCGGTGGACCGCTGGCTGAGCGAACCGTCCTCGGTCCCGGCCGACCCGCGGCGGCTCCGCGAGGAGAGCCGCGACGTGTACGCCTTCCTGCGACGGCACGCCGCCCCGGCCTGGCTCCGGCCGTTCGACAGCGCACTGCGCTGCACCCTGCACTTCGCCTCCGCGACCGGGGGCCAGCCCCAGAACGGTCTCTTCCCGCACGGGGTGCGCTCACGGAGGGTGCTCGGACCGCTGGTGTCCATCCTCGCGATGTGCGGGCTGCTGAGCAGCAACCCGGACCACAGGCCCTCGACCGTGGGGATGTGACGCGACGTGAGCGACGACAACCAAGAGGAGATGCTCGACCAGCTCGTCTTCCGCTGGGAGGGCAACCGCGACCGGCACGAAACCGGCATCACGGCCGTGGCGTACTCGTGCGGCAAGGACCGCGCCGAAGCCCTGCGGGCCGCGCTGGCACCACTGCTGCGCGTGGAGGGAGGCAAAGAGCCCAGCCTGGTCCGGGTGGTTCTGAGGGAGCGCGGCGAGGTCGTGCTGATCCACCGCAGACCCGCCCGGGACGCCACCGGCAGGCAGAGCACGCTCTCCCATGCGCTGCTGGGACCGTCCGAGGCGCTGACGCCGCGCTTCTGTCTTGCCCTCAGTTCCTGGCAATGGGGGCAGGATCCCGCTGGGGAGCTTTCCGGGCCGGTGGATCGGGTCCCGCGCCAAGGGCTGTACGGCGCCGCGCGAGAACAGTGGAGACAGTTCACGCAGGACGTACCGGCGGTCGAGGCACATCTCACGGTTGCGGTGGCCCAGCTCTTGCGCACCCCGAACCACCGGGTGTCGATGCGCATCCCGGAGGCCTTGGGGACCGGTAAGACCCTTGCCCCGCTGCTGATGTGGGGGCTGTGCGGTGTCTTCGAGCAGTGGATCGGCCGTGAACACTGGACCTTCGCGACGTACGACACCGTTGATTCGAACGCGCTTCGGGTGGTCTGTGTGCCCGAGTGGCGCCAATCGGCCACCCAGGACATCAGTTTGGAGCGGATCACCTTCGAGGGCCACCCGCAGGACGAGGCCCACGAGGTGGCGGCAGACCTGGTGAGGTGCTTTCTGCGGTCCCCTTCCAGGCCGCACGAGCTGGGCAGGCTCATGGACATGTGCCGGGACGCGGTCGACCGGCCGCTGAGGGATCGGCTGAGCGGGCTCAGACGACTGCTCAGCCACGGGTTCGACATCTACCACGACCAGGCGGAACAGGGACCACTCATGGTTCCCTCCCCGACGACCCACGCGTCCGGAACCTGGACGGACGAGCGGGGGAACGCTCACGCAGCCGGGCAGGACCGTCAGAGCGGGCATGGCTCTCCGGATGAGCACGTTCGCCGCGTGGAGTGGGCCGACCTGCCGGAGACGAGCCGCTCGTACGAAGGGACCGGCTCCGACGGGCAAGAGCCCTCCGGCCCTGACCCGACGGTCCCGGACGCGGATCCGGCGGCGGAACGTTCGTACCAGCAGCCGCCCCTTCCGGGGAGCCCGCCACCACTCACCAGCCCCCCACGGCAGGTACCCCGTGCGCCGGAGCCGCCGGTGGAGGAAGCGCTCCGCAAGCCCTCGGCCTCCCCTGCTCCCGCCGACCGCCGTCCTCCGGCGGGCCCCCAGTTGCGTCCCGGCCCACCGCTGTTCGGGGCCGGCGCACCGGGCGTGTCCGAACCACGAGAGGGGCCGTCCGGACAGCTCTTCCCGCCCCCTTCACGAGAAGTGCCGCACACCCCTGAGAAGCCGCGGATGACGCCGTCAGGCTCACCGCACACGGACCCGGCGACGAGCCAGGAGCCCGTGCGGCCCGCGCGTCGTCCGGTCGTGGCAGTGCGGGCAGTTCCACGACGTGCCGGAAAGCTGCAGAGGCTGGGCAGGCTGCTCTCCCCTGCCAGGAGGCGCCGGCATCGTGAGGCGGCGGATCAGGCACAAGGGATCCTGGGCGACGCCGAGGCAGCCACTACCGACACCACCATGAGAGAGGCCGGCAGGCGGGAGGTACGGCGACGGCTCAGTCGGCTACCGGACGAGGTGCTGCTCGACAGGCTGGGTTCGCAGGACGTGGCACGACCGACCCGCGACCTCCTTCTCGACGCACTGGCGGACAGAGCACGGTGGCACTCCCTGCAGGAGGCGGACACGGTGTGCCGTGAGGTGTTGCGCCAGAGCCTGTACCTCTATCCGCTTCCTGACGAGCCTGACGCCGACGCGCAGGAGCACGCTCTGCAGGCCGCGTCGGAGGATGCTGTCTGGCTGTTCCACTGGGCGGTACGGCCGTATGTCAGGCACCCCGGCCTCGCGGACTCCTTGGACCGGCTGCTTCGTCGGCTGTGCGTCAAGGACGGGCCGGCGGAACGCCATGTGCTGGAGGGAGTTCTCCACCCCCGCGACGGTGAAGTGCCTGACCTGCCGCCCCAGGTCTGGGTCCATCTGGTCGACCACCTGCGGGACGGGTCCACGCCACCGCGGGCGGAGAGCGATGAGGAGCAGCCGTACCGGCCTGTCGCCCACGGTCACCGGCAGGGGCCGCAGCATGGCATGCACCGCGCGGAGCCGCCGGACGAAAGCTGGAAATTCGGTTGCATCGCCATGGGTCTCCTTGTCGTTCTCCTGCTTCTCGTTCTGGCATGGGGGTGGATGAGCGGTTGAACAGGTCGATCTGAGCAGGCACATGAATTCGAGACGACGGTGCGTCGTGGGATCCAGTAGGGGGAGGGCAGCCGCATGGTGCCCCAGCGGGTTTTCATCAGCCACAGTTCCCAGGTGGAGCATTTCGACTGGGAGGTGTGCCTCGCGGTCCGTCAATGCCTGGAGTGTGCCGGGTACGAGGTGTTCCTCGACAGGAAGTCGCTCCGCAATCAGGAGGGCTGGGAACCCCAGATACGCAGGAACCTGGCCAGTTGCGACGCGGCGGTGTTCATCATCGGCCGCCGCGCGCTCAGTTCGAAGTGGGTGCGACGCGAGGCCGAGATCCTGAGGCAGGAACACGACGTCCGGGGAATCTTCCTGGTGGTCGTCCTGCTGGACGGGGTTTCGACATCGGATCTGGAATCCGCGCATCTGGACGTGCTCAACATCAAGCAGGTCATGAGGTGCGACACCAAGGTCAGACCGACACCCTCACAGCTCGCCACGAGAGTGGCCCGGGAATTCGCGAAGCTCCCGAGGCTGCCCGGCGAGGACAAGCCGATGCAGCGCTGGATCGAGCGCGTATCACTGATGCTGCGCGGTTGCGCGGACCGGAGCGCTCTCGAGCAGGCGGCGCGGATGCTCGGGCTGGAGGAAGGTGAGGCGCAGCAGGCCGGGGGCTTCAACGGCGAGCGTCTGCTCGCCCGCCGCCTGCTGGACGCCGGCCTGGGTGAAACCGTTCCCGCTGCCGTGGGGCACCTGTACGCCGCACTGGGGCCTGCGGGAGGCCATCTGGCCAACCAGATGGCGCCGACGTGGGTGGACGCCACTGCCGCCCGCGGCCTGATCCCGGCCGAAGGGACCGACGAGGGACGCGTGATCCTGCTCAACGCTTACGCCAAGGAGACCGCCGAACACTACATCGACCGGGCGATGTGCAAGGAGGCCAGCAGGTACGACAAGGAGATCACCATCGCGCTCGAAGGTGATGAAACAGAGGCTGCGGCCGTGTTCAGGGGCGAGTTGGAGGGCGCTCTGTGGAAGATGGCGGCCGCCTCGCCCGGTGAGAAGTGCGCCAAACCGCCGGGCAAGGACCTCTACTTGGTCATACCCGTGGCCAGGGGGGCCCGAAGACGCATGCTCGCAGCAGTCATAAAGGAGATCAGGCGTGATTTCCCATGGCTCCACGTGGTCGCCGTGCTGGACGGAACCGCGCCGGACGAGCGCCTGCGGGCGGAGTGGGGGTTGTCGGACGCCATCGTCGCCAGCCCGGTCCTGGGTGATGAAGGAGAGAGGCTGGGTCACTTCAGGGTGAAGAACCTGTTCGACGCAGTCGAGACGAAATACCACATGCCGCGCAGAGGAATGGGATGACCGAGAAATCCGGCTACGGGTCCGTACGGACATGGGGCGGCCCGGACCGCGGGGACGGCACGTGCTACCTGATGCCCGACGAGGGGCGCCTCGCCGTCGAGGTCGCCCTCGCGACCGGGCGCCCACTGCTGCTGCGTGGCAAACCCGGCTGCGGCAAGTCCTCACTCGCGATGCATGTGGCACATGAACTCGACTGGCGTTACTACGAGCATGTGGTCACCTACCGCACTCAGGCCAGCGACCTGCTGTGGACCTACGACACGGTACGGCGCCTCGCCGACGCTCAGGCACGCGCGAACGGAGGCGAGGAGCTCAACGACCACCGGTACGTCCGGCCCGGACCGCTGTGGTGGGCGTACGCCCGGGATTCCGCACTGAGGCGCGGCGCCCCGCCGGACCTGGCGGTGCCTGGCGTCGCCGCCCGGAACGGCGGTCCCCAGGACACGTGCGAGGAGCCGTTCGTGAAGTTGAACGAGAGCCGGTCGCGGTACGGAGCCGTGGTCCTGATCGACGAGATCGACAAGGCCGACCCGGATGTACCCAACGGCCTGCTGGTGCCTCTGGGATCCGGGAAGTTCAGGGTGACGGAGACCGGCACCGTGGTCCGCATGGAGCAGCGCACCGAGCCGGGCCCGGCGCCCGCCCGCCACCTTGTGGTGATCACGACCAACGAGGAACGAGAGCTGCCACAGGCGTTCCTGAGGCGCTGTGTCGTCGCCTCGCTTCCTTCGCCCGGCAAGGACCGGCTGGTCGAGATCGCCCGTGCACATCTCACCGACGACTTCTGGGACAGGGACCAGGAGGCCTTGGCGACGGCTGTGGCCAGGGAGGTCCTTGCCGCGCGGGAACAGGCCGAGAAAGACGGCATGCGTGCGCCCAGCACGGCCGAGTTCCTGGACGCACTGCATGCCTGTCTCTCCCTCGAGATCCGCAGCCCGGCCGACCCCCGCTGGACACGGCTGCGCAACCTCGTCCTGCTCAAGCACCAGCAGCCCGAGGACACGGCCGAAGGAGACGGGGGGCGATGAGCGGCCGGCGTGACCACGCGGGGCGCGGCGCACCGCACGCCATGGGCACGGCGCCCCGGAGGGGGTGCACATGGCTGGGAGATCTGGCCTTGGCCCTTGAGACGATCGCACCCCAGGACGAAGGGACGGCGAGACGCATTGCCCGTCTCCTCGGTCTGGGCCCGTCATTGCCCACCGGGCCGCAGGACACAGGACCCGCCTGGAGTGCCGATGCCCCAGCGGAACACGCCGCCGCGGCCGCGGCCGGGAAGGGGCCGGGGCTGCCGGCCACTGGGGAGGAACGCGGGTCGGCTGTGCCCACCGTGCTCGGAGGGCTCGGACTCGACCCGGAGGACCCCGGACAGTACAGGGCAGTTGACGCAGGTGCGGTCGGCGGCGGCACGGGCCACCCGAGGCTCAGCCCCCTGGAGACCCTGCCCGCATGGCCCCGTGGCTGGTCGCGTCCCAGTGTCGCCAGGCCCGACCGCGAGCTGATGAGTCGCCGGCCGGCGTACACGCCGCTGCTCGCGCCCTTGTCCACCGCAGCCCTGTTGGAGGCGGCACTCGCCGGCACAGCACCCGAGGGCGAAGTGGAGGTCGAGACGACCGTCGATTTCCTCGCCCGTGGCCTGCCGCTGACCGAACTGCCCCGGCGCATGCTGCGGACTCTGCGTCACGGCGTTCAGATCCTGGTCGACCACGGGCCCGCGATGCAGCTGTTCTCCCGTGACCAGACGCAGCTGTGCGAGCGGGTCGAGGCCCTGGTCGGGAAGGAGAAGACGGAGCTGCTGCGCTTCGCCTACGCACCCCTGCGCGGCGCGGGCAAGGGACCGTTCTGGACCTGGCGGACCTATCAGCCTCCTCCTCGCGGAAGTGCGGTTCTGCTGCTCAGCGACTGCGGAACGATCGGGCCACCAGGAGACCACCGCAGGAGCAGGCCGGCCGAGTGGCGGGAGTTCGCTGCCGAGGTGCGACGCCATGGCGCCCGCCCACTGGGTCTGCTGCCACTGCCGAGGGACCGCTTTCCTGCCTGGCTGCCCGCGACCATGCCGGTGTTCGCCTGGGACCGCGGCACCACCGTGGGGCATGTCACCGCCCGGGTGGCCCCGGCCCAGGCAGGCTGCGGCGCGAACTCCGTTCTCGGGGGAGAGGGGTGAGGCCACGGTGAGCGGTGCTGACACGACACCGGGGCACGGATGGGACGACCTGCCGCCCGGCCCGCCGCCCGAGGCCGCCGAGCTCGCGGAACTGCTCAGCACCGCCGTCCGCATCGAGCCTGAACTGATGCGGGCGGTGCGTTTCGCACTGCTGCCGCAGGCGGATGTCGGCGCCGAGTCCGACCTGTGGTTCAGTGCCTGGACAGCATCCCGGAATCCCCGCGCCATGGTGTTGCTTCCGGATGTCCAGCGGGTCCTCAGGGCGCGCCTCGCCGACCGACTCGCGCGCTGCGCGGCGGACGACCCGCTGAGGCACCTGGGCCGTCTCATCGAGGGGCTCCACGGTCATCTCTCACCTCTGATGCGGCTGGAGGAGGAGGTGACCTGGCGGCTTGCGCTCGGCGGCCACAACGCGCTGGCCGATGCCGAAGCGGCGCTGCGTTCGGCGCTCAGGGCTCTGGTGGAGGACGAAGGACGCCAGGGCGTCGCCGACTGGCTCGTGGGTGCCTGGCGCCGTCTCCCGGAGAGCCTGCTGGACACCGTCACCGGGTGGCAGTTCCGTTCGATCGCTGCCTGCCTCGACACCGGTACCGGCATCGATCGCCGTGGGCCTGCCGGACTCACCTGTGCCGACGCCGCCATGGTCGTCGACGCCGTGGCCGCATCGGGTGAAGGCGCTGTCCCCGAGGTGGAGATCCCCGTCCGTATGCACCGCGGCGTGCTGAGCGTCGGCGGTGCCGCGGGCGACGAGCCCGACACGATGCTCATCCGTGCCCCCGGAACCGAACCCGTCGTACTGGAGCTGCGCCCGGGCACAACGGGCCAGGACAGCGAGGTGCTTCTGGTCCACTCCGGCCGGCGGGAGACCCGTACGGGATGCTCGCCCTCGGCACGCCTGGTCAATGCCGGAAGCGATGTCTACGATCCGTCGGGGACGGCCCATGGCCTGTTCGGGACCCATGGCCGCCCCGAGCGGCAGGATCCGACGGCCCCGGCCCGTCCGACCGTGCTCATCGGCCGCCGCCCTGATACAGCAGGCTTTCCGCAGTGGGTGTACGACAACCTGTGCGAGCTGCTGCACGGCGCCGGGTACCAGGTGCTGGACATCAGAGCGCTGCAGTCGCTCCCGACCGAGGCCGGTGACATCTCCTGGCCGGACACTTTCCACGCGGCAGTCATGCTGCTCGACCCGGTCGAGATCCGTTCGCCCATGGTGCGGGAGCAGATCGCACTGGTGGTCTCGTGGTGTGCCGGGTCCGAAGGCCCGCCGCCGCTCCTGCTGGCCCTCGACGGGGTGAGCACCACGGGAGCGGAGGCCCAGCTGATCTCCCACTGGGGGAAGCACAGCTGGCTCCGGGACACGGATACGCGCGTATGGCGTGCCGACTTCCCCAGGGGGCGCTGGCACGCCCGTGACGTCGCCCGGATGGCCGCGCAGAGTGTTCACCGTGCTGTCGCGCGGTCAGCTGCCGCCCCCAGCGGCCCCCGCCGCGTTCCCACGCGCGCCCAGATCCTGAGCCGGACGGTCGCCCAGCGCCTGACGCGCTACGCGGACCGAGGTGATGTGGTTGCCCTGGGTCGCGCTCTCGCCCTGCTCCAGGCGGCCTCGCCCGCCCTGCGACCCGACCATCCGGAGGACGCGGCCCTGCTCGTCCAGTACGCACGTGCTCTGTGCTACCGGGCGAGGGCCACCGACAGCGTGGACGACGCGGAGCACGGAGTGCAGATCCTGCGCGGTGTGCTGGCGGCGACCACCACCGGCGGGGCTCAACGCGAGGGCCGGACTAGGAGACTGGCACTGCACGGCCTGCTGCGGGCGTTGCACGTCCGCCTTGTGGTCGGCGGGGAGCACACGCCGGAAGGCACGGGCGGGAAGGCGTTCGACGAAGCGCTGGCTCTCGGCCGGGAGGCCCTGGACGCGGACCAGCCGACAGCTGATCGCGCCGAGCTGGTGGCCTGCCTCGCTCCCTTGGCGGCGGACGTCACGTGGCTGCGTGAGAAGCCTGAGCATGCCGAGTGGGCCTCTCGACTGAACCTTGAGGCGGCCCTTGACGAGCGGAGCATCGGACCGGTCGAGCGAGTGGCCGCGGCCCGGAACGCTGCGCGGTCGGGGGTTCGGGCAGGTCGCGCCTCCCTCGCCCTGCAGGGCTTCAAGCGGCTGTTCGACCAGTTGGAGCGCCTCGACTGGGTGGGCATGGGCGACGCCCAGTTCACCCTTGTCGCCGACGGCTTCGCCGGGATGCCGGAGAACGCCGCTGCCTGCGCCGTGGCCGCAGGTGAGCTCATGGAGGCCGTGGAACTCCTTGAGCGCGGCCTGTGCCTGCACCGCGTGATCCTGGCCGGACGGGCGCTGCGGGAAGGCGACGCCGGTTCCTGCCAGCCGCGCAGGCAGAGGCTGTACCGGCTCCGCAGGGAGACCGCCCGGCTTGCGCCGAGGCTGGCCGAAGATGATCTGCGGGCGGCCACAGTCGACGGGCCGGTGGTCGTTCTCAACGTGGCCGCTCTGCGCAGCGACGCTCTGATCCTGACGGGCGACTCGGTCTCCGTCGTGGAGCTGCCCGGCATGGAGGCCCCCTCGGTCCGACGGGGGCCGGAGTTTCAGGAGTCCGAGATGCGCGAGGCACTGAGACCGGCCATGGAAGAGCTGGCACGGCGGTTGCCTGGCGCGGAACGCGGGATCGCCCCGTGGGTCTGGTGGTGCCCCACGGGGCCGCTCTCTGACCTCCCCGTACACGAGGCGTACCCCCCGCAGCGGGTGGAGACCGGCGCGGAGCCGGCGCCCGGTCCCGCGCCCGTCTCGTCGTACGCGCCTGGACTGGCGGGCCTGCTGCGGCACCGGCGTCCCGGGGCCGGCCGCCCTGCCCGGAGGCCGTCCCGGGCACTGGTGGTGGTGGGGAACGCAGGTGACGAGACGTGGTGGGCCCGGTCCGCCGAGGAGGAGGTGGCGGTGCTGCGTGGTACGGGAATGGAGTTCGACGTGCTGGGCGGCCGATCGGCCACCCGACTCGCCGTACTCGAAGCCCTCTCGGAGGTCGAGGTCGTTCACCTCGTCTGCCGTCTTGTGCGGTCGCCCGCACCCGTGCAGCGGGTCGAGGGCACATCGGCGCCGGGCGCAGTCGGGGACATGGGCGTGGCGCTCGCGCTGGCCGACGGACCGCTGAGTGCCTCGGACATCGCTGCGGCGGACCTGTCCCACACCGAGCTGGTGTTCCTCTCCGGGTACGGCGGGGCCGTCGGCAGCGGCACGGAACCCGATCGGGACACCTTGGCGGGCAGCCTGCACTTCGCGGGATGCCGCCATGTCGTCACCTCCCTCAGCACGTCCGGCCCGGACCGCCTCACAACTGCGTCCGGATCCTTGGCGGCGAAGGTGTACCGCCTGCTGCTGGACCAGGATCACCGGCTCCAGCCGGACCGGGTGCCGTGGGCGCTGCACCAGGTCATGGCAGAGGCCCGGGGGAGTGAGGGAGAACGGTTCGGTCGAGGCGGCCGGCCACTTCCGTCCCTCGTTCATCTCGGCTCGTGACACCGTGCCCCAGGTCCGCGCGACGCACCGGTGGGGGATGCTCACCGGCCCGCGGCGCGGAAGTCCGGTCCGGCGATGGTCAGATCGCCGCCGAACTGGCCGATCTGCGACATGCTCACGTCGTCGAACGCGACGGTCCGCGTGGCGACCCCCGGGTGAGAGAGCCACCCGGGGAGGGCGTCGGGGCTGATCGTGACGCTGCGGACCGCCGGGAGTGGTGCGCCGCCCAGACTGGTGAGTGAGCCGGACAGCCTCGCGGTGTAGAGCGTCACCACGCCCTTGCCCCTGATCGTGGACGTGGCCGCGGGCCTGGCCCGCAGGCGCAGCCCACTGCTGCCGCCGGTCGTCAGGTCGAGGCCGGCGATGTCCATCAACCGTGCGGTGAACTTCAGAACCCGTTCGGCACCGGCCGCGGTCCGTACGGTCACCACCCCGTGGAAAACGCTCCCGTGGAGGACGAGTCGCTCCGCCCGCAGAACCCAGGGGCGGCTGCCGAGAGGGGCAGGCGAACGGTCGCGCGGAGCACCGGTGCCGGCAGCGACGAACGGGTGGATGCCGTCGGAGGAGAGGAACGCGGCCGAAGCCGCGGGCGCACCGACCAGCACCGCCGGCAACGCCGTCAGCGCCAGCGTCCTGGCGAGTGACCTGCGCAACCGGTCGAGTACGCCGCTCAGGCCGCTATCTCTCACCCTGGCCCTCGCTCACCGCAACAGTTGCGGGGGCGCCGTGTGCCGCCGACCGGGATTCCGCGGGGTCCGGCGGGGCCCAGGCACAGGCGAGAGCCCCGCCGACGAGGCCGCACAGCAGACCCAGAAGCATTCCCCCGAAGTTGACCATGGGGAAGGAGGCCAGAGCGAGCAGCATGGTCGCGATCCCGGCGAACACGCGCACCTGCTGGTGGAACCAGAGGGTGATGCCGAGGACGACAAGCAGGATCCCGATGATCAGCGACCCTCCGCCGGCCGTGGTGGACAGGGCCAGAGGGATGCCACCCGGACTGAGGCCGACGTAGGGGAAGTAGAGGACGGGCACTCCCGCGGCAAGGGTGAACAGGCCTGCCCAGAAGGGACGTTCACCGCGCCAGGCCCCGAACCTCCGTCGGGCGCCGGCGATCGCGGCCTGCAGTTCCGGTCGTCTGCGAAGAAGCTTGTGGATCACGTGCGTCTTCCATGTGAAAGCGGGCGGGAGCCAGGGCCGGCAGGCACCCGGCGGGCGTGTGCCGGGTCATGCGGTCAGAAACACGAGTGATTGCCCCGCACGAGACGCATGTTGAGACCGGGGACATTGAGAGTGGCGGCCGAGACGGCGATCGCGGTCACACGCACGTCGGTGAGGGTGGCCGATGCGGCTTGCTGCGCGATGCCGTTGGGATCGAAGAACCGGGAGTCCCTGTCCTCCGGGTTGATCTTGCCCGTGGTGAGCGAGCCGGCCGCGACACCGATGTCGAGATCATTGAGCAAGGCCTCATCAGCCGCCAAGGCCGTCCCGTCGATGAACATGTCCTTCGCCTCGGCCTGACCGTCGTCACCGGTGAGCCTCAGCGTGTAGGTGCCGAGGACCGGGATCGGGACCACGATGGACTGGCACAAGCCGTCGATCTTGGCGTGCCTCATCCCGGTGACCACGACCGGTACGGGAGCACCTTTCCGGGGCGTGTCCACCATGCCGTAGATGCTCAGGCCTCGTGCCTTCAGCGTGTCGGCGCCGATCTGGAACTTCTGTCCGGAAACGAAGAACGACGCGGCCAGCGCTCCTTGCGCCATGGCGATACCGAGAGCCGTGGCCGCTGTGACACCCGATGCCAGGACGACGGCGAAGCGCTTCCAGCGTGTCCTGCCGCATGCGTCCGACATCCGTCTCCTCCGGTCGAGAGATGGGCATGCCGGTGCCAGACAAGATAGGCGATGTCCCAGCATTTGCTGATCGATCCTAGGCTGACGTGACCGGAAGCTGTCGGCACATCAGGGCGTGCAGACGGGTGAGGTGGTTGTGGCTCAGGTGGTTGTGGCCCACCGCAACCCTCGGCGGGCGCTTCACGGGCCCGCGTGGTCGAGCTGCCCGAAGGTGGCCGGCTGCTGTACATGCTCGGTAGTCGTGAACCTGATTAGTCACTTTCTTGAGTATGATGGGTGGGTTGGGGTTCAGCGGGCGGATGGGAGAGGAAGCGGTCCGATGGCTTTGCGTCATGCCGTGCTGGCGGCGCTGTTGGATGAGGAGCTGAGCGGCTACCAACTGGCCAAGTCCTTCGACATGGGCGTGGCCAACTTCTGGCACGCGCTGCCTCAGCAGCTGTACGTCGAGCTGGCCAAACTGGAGGCGGACGGGCTGGTCACGGGCCGGGAGGTGGTCCAGGACACCCGGCCCAACAAGCGCCTGTTCCGGGTCACCGACGCTGGTCTCGCCGAGCTGGAACGGTTCGCGGCGGCCTCCGCCAAGCCCTCGTTCATGCGTGACGACCTGGTCGTCAAGGTCCAGGCCTCCGATCTCATCGACACCGACGAGGTCATCGCGCAGCTCATGGAGCGGGCCGCCTTCGCCGGGGCCAAGGTCGAGTTGTTCGGCTCGCTGCTGCACAAGATCCGCGGCGACCGCAGCGAGGAGGAGTTCCTGCGGCACGGCGAGCGGATCGGCCCCTATCTGACCTGCCTGCGAGGCCTCGCCTTCGAACAGGGCAACCGGGACTGGTGCGAGCGCACGGCGGCGATCCTGCGGGAAAGGCGGGCGGCTCATGCGCAGCGGTGAGTACCTGCGTTACGTAGCTTTGGGTGACAGCCAGACCGAGGGCCTCGGCGACGGCGACGACGTCGTGGGGCTGCGGGGTTTCGCCGACCGGTTCGCCGAGCTGCTCGCCGTGCACAGCCCCGGTGTCGAGTACGCGAATCTCGCCGTACGCGGCCGCCTCGCCGGACAGGTCCGCGCGGAACAGCTCGACTCCGCCCTCGCCCTGCACCCGGACCTGGCCACCGTCGTCGCCGGCGTCAACGACCTGCTGCGCCCCCGGTTCGACGCCGACGAGGTCGCCGGCCACTTGGAGGCGATGTTCGCCGCGCTCACCGCCCAGGGCGCCCGTGTGGTGACCCTCACCTTCCCCGACGTCGCACGGATCACGCCGCTCGCCCGCCCGATCAACTCCCGTGTCGTCGCCCTCAACCACCGCATCCGGGAGGCGGCACGACGGCACCGGGTCGCCGTCGGCGAGACCTCTCTCCATGACGTCGTCACCGATCTCCGCCTGTGGAGTCCGGACCGGCTCCATGCCGGCCCGCTCGGCCATGAACGGATCGCCGCCGCCATCGCCCACACCCTCCAACTACCCGGCAGCAGCGACGCCTGGACGCACCCTCTGCCTCCCCCGGAAGCGCCGCCCCCCGCCGGATGGCGAGCTGTGGCCACCGAACTGCGCTGGGCCGCCTCGTTCCTCGGCCCCTGGCTCGGCAGGCGCCTGCGCGGCCGCTCCTCCGGAGACGGCCGCACAGCGAAACGCCCGCAGCTTCTTCCTGTCCGCCCACTTCCCGACGGACGCATCTCGTAGGTCACACCGGCCACATCGGGCGACGGAACCCGAGGCCGGACCCTGTGGATGCGGCAGCGGTGAAGCCGTAGGCCGGCTACAGGGGTTCCGGCGGAACGGCTGAGAGCACGGGCTCGACCGGGAACGCCATGTCGTCCACAGCGCTCGGCGTACGGACACCGACCGAAAAGTTGGAGGCGAAAGCGGCCCGTACGGAAAGCGGTTCACCGATCGCCTTCGAGGCGGGCTTCAGCATGTCCAGCGCCGGACCGAAGACGGTGACGCGGACGGTGAACACCCCCGTCCGCCTGCCGACTTCACGCTGTACGCATCAACAGGACGGCTCAGGGTCGAGATCCGTCCAGAACACGGCGTCGCCGTCCCGGACCAAGCGGTCGAGGTGCAACGACAGTGCGCGGACCGTCCGTTCTCCGCGCACGGCCGTGAAATGTCCGTAGTTCGTCAGGGGAGCGCCTGCAGATCGTCGATCGACGCCGGCGCTCCGTCGACAGTGGCCGTTCGGCACGTGTGTCACCGAACGATCACTGTCGGGCCCCCGCGCCCGTGCTCGGGTCAGGAACCCGCTTGGCCCCCTTGATCGCCGCGCGCCGCGTTCTTCTCCTTGATGCGCGCCGCTTCCTTGCGGACGTCGGCCTGGGTGGCGCGTTCCTTCTGCAGCCACTCGGGAAGGTCCCGCTTCAGCGCGTCGATCTGCTCCGTGGTGAGGGCGTCCGTGATTCCGCCACGGGCGAGACCCGAGATGGAGATGCCCAGCTTCGCCGCGACCACCGGCCGCGGATGTGGACCGTTGCGGCGCAGATCCAGCAGCCACTCGGGCGGATCGGCCTGCAGCGCGTTCAATTCGGTGCGCGAGACGACACCCTCCTGGAACTCGGCGGGGGTGGCCTCGAGGTACACGCCCAGCTTCTTGGCCGCGGTTGCGGGCTTCATCGTCTGGGCGCTCTGGTGCGACGTCATGGTGTCCAGAGTATTCGAGCGCGTGCGCTACCTCCGACCACGACCGGTAACCTTGGCGGAGTGACAGGCTCGGAAGTACCCCCTTCGTTCCGGCTCGCCTACGTCCCGGGAGTGACCCCCACGAAGTGGGTGCGGATCTGGAACGAGCGGCTGCCCGGAATCCCACTGAACCTCATCGGGGTACCCGCCGCTGAGGCGTTCGACATGCTGCGCGGCGGCGGCGCCGACGCGGGTTTCGTACGGTTGCCGGTCGACCGGACGGACCTCAGCGCGATCCCTCTCTACACCGAGACGACGGTGGTCGTGGTCCCGAAGGACCATGTCGTGGCGGCGGTCGACGAGGTGTCCGCCGAGGATCTTGCCGACGACATCGTGCTGCACCCCCTCGACGACGTCCTCGGCTGGGAGCGTCTGCCGGGACGGCCCGCGATCGAGCGCCCCGCCACGACGGCGGATGCCGTCGAACTGGTGGCGGCAGGGGTGGGACTCCTCGTCGTCCCCCAGTCACTCGCCCGCCTGCACCACCGCAAGGACCTCACCTATCGGCCGGTCTCGGACGCTCCCGAGTCGCGTATCGCACTGTCGTGGCCGCAGGATGCGACCACCGACCTGGTCGAGCAGTTCATCGGGATCGTCCGTGGGCGGACCGTCAACAGCACGCGGGGTCGCCCCCCGGCCCCGGCCCCGGCCCAGCCGAAGCGCAAGCCCTCCGACAAGGGCGGTGCACAGCGCAAGCCCGCAGCCGGCAAGAGCCCTCGGAGCGGTGCCGGCGGCCCCAAGGGCGGCAAGCGCGGCAAACCTCGCCGTCGGTCGTAGCCTCGGCCCGTGCCGGCAGTCGGTACCGGCACTGCGGGCCGGAGGAGCCGCCGCGGGGCATGGCCGCCAGATGCGGTGTCGCGCCACCAAGTCCGTGGTCCGCGGCCCGGTCCGCCGGGCTTCCGAGCTTGCCGGACGCACCCCGATCTGACGCCGTCGGCCCTTCACGCAGCTCCGCGAGGGCGCCGGCTGCTCACCTGGCTTGGCGCGCGTGATCGGTCCCGAGCTGGTGTGCTGATAGGTACGCGCGTCGTGCTACCCGGGAGAGATCCAGATGAGCACCCATCGAGTCGTACAGGTGGCCGCCGCCGGCGGTCCGTTCGAGATCGTCGAGCGTGAGGTACCGCAGCCGGGCCCCGGCCACGTACGGATCGCCGTGGACGCCTGCGGGATCTGTCACAGCGACGTCGCTTTCGTGGACGCACTGTTCCCTGGCGTCCGGTTTCCTCTGGTCGCCGGGCATGAGATCGCCGGGCGCATCGAGGAGCTCGGCGAGGGGACGCACAGCGGCTGGCAGGTGGGCGACCGGGTGGCGGTGGGCTGGTTCGGCGGCAGCTGCGGCCACTGCACGCCCTGCAGACAGGGTGACTTCATCGTGTGCCAGAACCTGAAGGTTCCGGGGTGGGCGTACGACGGGGGGTACGCCGAGAAGGTGGTCGCACCGCAGGACGCCCTGGCGCGGATCCCCGACGCGCTGACGGCGACCGATGCGGCACCCCTCGCCTGCGCGGGGGTGACCACGTACAACGGGCTGCGGCGCAGTTCCGCACGGCCGGGCGATCTGGTCGCCGTGCTCGGTATCGGGGGCCTCGGCCACCTGGCGGTGAAGTATGCGGCGGCCATGGGCTTCGAGACCGCGGCCATCGCCCGTGGATCGGGGAAGGCCGACTTCGCCAAGCAGCTCGGTGCGCACCACTACATCGACAGCACGGCGGACACGCCCGTCGCGGACGCGCTCCGCTCCCTCGGCGGCGCGAAGGTGGTCCTGGCCACCGCCGCCAACTCCGACGCCATCACGGCGACCGCGGAAGGGCTCTCCCCCCGCGGCGAGCTCGTGGTCGTCGGCGCGGACGTGAACCCGCTGGGGATCAGCCCGAACCAGCTGCTCATGAGCGGCAGGATCATCCGCGGGCACCCCTCCGGGACCGCGCAGGACGTGCAGGACACCATGGCGTTCAGCGCCCTGCACGGCATCCGCCCGATGGTCGAGATCCTGCCCCTGGACCAGGCCGCCGAGGCGTACCGGAAGATGATGTCCGGAGCCGCGCGGTTCCGGATGGTCCTCACCACTCGCTGACGTTGCGCACCAGTACACCGTGACGCAGACGGATGTGAACGCGGGTGGGATCGAGAACCCGGCCGTGGTGACGGGGACTTCGCCGAGTGGTCCCGCTGCGACGGCGTCGGCGAACGAGACGGTCGCCGCGGCCTACGGCTGCGGGCCGGCTCTGTGGGTCGTGAACCCGGGGGTCCACCAGGCGCTGTCGTCGGTCGTGACGGCGAACGCCTCGACACCTTCCACGGACCGGAGCCATGCACGAGCGGCGTCGCCCATCGCGAAGGCGGCCGTTGCCAGGGCGTCGACCTCGGTGAGGTGGCGGCCCACCAAGGTGATCGAGGCGAGAGCCGTTGCCGGTCCGCCGGTGACGGGGTCCACGATGTGGCAGCCGCGTTCGGCGGTGCCGGAGGTGGCGACGGCCATGTCCCGGCCGACGACGACCGTGGCGAGATCGTCACGGTGGAGAGGGTGAACGATGCCGATCTGCCATGGCCGGCCCGGGGCGGCCTCGCCCCGGCACTGGATGTCGCCGCCGCCGTTGACGGTGTGATGGCGTGCGCCCGCGTCGTACAGCAGCTGCGAGGCGCGTTCGACCGCCCAGCCCTTCACCATGGCCGAGGGGTCGAGACGGCCGCCGACGGCCGTGGTGAACCAGCCGCCGCTGACCTGGGCGGCGTCCTCGCACAGCTCCAGGACTTCCGCCACCTCCGGGTCACACATGGGGAGTGTCGTCTCCCCGCGGCCCAGACGGCTGATCTGGCTGTCACTGCGGTACGTGGAGAAGACCGAGTCGACATGGTGCAGCCAGGCCACCGCGTCGCCGAGCGCCCTGGTGACCGCCGGCGTCACCGAGCCTCGGACGTCGAAGGAGAACACCGTGCCCATGACGTGCTCGACGTGACGCAGCCCGGCCGGCTCAGGCACGGGCCCGGTCCAGCGCGCTCTGCAGCGAGGAGATGTAGCCCTGGCTGGTGTACGTGGCGCCGGAGACGGCGTCGATCTGCGCGTTCTGTGCGGCCAGGGCCCGCTCGGTGAGCCGCGGGACGGCGTCGGCGCTCGGGCCCTCGTCGTGGAGGCCCTTGACCACCTGCACCGCAGTGAGCCGGCCGTCGGCCAGGGTGGCGCGCACCTGGACCGGGCCCTGGCGGGTCTCGACGGTGTCACCGACGAAACTGCCGGACACCCGCCCGGTCGGCTCCGGGGCCGAGGCGCTGCCGCCGGGTGCGGACTCACGGGAAGGGGCGGGTATCGGCGGGGCCGCGGTTGCCGCGGGGTCCTCCTGCGGCTTCAGGGACAGCAGCAGGACGATGCCCGCGGCGGTGGCGGCGGTGACTGCGGCAGCTCGGATCATGAGGTCTCTCTCCTCGGAGGCGCTGGTCGGAAGCGAACGCGGTTCAGAAGGCTGATGCGGGTGAGAAAGCTGATGCGGGTCAGAAGGCGAACGACTCGTGGTGCACGCGGTGCCGTGGGACTCCTGCGTCGCGCAGTGCCGCCTTCGCGGCGACGGCCATTCCCGGCGGGCCGCAGACATAGACGTCGTGCGACGTCAGCTCGGGTACCAGGTCGCTCAGGGCGGCTGCCGTCAGTGGCAGGGACGGCCCGGTGCGCTCGTCGACGACGTAGTGCAGACGTGCGCCCCGGGCGGCGGCTATCCCGTCGAGCTCGTCGCGCAGGGCGAGGTCCTGGAAGCTCCGGGCGTAGTAGAGCAGTGTCATGTCGCCCGGCAGGGTCTCGAAGAGCGCGCGCAGGGGCGTGATGCCGACGCCCCCGCCGAGCAGCAGCACCTTGTGGCTCCCCTGGCGGGCGCGGGTGAAGGCACCGTACGGGCCCTCCGCCCACACCCGGGTGCCGGGCCGGAGACCGGCCAGCGCGGCGCTGTGACCGCCTGCCGCTTTGACGGTGATCCGCAGATGGCGCTCGTCGGCCGGAGCGGACAGCGAGTACGGATTCGCTGCCCACCACATCCCGGGGGCGAGGAAGCGCCACCGGAAGAACTGGCCCGGCTCCGCGGCCAGCGCATCGAGGTGCCGGCCGGTGATGTAGACAGAAACCACTCCGGGAGCCTCCGGGTGTACCTCGGCGACGGAGAGGCGATGGCGCAGTGCGCGCCTGAGCGGGGTCAGGAAGCGGTACCACAGCAGCAGCCCCGCCACCCCGAGATAGAGCCCGTACCAGGCGAGACGCGCCGCCGGGGCGTCCACGAAATCGGCGCCGTTGGACAGCTGGTGGAAGAAGGCGAGGAAGACCGCGAGGTAGGTGAGGAAGTGCACGTAGTGCCAGGTCTCGTAGGACATCCTGCGGCGGGCGGCCCGGGCGGAGACGATCCCCACGACGACGAGCAGCAGCATTCCGATCGTGGCGATGAGCATGTCCTCGTACGCGAACACCAGCGCGGTCGTCTGGTCGATGACGTCCGTCTCGGCGGTGATCGAGTATCCCCAGATGATGAGAAGGGTGTGAGCGACGGAGAGGGAGACGGTGTACCGGCCGCCCATGGCGTGCCAGCGGGCAAGCCGGTCGCTCCCCACGCTCCGGTCGAGCGCGGGCACCCGGGCCATCAGGGCGAGCAGGACGGCGCAGGCGTAGCCCGCGAGCAGCCCGGTGATCCGGCCGCCGTTCGTCAGCCACGCGTCCGGTCCCGCGACCGTCTCCGTGTTGCGCCACCACAGTGCGAGCACGGCAGCGGCGCCGGCGTGGATGAGCGTGAGAACGCCCGCGGCGGGGGAGCGCCACGGCCGCCACGGCAGGGGCGGGGCGTGCTGGGACAGGTGCAGGCTGCGGCGGGTGTGCTGGATGGTGGTCATGAGGCTCCCTCGGCTGAAGTCCTCCCGGAGGCCGTCGTCTGCGTACGGCCCGGGGTGCGGCACACCGTGGCAGCACAATTTCTGTGTTTCCTCTGAAGGGGAGCGGAAGAGGAGTCCAGTGCGCGGACTCATAGGAAATTCAGAGGTACGGCGGTGATACTGCCGGGGCCATGAGAAACCCCGACACCGCCTCGCCCCCGTCGGCCGGCCTGCACCGCCCCGACGGCTCACCCGTTCGCGTGCTCGTCGTGGACGACGAGCCCGATCTGGCCGGCATCCTCTCCGACGCCCTGCGCTACGAAGGCTGGGATGTGAGCACCGCGGGAACCGGCGAGGAGGCGGTCGCCGCGGCGCGGGACGTCAGCCCGGATGCGGTGGTGCTGGACATGATGCTGCCCGACATCAACGGCCTCGATGTACTCCGCCGGCTGCGGGCCCGGGCGCCGGGCGTGTGCGTGCTGTTCCTGACCGCCCGCGACGCGGTGGAGGACCGCATCGCGGGTATCACCGCCGGCGGTGACGATTACGTCACCAAGCCGTTCAGCCTTGAGGAAGTGCTCGCCCGGCTGCGCGGGCTGCTGCGCAGGGCCGGGATGACGCGTGCGACGGACGAGGCGAAGCTCCTCGCCGTCGGCGACCTGGTGATGGACGAGGACGCCCGGGAGGTCTCTCGCGGCGGGCAGCCGGTGGACCTGACACCGACCGAGTTCGAGCTGCTGCGTTTTCTGATGCGCAATCCCCGGCGGGTGCTCAGCAAGGCCCAGATCCTCGACCGCGTGTGGAGTTATGACTTCGGAGGGCAGGCCCATGTGGTCGAGCTCTACGTCAGCTATCTGCGCAAGAAGGTGGACGCCGGGCACAGTCCCCTGATCCATACCGTGCGCGGGGTCGGCTATGTCCTCAAACCGGACCCGCCATGAGGTCCACCGCGTCCTTCCCGGTCCCGGCGGTCCGCAGCCTCCGGGCCCGGCTGACGATCGGCCTGGTCGTGCTGCTGGCGGTGAGCTGTGGAGCCGTCGGTCTGGCGACGACCACCGCACTCGAGGGCTTCCTCGTCCGGCGGCTGGACCAGCAGCTGACGGCGGTCGGCAACCATTTTCCCGCGAGCCTCGACCCCGCCAGGAAGCTGCGCGGCGACGGCGGCCCTGACACCCGGGGACAGGCCACAGGGACCTTCGGTGCCTGCGTGCTGGGCGGTACGGTCACCCAGGCCGCCGTCGTACGAGACCAGACCGAGACGGGTGTCGCGCTCACCGCCACCGACCGCCGTGAACTGGTGGACGTACCGGGCGACGGCAAAGGCCGCACCATCCGGCTGTCCACACTCCATGACTACCGGGTGATAGGCGTCAGGGGCCCCGCGGGCGACGTACTGATCACGGGCCTGCCGCTCCAGCCCGTCGAGGACACCGTGCAGAGGCTGCAGCTGGTCGAGGCGATCGTGTTCGGGGCGGCGCTGCTGGCCACAGGGATCGCGGGAGCGGCGTGGGTGAGGCTTTCGCTGCGTCCGCTGCGCCGGGTGGCCGCGACAGCGTCCCGGGTGGCCCAACTGCCGCTCGCCGGTGGCGAGGTCGCCATGCCGCCGCGGGTCCCGGACACCGATCCCCGCACCGAGGTGGGCCAGGTCGGGGGCGCGTTCAACCGGATGCTCCGGCATGTCGAGGACTCGCTCGCCCGCAGACACGCGAGCGAGGAACGGCTGCGGAGGTTCGCCGCGGACGCCAGCCATGAGCTGCGCACACCCGCCGCCTCGATTCGCGGCCACGCGGAGCTGGCCCTGCTCCATCCTGGTCCGGTGCCCGACAAGGTGCGCCATGCGCTCGACCGGGTCCGGTGCGAATCGGTGAGGATGGGCGAACTCGTGGACGACCTCATGCTGCTCGCCCGGCTGGACGCGGGGCGACCGCTCGCGGACGAGCCGGTGGACCTGACCAGGCTGGTGCTGGACGCGGTGAGTGACGCCGGCGCGGCCGGACGGGAGCACCGCTGGGTGCTCGAACTGCCCGAGGAACCCGTGGTCGTACGCGGTGACGAGCGGGGACTGCAGCAGGTGCTGACCAACCTGCTCGCCAACGCCCGCACCCACACCCCGCCCGGTACCAGGGTGAGCGTGGGCCTCGTGGAGCGGGACAGCCAGGTGGAGATCCTCGTGGAGGACGACGGGCCCGGGGTGCCCAAGGAGCTGCAGTCGGAGATCTTCGAACGCTTCGTACGGTCCGACGACGGGCGGTCGAGGAGCGCGGGCGGCACCGGACTCGGCCTGGCCATCACCCACGCCGTGACCTCGGCACACGGCGGCTGCGTGGAGCTTCGCAGCCGTCCCGGCCGCACGGTCTTCAGGGTTGCCCTGCCGCAGCCCGGTGACATCGGCTGACGCGCAAAGGCGGTCCGGGCGGCCGCTCCAGGTGCCGCTGGACGTAGTCGTCCAAGGCGTGGGCGGGGAGGCGGCGGGCGCGGTCAGCGAGGCCGAGCGGCGTGCGAAGACGCAAGCCGACGTGTCAGGATCCGCCGGTCGCGGGGTTCACCGGCGGGCGTGATCAGCCGGCGTGCGCGTGGGGGCGGCGGCTGCGGGTCCGGCCCGGCCGGAGCGTGCGCGTCGGTCACCGGCTTCGCTCGTGACCGCGTACAAAAGAAGTCCGGGGATCCCGCTCGAACTCTCCGGGCGGCAGCCGCTGCAGATCGGCGAAACTCTGCGCCGGCGCGCGTCTTCAAGCAGGGCGATGTCAATCCGGGCCCAGGGCTTGAGCGGAGTCGGTGTCGTGGCTCCGGGCGGCGTGGGGACACCCGCGTTCTGGGACCTGCTGTCCAGCGGCAGGACCGCGACGCGGGGCATCACGCTCT